>NZ_JAFEWC010000004.1 GCF_017355875.1 Aridibaculum aurantiacum
CTTCAATCTCCTGGACAACCATTAGCTTAAAGCTATTACTGTACCGGATGACTGTTCTCTCTACTTTTTGTGACATATTGATTGAGTTTAATTACTTCAATATGTCAACCAGTTTCAGGACGTGACACTAACGCCCAACTTCCAACCCCCAACTTCCAACTCAACATCTACCTCACCCACTCCCTCACATCCGGACAGTCTATAGCTGCTTCACGTACTGAAGCAGTATTACGGTATTGCTTAAGCTGGCGGAGATAAGTGGTACTACTGTTTTCCTGGAAACGGCTGCAGGCGACCAACCCTAACAGGCACTTAGCTTTCAGCTCGTTGTTTTTAGTTAGCGACATTGCCCTGCGAAAGTTGTCCATTGCTGATCGGCATCTATAGTAGTCATCGCCATAGCGGTGGCCATTTGGCCAGAATGTATAACCAAACCAATGTGCCTGCGGGTAAATACTTTCTGCATAATCTTCATTTGCTGATTTGCCATAACTAAACATCATCCATCCCTTGCCGTTGTAGGATGTATTTACCTGCACATTTCCCAGTTGATAATAGGCCGCAGCCTTTGCTTCATCATTGGTAGCATTGTTGATGGTATTCGTGATCTTAACCACGTCTTCCAGTACCAGCCGCTTGCTCACCATTTTATATGCATTCCTGCTTTTTGTTTGTGGTGCAAAACCAGTATTGGTGATATGTGTCAGCGGGAGGAAATCAGCATACTCATAGTTGTCTTCCCAAAAGCTCGGGTTCATCTGCTTTGCCACAGCCAACGCTTCAGCATATCGCTTCTGCCTGAAGAGGATCGTCAACTTCACATCTCGATACATATCATCTTTTGCCCACCGCACAGGGCTTAACAGTTTCTCAAAACCTGTCTTATCCTTCTTATGTTTCAGCGCCAGCAGGCTATCTATATGATGCGGCGAAGCAAACCTGTCGTACCAGGCTATATGACCATAACCCACATCACCCTCACTCCATCCATCGTAGGCATTGGTGATAACGCCTGCTTTGGTATACAACATGCCGGCGGTAAGTGTATCCTTCTTCTTTTCATAACCCCTGCTAAGCATCAGCACCAGCTCGGCCCAGTCATCAGTTCGTTCGGCACCTTCATCATCGTAGCTGGTGTAGTCTTTAGTAGTTCTTTTCCTGTAGCTTTCATTCAGCTGGTATAGCTTCTTGAGCTGCGCAGCCAGTAACGCTTTAGCTTGCGGTGAAGTGATATCTGTAGTATGTGCCGTTACCACCACCTGTTCTACCAGTCGCTGTACTTCCAGTTGTTTGTTCATGTACACCGGCAGCGTTTGCAGCAGCTGTTTTGCTTTGTTGTACTGCCGCTCCATGTTGTACAGGTGAACAAGTGCCAGTTGCAGCGAAGGCTTGCGGCGCCTCATCTGCAGTCCTTCTACGAAAGCGCGTAACTGCCCCAGGTATTGCACATCTGTCCTTCTCAGCCTGTCCAGTTCAGCTTGTGTATATTCCTCCATTGCCCGCTCTTCATATTCGAAGCCTAACATAGCAGGTGTCCAAAGCCATGTCTCCAGTTTGTTCACCTCTTGTCCCACCAGCATGGGCAGGTATTTTTCAACAGCATCGTAGCGCGCCAGTGCCTGCAGGTGTTTTAGTGCGCGACCATTCGTTTTATAAGCCTGCATCGCATGCACCAGCGCCAGCATTTTTGGATCTTTTGTTACTTGTTGCAGTTGCACCAGGTCATCCTTTTCTACATGTAAAAAAGCATACTGCTTCTTTTCTTCCGATTCATCAAATGCTTTTAAGAGGTAGCGGGTTTGCTCATTTCGATCCTGCAATACCATTGCATAATAAATGTTTGCCCATGCTGCCACAATTGTAGGCTTCCCCTGCAGGTGACGCTCATATGCCTGGCGCATTTGCGGGGCAAAGCCAAATCCTTCGCGACCGATGTACGCCCACAGCTTCATAGCCTGGAAGGCATAGCGCGGCTGCAGGTATGCAGGGGCAGTAGCAATTTTCTGAAACGAAAGTTGCGCAAGTTTTGCCACCTCCTTTTTCTGCCTCTCCACCGTTGTATCCCACGGATCGGGTTGTGCAAAATCAACTGCTTCTGCCTGCTTGGCAAGTACCATGTACTGGAGTGCTGCAGCATTTTCCTTTTGTATAAGCCACTTAATGAAACTGTTGTTACCAAACGATTTCCAGTTGTTCCGCTTGTAAGCTTGAACAAAAATATCTGGTGGCGTTTCATATTGCACATTGTATACATCAGCTTCTTTTGCTTTGTTACTACTATAGCTCACCCACTCGTTACAGTTGCGTATATAATCAGGCTGTTTCTCCGGCTCCCACTGGTACAGCTGCTGCGAATAGGTAAATGGTTTAAGACCTGCAGGAGCCTCAAGCCCGCTGTTGAAAAGGGAGAACCGCTGCTCATCGCTGCTAAGAGAAGGCCCGCAACAAAGGATGATCGTCCAGGGCAGCAGCAGGCACACCAGCAGCAGGCTAAAGCGCTGTAAATATTTTTTTGATAGCTTGTTCATATCGCTGTACAAGTTGTGGGTCGTAATGGTAAAGTGCTATGCGTTTGGCGGAAGGAACTTTTTGGCGTAACAGTTTTGCTGCCTCTTCCAATGCAGCCTCTGATGGGTATTCTACACGCAGTACATCACCCTGCCGAAGATAATGTGCCCCCACCTCTATATCTTCCTTCACTTGTATGCCCTGGTTAGTGGTCACAAAATGATTTGAATCTGCCATCCGCTCCGAAAACTGCGCATCATGAAGCAACCCTTTGAAGTTGTTTTGCTGAAACCATGCATACCAGCCAAAAACCGGCAGCGCCACATCAAGAGGTAGCGGGTAGTTGCTGATGGTAAGGTATTGCTCCAGGTCTTTTATGTCAAAAACAGAATTGGTAGTAGCTGCATGTTTTATGTTGCTCATATTGTAGCACATCAGCAGCCCTTTATCTACCGGCGGCAAACCCATCTTGTGGTGGTACTTGTAAGGGTACAGCCTTATAGTGGCAGAAATTGTTTTGCCCGGGAAAAGGCTCTTCATATACCGCAGGAAGTTGAAATAGTCGTCTCTTGTTGTCTCTGTCCAATCGCAATCGAACTGTATTTCTGCAGGTTCAGGCAGTGCAGGACCACCAGCAGCTACGTTGGCCTGGCTTAGTTTATTATGCAAAAACAGAATCCGGTTGCGCACTTTGTGTGGAAGCGAATCGCGCCAATAGCCGGTCAACCGCATAAAGGTTTGCTGGGTGATGTATATAACAGGCGTATAGCTGCCCTGCAGGTAAGGCGCAGCATGCTGACTAACGGAGAGTTCCGCACGTGGCACCGGCATCCACTGCTGGTAGTTCCAATCTATATCAAACAACCGGATGTAAAAGTGTGAGATGTCATGCTTCTTTATAAAATGCTTCGCAGTGCTATCGGCAGAAAAGCTCGTTTTCCAATAATAAAATGAATGCTGCGCCGGTTGTTTTTGCTTGCAGGCGTTGCAAATAAACACAACCAGCGCCAGCAGGAGCAGCATGTTTTTTAAACGAGATCGGGCGGGGAGCATAGATGTATAAATGTACGGAAGAGGAAGAATTGTGGCAGGCGATTTCATTCCATCTCCAAGAACTTTTATTACCGTATGATGTAGTTACTTCCTTCTATTTCGCTTTCACCCTCTATACCGCCAGTTCAAAAAAGCTTACTAGATTCGCTCATCCTAAACTCATGAACTTTTTAGCTGCAGTCATATTTGCTATAGCTGTTCAAGGCTTCTTCCTTTGCTACCTGCTCATCAACACTAATAAAGGTGTAGCGCAGCGGGTACTGGCTGCATTGGTCCTGGCTATGTCAATAGCCATACTGGGACCAGCCATGGGATTAGCTGGCTACTACGTTCTCCTTCCGCACTTCATACGCGTAGGCGATCCTTTGGTCTTCGTTTTTGGACCATTACTTTTTATCTATATCTGCTGCCTTACCCGCGGCCAGTTACCCAAAAAATGGCTGTTGCATTTCCTGCCGTTTTTGTTATATGTGCTGTACCTGCTGCCGTTCTATGCCATGAGTGGCGACGACAAAATAGCTTATGTAGAACGGCTTTTTGCTGACAAAACAATGAACACGGAAACGATGGTAGTGCAGTTTGTACGTACGGTACATGTTACCATTTACATGCTGGCTTCATTGCAACTGGTAGTGGCGTTCCAGAAACAGATAAAAGATAATTTTTCAAATATTGAAAAGGTAACACTGGCAACGGTAAGCCGCTTGCTGAAACTCTTTTTAGCCGTTGCTGTAGTTGGCACCTGCACTTTTATCGCCAGCTTTTTTACTTCCATCAATATTGTCTTCATCAACGGATTGATCAGCCTAACGGTGGGCATTGTAATTTATGGCGTTGCCTACGCCACCTGGTCAAGACCAGCTGTTGTACTGCCGGAACAGGTAGAAACCATGACTGATACTCCGTTGCCGCCAGAACTGCCTGCAAAACCTGCCGAACCAGAAGAAATACAAGAGGTACTGCAGGAGGAAAAAGAACGTACGAAACATCATATACGTGATGAGGATTACCCGCAGTTAGTAACCAAACTGGAAGAGCTGGTAAAAGAGGGCCTACACCTGGATAATGATCTGACGCTTCTTCAACTGGCCTATCGGCTGCATATTCAGCCTTACCAAGCTTCAGAACTGATCAACCGCTACTATAAGGGCAGCTTCTTTGATTTCATCAATAGTAAGCGAATACAAGAAGTACAAAAGCGGCTGAAAGATCCGGAACTAGCACATTTTTCAGTACTTGGAATAGCCATGGATTGTGGCTTCAATTCCAAATCATCCTTCAATACTGCTTTTAAGAAATTCACCGGCCTTACCCCCACCCAATTCCGCGAGACCACCCCGGCGTAGGCGTTCGACTTCCGAAATCAGCACGTCCGACTTTTGAAAATCAGTCGATTAGCCGCTTTTTGATGATCAATTTTGTGTTTTCAAACCACAACAAAAATCATCATGAAAAAGATTTCCATCATCATCGCTACGTTCCTAACATTACAAGCAGCAGCACAAAAAACCACCAGTTCTACCTGGGAAATTGAAATTGACCCATTGGCATATGCCTTCTTCAAAGGCTACTCAGGTCACGTTTCATACAATACTAAAAACATGAAGTACGACGCCGGCTTCTATGGGCTGGAGGTGCCGCCAAGTGTTCATGGTAATGAAGGTTTTACTGAAAAAGTGAAAGGCTTCGGTTTTAAAACCAGCTACCTGCTGGGAAATGTAAAAGGTCTGTATACTGGCTTAGGTGTTGGTTATACCACTACCGAGGCAAGACACCAGGCTACTTCAACCATTGCAACGGGAAATTCTGTGGGTGTGGGTGCTCATCTTGGTTACCGGCTTTTCCTGCAGAAGGAAAAAGATGGCACCCGCAAAGGCCTATACATAGCACCGTGGGTGAGCGTAGACTACAACATGCACTTACAAAAAGTGAAGTTTGAGAATATGCATTACAAGCAGAGCAACTGGGGCTTTTTTCCTACTGTACACATTGGCTACCGTTTCTAATCACCAAAAATTTTACAATGAAAAAGCTGATCAACCTGGAAGAAGCAGCAAAATTTCTTCTTTCGTTTCTTGTATTCATTCAACTCGGAAATAGCTGGTGGCTCTACTTTGCCCTGCTGTTCCTGCCCGACTTAAGTATGATAGGTTATGCTTTCAACAACCGTGTAGGAGCTGCCGCCTACAACCTGTTTCACCACCAGGCAGTAGCCATTGCCACACTGGTTGCCGGTTACCTGCTGCAGGCGGATTACCTGGTAATAATTGGCATCATCCTTTTTGGACATTCTGCCCTTGACAGGATGCTTGGCTACGGGTTAAAGTACCCGGATAGCTTTAGCCATACCCACCTTGGCTGGATTGGAAAAGAGAAAAGCCGCGCCAGTAACTAGCGCGGCTTTTCTAAAACATTCCGCGAATACTTACGACTTTTTAGAAGGTTTGAGGTGCTTCTCCTGCTCTTACTTTCTAAATAAGCGGAACGGCATTTAGCATTCTTCTTCTGGTTAAATTGCAGCTTCACACGTATGGACAGTTTCCGCTACTTTATTCCCGGTGATGATGGCTTCAGGGCAGACACAATGGATAACCTGTTGGCTGCAGGTTATTATCGCATGCAGCACCTGATGTTTACCACCAACGACACGCAAATTGAAGAAGACGAAGAACCGATACCGGTTTTCTGGCTACGTACACGCGTCAGCAGTTGCCAGCTCAACAGGTCGGCGCGGAACATCCTGAAGAAATGCAGCCAGTTTACTACTACTATTTTGCCAGCCTGTGTTACTGAAGAAATTGAAGATCTGTATGCGCTTTATAAAGATCATGTAGTGTTTTCCGTATCCCCTAGTTGTGCTGAATATTTACATACCGATCTTTTACCTCATCCTTTTGATTCGCTGATGGTGCAGGTAAGGCACGGTGCGCAGCTGGTTGCTACCGGCTTTTTTGATGTAGGACAACAGTCTATTGCGGGCATCATGAATGTTTACCACCCCGCATACCACGCTTACAGCCTCGGAAAGTTCCTGGTATTGCAAAAGCTGCAGTATGCGCTGGACCTGCAAAAGACGTATTACTACACCGGCTATATCAGCCCCGACAGTACCCGCTTCGACTACAAAGTTTTCCCCGATCCTACAGCGGTTGAGGTTTTTCTACCGGACCAACAGCAGTGGGTGCCTTACCATGCTTTGGGAAAACCTTTTCTTGCTGAATATTTTTTAAAGTACCTGCAGTAGGTTTTTTCAAGCTGGCTACTGTTTCCGCAGGCACATCTCTTATTCTTCTATTAACAGTTGATGGTTAAACACTAGCTACTGCACAGTATCTATCATTTGAACATTTAAACTTCAAAAACATGAAAAAATTTATACTCAGTGCAGTGATCACTTTAATGGTGGCAGGGTCAGTGGAGGCCCAGGAAAGGAAGTCGAAACAAAAACAACATTGGAAGCAGAATAAGTCGTGGTCGGCTTCGCAGCCAACAAAACTAAAGGGGCAGTTGTATAACCAACTCAACCTTTCTTCAAATCAGCGTGTACAGGCAGATAGGCTAAACCAAAACCTGGCTAGCCGTCTTCAATCTATGAACAGCAATAGCAGGCTTCCGCAACAACAAAAAAGAATGGCTGTTCTAAACCTTGTTCAACAACATCAGAATGGATTTCATGCGTTACTATCCCCGCAACAGTCGCAGCAATACAACTCGCTGCTGGGCAGTGGTGCGCTCAGCCAGGGTCTGGCAGGAAATAGCGCTTTAGCTTCTCTACTTGGCGATTATGGCTGGGTGGTGAACCTGCTGGGCAGCAACCTGAACCTCGGTAGCTTGTTAGGTGGCAACCTGGATATCGCCTCTCTACTTGGCTTGTTTACCAGGTAAAACATTGTTCATATATGAATGGAAAGAGCTGCCAATTAGCAGCTCTTTTTTATGTCTTTCTTTCTTATGCTGGTCTGAAACCTCCAGGCCAGCAACCATTTTCTACTAGCGGAAAGTTCTATTTGCCAGCACGCAGCTCCTGTTCTGGCCAATGCGGTAGCCCATGTAGTAGCCGGTATTGGTTGGCTGGTGGTGCAGGCGGATCTCATCCCGGGTACTTTTGTTGGTTGCCGCCGCTTCGGTACTTTGGTATACGGTCCAGTCTAAGCCATCGTGACCTTTCAGCAGCGTTATACCCGGCACATCACCGCGCTCCGTCCAGCGGCCCCTGATAACTTTTTTATCCATCTGCCAGGTATAAGTACCATCCGCTTTTATATCCAATGGCTGCAGTTTCATGCCACCACTAATGCGTCGGTATTTGTCGTCGCCTTTGTTGTAGGTAAATGTGGCGCCGGAGACATACATGTCCCACTTTCCAATGAAGTAGCTGTTATCAGGTTTCTCGCCCGGGGCTATTACGCCATAGCAAGGATAAGAATAGCGACTGCTGGCATCTTTTTCATCTTTTACGGTGTAGCTGCGTTTATCTACATCCACCGAGATGATGGTTCCGAAGTACGGGCCGGTAAGGAAATTACCACCGTCGTACCTCACCCTGTCGCCGATCTTGTACTTCTGACCAGGAAAATTAGCGGCGGCAACAGGCGCAGCATTGTTAGCTGCTTTAACCCTTATTTCAGAAACCCATTCGGTCGACTTAACCCCATCGCGGATATAGGTAATGTTATATTGTTTCCCGTCAACACCCACCACTTCACCTTCATACTCCTTGTTATCCCACCGCGTGAAGAGAACGCGGCTACCAGGTGTAAAAGTTTGCGCTTCGTTTTGGCGGTATAGCGGGAACATCAGGTTAGCTGCCAGGTTCATTTCACCGCTATAGTCATCATATTTAATTAAGTAGGTGCCTTCGCTGCCATTGGGCTGAAGATTGCTCTTGACGATGGCTCTTACCCTGTCACCAGAATAGGAAACTTCTACGCGATCGCCGGGCTTGAATGCACCCGGTACAGCAGGTGCTCCTGCATTATTTCCTGGCTGGTTACCTGCCTGGCCGTTGTTTCCCTGGTTACTTCCATTTGCAGGTGGGTTAGCTGGTGGAGGTGGAGGCGGAGGCGCAGCATTAGATGCCTTAACAGAAATCTCTGAAACCCATTCTGTATTGGTGAAACCATCACGGACGTAAGACAACTGGTAACGTTTATCATCTACAGCCACTACCTGCCCTTCATATTCCTTATTATCCCATCTAAGAAAAAGGACACGGTCTCCTACCTTGAATGATTGACTTGCATTGGGGCGGTACGGCGGACGGATCAAGTTAGCAGCCATGGTTTGGTTGCCACTGTAGTCGTCGTACTTAATTAGGTAAATACCTTCACGTCCTTCTGATTTTAAGTCCCTGATTATGGTGGCGCGTAACCAGTCGCCGGCATATGATGCCTCTACTCTATCACCTGGTTTATAGGGTTGAGCACTGGCAGCTAAGGAAAATAGGAATGCAAACAGGATGAATAAGCATGGTGGCAGCATGTGTTTCATAAGCTGAAGGTTCAGTTAAGGGTGGAAAAAATACGAACATCATCTGAAAAATGAGGAGGTAGGGGATTAAAATCGGGATGAATGATGGAGCGTCTATGGAGATAAAAAGTTACTCAGGCCGCGTGGCCTCGTCATTGCGCCGCCGCTGCACTTCTTACTTTACGTCAAGCTGCGCAAGCCGCAATTCCGGCTACGGCCGGAACCGTAAGAACTGAGGCGGCTCTGCAATGACTGGTAACTGGTTACTTGTTTTAGGCAGGCACTATATGCAAATAGAAAAGTGACAACAACAACTAAGAAGAAAAGAAACCTTTACAAGTTTACTTTAGGCTCATGAGGAGTAGAATCTACTGCCGCCGCAGGTACTCTGCCGGCACATGATCCGTCAGCCAAACATTATTTTCTGAAAGAAAGAATGCAAAACCTTGTTCATGCATCTGCAATGCATCTACTACCAGCACCACCGGCTTACCATGTCGTTGCCCAACTTGAAGGGCTGTAGATATACCTGCACTAAGATGAACGTGCTGGCGACCGCGTTTTTCTAAACCATGCGCTAAAATAGAAGCGAGGTTTTGTTCTGCTGTTCCATGATAAAGCTGTACCGGTGGCTCCACTGGCGCCAGCTCAAGGTCAACATGGATTGAGTGGCCCTGGCTCGCCCTGATCATGGATTTGTCTTCATTGAATGCAAAGCGTTGCTTGGCATTGGTAGCTACCATTTCCGCAAGCAGCTCATTGGTGATAGCTTTGCCAGATGCCTCTAGCTTCTCCAACAATTCAGCCGTAGAGGCCCAACCTTTTTCATCCAGACGAAGACCGATCAACTCCGGCCGGTGCCGCAATACAAGGCTAAGAAACTTGCTGGTTGATTTTAAAAGTTGTTCGTAATTCATGCGATTCAACGTGAAGAAGAAAAAGAAAACCTATTCCGCATATTTATATCCCACACCTCTTACAGAATGGAAGAACTGCGGGTTGCGGCTGTCTTTTTCAAAATACTTGCGGAAGTTGAGGATGAAGTTGTCGATTGTGCGGGTGGTAGGATATACATTGTATCCCCAGACTGATTGAAGGATTTTCTCCCTTGTCACCACTTCATTTTTATTTTCAATCAGCAGCTTTAGCAGCATGGTTTCTTTCTTGCTCAGCTCTATTGCCTGCTTGCTGAACGTTATAGCTGTTTGTGCTTTAAAGTCTACCTCGTTATTACCAAAACGATAGGTATCGCCAATGGTTTCCTTTTCCTGCAGTTGCTTATTCTTCTTGATCAGCTTCTCTACCCGCAGCAGCAACTCTTCCAGGTTGAAGGGTTTTGCCATATAATCATCTGCACCTTTTTTCAAACCCAATACACGGTCGGCGCTGGTGTTCTTCGCACTAAGAATTAGTATGGGCAATTCAGTATTCGACAGTCTTATTGTTTCAGCTACGGATATTCCATCTACATGCGGCAGCATCACATCCAGGATCATCAGGTCAAAATATTCATCTTTAACTGCTTTCAATGCTTCGTTGCCATCGTATGCAGAAGTGATCTCGTATCCCTCCAGTTCCAGGTTTAGCTTCAGCGCTTCATGCAGGTTCTCTTCGTCTTCTACCAGTAAAATATTTGCTCTTGCCATTCTATTTGAAGTTGGAGGATTGTAATCTTGTTGCACTGCAATTTACTGCATGCACTGCAAAGCAAAGTGCAAGGCACCAATGCTTCACTTTTGACAAGCGGAAAATTTAGGTAGATCAATTAGTCCTGAAGGTGACTGTAAAAGTTGTCCCTTCACCTTTTGCACTTGAAACACTAATGTGCCCGTTGTGGTCTTTTGCAATCATTTTACATAAAAACAAACCCAATCCTGTACCCTTAGTAGTACGTGTAGCTTCGTTGCCAATGCGGTAAAACTTCTCAAATAATTTTTTCTGCTCCTCTTCTGCTATACCTGCGCCTTCGTCCTCTACAGAAAAAATAACGTGGTTGTTTTTCTTCTGCAGCGTCACCTTTACTGGTTTGTCTTTGGGTGAATACTTTATGGCATTTTCAACCAGGTTGTTCATCATCATTTGCAGCAGCAATTCTTCGCCATATATCTGCACACCATCCTGTATTTCTTCCAAAAAAATACGTTGGGCAAAGCGGCTGGAAAAATCATCAACCGTTCTTTCCGCCAGGTCACTCAAGTTAATATTGCTTTTGGTGAGCTGGTAATCACCGGTATCTAATTGCGATGCAAGCAGAATATTACTGGCGAGTGCATTCAGCCTGTCAGCCTCCTGCAGCGTATTACTTACCAGTTTCTTTTGTTGTTCAGGATTAAGCTCCCGCCTAAGCAGTGTTTCCAGGTTGAGACGAGCAACGGCTATAGGAGTTTTAAGCTCGTGCGTGACCGTCATCATAAAATTTTGCTGCTGCCGCGACACCATGAACTGCCGGCGGGTAGCGCGATAAACAAAAACAGCTCCCACTACTATTACAGCTAAAAAGGTAACACCTTCACCTATGTATTGTGCTTTTTTGCGCTTGTATGCGTCGTAGATGGCTGCTTCTTTTTTCTGTAATTGCGGATCAGATGGGATAAGCTCATTTATCAACAGCTCCGTCATCTTTTCGTTCTGCGATTGCAGCGAAATGAACCAAAAGATCAAAGCGGCAATGATGTATAAAAGCAAGAACCAGTAAACTACGGTGATAATGGCAAGTTTCCTGGTGGTGAACATACTCATAGTGATCAGTTGACCTTCTGTACGCGGATCCCCACATTCAGCACATGATCCAGCGGATCTTCGCGCATGTCTTGAACAAGGGTAAATTTATAAGTACCAGCTTTTAGTGGTGCAGGTTTATCATTGAAAGGTAGCCTGTGTTCAAATATATCATCCATGCCACTGCCCAACCAGCCTTGCGCACTATTGGCTAACACAAACTGCCTGCGCAAGCTGGTGCTGTCGTCAGGGCTTTTGATATTCAGCTTTACCCAAATGTTGTTGTAGCGGTATGCATCAGAATGACGCAGCACCAGCATGATGTTGTACAAAGAAGTTGTATCTGTTATTTCAAAAGTAAAAGATGGCTTTTCCTTGCTGCTCCATTCGTGCTTTGGAAAGAACTTGGTCTTTTCAAAAACATCTATCGGCTGGCACGAAACAGCTGCAACAATCAATAATAAGAAGAGGTAAAACCGGTTCAAGAGTGAGTTATGATTGAGAGTTATGAATATGAGTAGAGTTAGCTTGCTACTTTATCAATTTTGACTTTTGCCTTTTGCCTTATAAAACGTTCAGCACCTGCTCTTTTGCCTTTTCCAGTTCATCTTTCATCAGCACTACATATTTCTGAATTTCTGAATCGTAAGCTTTAGAGCCAGTAGTATTTATTTCGCGCCCAATTTCCTGCATGATGAAGGAAAGCTTTTTTCCTTTGCTTTCGTCCTGCTCTGCCAGTATGCTCCTAAAGTAATCGCAGTGGTTTTTAAGCCTTACCTGCTCTTCGCTTATGTCTATCTTCTCGATGTAGTATATCAGCTCCTGCTCCAGGCGATTGTCATCGTAGCTTTCCTTACCTACGTTTTCTTCCAACACACGCTTCAGGCCTTCGCGGATCTTTTGCTGGCGCAATGGTTCCAGCCTGGCTACAATAGCTTGTTGCAAAAGAATGTTCTCTATCCTCAGCATCAGGTCAGTTTCTAGCGACTTTCCTTCGTCCACCCTATGCAGTTTCAACTGGTTGATCGCATCCAGCAGCACTTCTTCAAAACCTTTGAAGTCTTCATCTGTAAGCACATCATTGGTAGGTGTGATAACATCTGGAAGCTTAAGCAACGTGCTTAAAACAGAGCCTGCATCCAAACCTAATTCCTGCGTCAATTCTGCGATTGGTTGGTAGTAAGCCTTTGCCAGTTCTTTATTTATAGAAACAGGTTTAGAAGAACCATTCTGCTTTATATACACAATACATTCTACACTACCACGGACCAGCTTTTCCTGCAGCAGGTTGCGGATATTAAATTCGAATGGTTTCAACAATGGCGGAATAGTGATCCTAAGATCGAATTGTTTGCCGTTCAGTGATTTTAGTTCTACCAGGAATACTTTGTCTCCTACTGCCCGCTCTGCCCTGCCAAAGCCCGTCATTGAATGCAACATAATAATGTATAAGTTGATTAATTGTCCTTCCTGTTGAACCGCCTTTTCAACCTGCAAAATGCAGTGCTGACTGGGGTTGTATGCAACAAAAACGGCAAATGTTATTCGGGTAAAAATAAGGCAAAAGGTGGTTGTGCTAAAAAGTAAAAGCCGGCTCTTTTAAGAACCGGCTTTTGTTTAATTACCTTATATCGTCGAACAGAGTTGTGGTAGCTATTGAATGGTCATTGTTTGGGTACGTTCGTTGAGCGTAATCGTATAAGTACCAGCGGTTGCAGGTGTCTTAAAGTTATCACCGCCTTCCCAACGTATTCTTCTTGTATTTGCTGCAGCACCAGGACCGGCATCTTCATAATCAAATGCGCCCCATGCATTTCCTGAAAGGAATTTGATATCCTTATTCGCTTTTAAACCTACAGTCAACGTCCATATACCATTTCCTGAAAATTGCATAGCTGGAGAAGATGCAGGATCCCAATCATTCACGCCAGCCATGTTTATACCATCACCCACCAAACGCATTTCAGGAGCCAGCATCAACTCGTACTTAATGTTGTCTGGATCTCTGCCATCCCAGATTACCCTGTACCTGCCGGCTGCAGGAATGTTAGGGAAATTAGAACCATTTACTTCCATAGTAGTTCCGGTGCCGCCAGCTGCACCATAGCTGCGGGTTTCAGTTACAGTATTGCTACCGTTGTTCCACTCGTTATTATCAATCATTTTCCATCCACCTGCAGGAAGATCGAAAACGCCAACAAAAAGGTTTCTTCCGGCATAGCCCAATGAATGTGTGGTTACAGCCGAAGCAGGAGACCATCCATTCACATCACCAACTATACCCATTCTGCCTTCGCGGATATCGTATTTCATATTTGCCAGGTCTACGCTTATGCGATATACACCAGCATTTTGTACTGAAAGGTTCGCACCACCAGCAGACAGGTTGCCATTCGTGCCACCGTAGTTTGTACTCCATGAGCGGCCTTCAGTTATTTTGAATTCAGCACCTGCAGGCAGGTAGATGTAGGTGTAGTACATTTTGTTGAGCAAGCCACTGCGCAGGTCGCGAATGAATTCAGGCGCATTGCCTGGTTCCCAATCGGTACCGTTGCCGGTAGCAGCCTGGTAGCCTCCCGGCATGTACAGGCGCAGCAATGGCACGTAAGTATTTACAGTAATGGCAACCCTGTTACTAAAAGCAACTGCACCTTGTGCAGTGGTAGCTTTCACCCTGTATTCCAATCTTCCGGTAGTGCCGCCTGCTACACCTTCAGTAAGAGCTGTTTCGTTTATTTGTCCTTGAGTTAATGCTAAGCTATAGGTGTTAGCTCCTGCTGCTAATTCATTAGGACTAGCAAAGTTTTTACCTACAGAATCGTACTGGATGCTATAAGTGATCATTCCTGTATAACCTACAAAAGAAGGTGTCCAGTTAAACGTCAGCGCATTTTGACTAGATGAGGCCAATGTACCTGTAACGGTGGTGGCAGTGCTGGTAAGCGTAGAAGAGTCAGTGAATGGAGTAACTGTCAGGCGAACCACGTTAGACATGTACTGCTCGTTGTTGTTCTTATAAGAAGAAACCACACGAACATCCATGTTATATGGTGTACCCAGTTGGAAGCCATATCCAAGTAGAATAGCATTCAGTTCTCTACCTGTGAAAGAAGTACTTCTTTGACCGGTAACCTCTTTGGTTACTTTACGTGAAAAATCCCTACCAGCAGAATCGATCTCAACTACATATTTATAGTTGTTGCTGTCGGTGGCGTAGTTGGGACTTGTCCATGAAAAAGAAACCACAGCAGTATTAGAATCTGCAGGGGTAGGAGCTACAGTGGTACGCGAAGCTGTCAGTGTAACAGGAGTACCCTTTCCATAATAAGGAAGGTCTGCTATTTTTCTACAGCCGGCGATGGATAGCACCACTACCAGTGTGAAAGAAAGAAGTTTAAAAAGAGTTTTCATATCTGATAATTTATTAGCTGGTCGGCTGCCTTTGTTGGGGCAGCCAACCGTTTACTATTACTGTTTTACTACCGTGTATTTACCTGTTCTGAAATTCAGGGTGATCTTGTAAGTGCCGGCATCACCAGGTGTAGGAATGGCATCAGGATCGCTGCCGCCGCCCAGGTTCACACCTATATCACCACCGGTAGCACTGCTTCCACCATACTGTGGTTGCCACTGCCCTGGGTGCGATAAGAACTTATACATGGTTCCCGGAGAAAGCTGCGTGATGATGAAATATTCTCCCCTGTCTACACGGGTAAGCTTTTGAGCTGCAGGTGGTGAATTTGTCCAGCCTGAAGCGGTAGCATCACCAGTCATATACAACTCGTTGCTTGTAGGAGGAGGCACAGCAAAATCCTCGTAAGGCACAACGCCTGTTATTTGTATAGCATTGGAGAATAAACGAGCAGTTCCATTAATACTGGAAGCAATGCGGATCTCAATGTTATGCGGAATCTCTGCAACCATTCTCATCCGGGTCAGGTAGTTGTTCATCATTGCTACCGTTACTGTACGCGACAGGTCGTTGCTGATAGCTATTTCCACCTTTTCAGGATTGGTGAAATTTGCTCCAACTGTATCTACCTGTAAATGGTAGGTTACATTGTGAGAACTGACACCGGTATTGAACATATAATCCGGGTTGGTCCAGTTTAGCTGTGCAAACACTTCGTCTTTTCTTGCTGCTGTCAGCACTTTGTTGGCTGTAACTGTAGCAGTCAGTTTAGGCGCTGTTCCTCCTTGCAGAACAACCCTGTTCTCTTCTTTCTTACAACCCGCCAGTACAACCAGCGTGAGTGCAGCAGAAAAAAACCAATTCATATATCGTTTCATAATTATGATTATTTAGAAGATTAGTACCCTGGGTTTTGCCTGATGTTAGGGTTAGCACTTACCTCAGTAGAAGGTAATGGGAACAACCTGTAATTAGATGATACTGCTGTTCCGCCTTGTACTCCGCCTTTCCATGGCCATAGGTAAGCTGCAGTAGTAAACCTGTTGTAGCGGATAAGGTCGCTACGACGAACAGCCTCCCAATACATTTCACGGGATCTTTCATCCAGCAGCAGGTCAAGCGACAGTGCAGAAACATTGCCTGATGCATTTCCATATGCACGCTGGCGTAGCGTGTTGAAATAGGTCAGTGCTTCATTCTGGTTACCACCTGTTCCACCGCGCAATACTGCTTCAGCGTATATCAGGTACATTTCAGCTAAACGGAAAACAGGAAAATCTACATCAGAGTAAGTTCTTTCAGGGTCGTTACCATAGCCACCTGTGCGGGTACGGTTTCTAAACTTAGCTACACCCAAACCTTGCTCAAATACGCTGATGTCAGAGATTTCTACATTGTGCCCGTCAGTGAAGAAAAGTGCTCTCCTGTCGGTAATGTTTGATGAAGAAAAATTAGGGAAGCCAGGGAATTTTTCTGGCAGGTTGCGTGTTGTGCGCAGACCACTCCAGCCAGAAAGGCCGGTAAGGTCTTTATGCGGGGTGCTGCCACCACCTGTTGAACCATTGATTAAGAATGTAGTTCCTCCAAAGTTCCTTGTACGTACACCATCATAGTTCAATGTCCAGATAAACTCAGTGTTATTAACATGGTTATCAGCCATAAACAAGTGGCTGTAGTTAGGCATCAGCGTATAGCCGCCATCTATTACTTTTTTAGAATAGGTAATAGCGTCGTTCCACCTTGCAGTTCCTGTATAAACTTCTGCATTTAGGTAAAGCCTTGCCAGCTGTGCCCATGCAGCTGCCCTGTCAGCCCTGCCGTATGGTGCAGCTCTTGGCGCATCCATTTCAGGTTCTATTGCTTTCAGTTCAGCTTCTATAAAATTGAACAGGTTCTGCCTGGTTATTTGCTGTGGAAGATTTCCTGCACCTATGGGTGTTTCTTCATTAGTAAAACCTGGATTTCCAAAAAGGTCAAGCAGTACGCTATAAACGTGCGCCCTTACAAACCTTGCTTCAGCGCGCATCTTGCGTATATTATCAGCAGAAGCTGTTAATCCACGCTGGCTGATCCTTTCAGGAGAACTTTCCCTGATGAATTCGTTGGAAAGTGTAATGATATAAAAACAGCGGTTGTACAACCCGTTCAACATACCATTGTTAGCGCTCCAGTTCAGGTTGTGGAAGTCACGGATACCGGCATCGTTCCAGGCAACTACTGCTTCGTCTGTGGTTAGCTCCTGTGCCATCCACATCAGGCGCAGGAAGTCAGAGGTACCTTCATCTATACCTGCTACATCACCTGCACCAGCAGGACCAGCATTACCGGTAAGCGCCATTGAACCGTACACTTTTGAAAGCACCTGCAGGTAACCTCCTTCAGTGCCGTATACCTGCGCCGACGTTACATCGTTGGGCGGGAACCTATCAAGATCTTTGTGGCATGCTACCAGCAGCGTTGCCGCCATCAGCACCCAAATACTATATGTTATTAGCTTTTTCATTTCAATCGTTGTTTTGAATTAAAAGTTCAGGTTGAAGCCTAAAGTGAATGTGCGTGGACGAGGATAGAACTGGTTGTCTATACCGCCATTGATCTCAGGATCGATACCAGAATACCTGGTGATCACAAATGCATTTTGCACATTGGCTGAAACTCTTAGTCTTGAACCTCTGAAAACCTCACCTGCATCGTAAGAAACATTGATGTTATCCATACGCAGGAATGAAGCGTTCTGAACAAAATAATCAGATACATACAAGTTTGGATCTGCACCAACAAAGTTGGTAGTAAGGAAGCTGGTAGAACCATTGTTCATCCAACCAAGGGGGTTGAAGATGGCACGTTGTGTTCCTAAGTTAGAGTGAACGTTGTTGTACACATAGTTGTCGAAGCTACCACGTGCAACAAAACCTGCAGCCCACTTCTTATAAGTAAGGCTTGAGCTAAAGCCAAGCAGGTAACGAGGCTGAACTGACTTGTACTGGTAACGGTCGTCATCGTTGATAACACCATCACGGTTCAGGTCTTCATACAAACCTTCTATCGGGCGTCCTGATGCATCATATACTTGCTTCAGTACATAGAAACTTGAAGGCAGGTACCCGATACTGTGGATTAAAACAGTGTTACCTGTACCACCCTGGATGCCGCCAAAACGATTTCCGCGGAAAGAAGGATCAGGGTTCAACAGTAGCTGGCTGATCTTAGGATCGATGTATGTAAAGTTGAAGTTTGCATCCCATGTGAAATCCTTACGCTGAATAGGCACAGTATTGATGGTTACTTCCACACCACGGCTTTCTATGCTACCAACGTTTGTCAACAACTCATTACTGAAGTTGGTTCCCAAAGCAATTGGCACTACGCTCAGCAGGTCTCTTGTTTTACGAGAGAATACATCTACCGAACCATTGATACGGTTTTTAAAGAAACCAAAGTCAAGAGCTACGTTTACATTCTCTGTTGTTTCCCACTTCAGGTTTGGATCGTAAGCCTGTGGGCGCAACATTGGGTAGAAAGTGTTGCCAAGCTGGTATTGAGCTGTGTTATTGCTAAGCGTATAACGAGGAATGTAGCCATAGAAATCAATTCCACCTTGCTGGCCTGTAACACCATAACCAACTCTCAATTTCAGGTCAGATACTGTATTGGAATTTTTCAGGAAGCTTTCTTCGTTGATGCGCCATGCAAAGGCAGCAGCAGGGAAGAAGCCCCAGCGATTGTCCTGGCTGAACTTAGATGTACCATCTGTACGTGCACTCAATGTAACTACATACTTATTGGCAAGGGTATAATTCAAACGGCCGTAGTAAGAGATCAGTGTAAACTGCGGTTGGTTCATTGGGAACTGCGGCGTAGACTCTGGTCTTATACTTCCATTGAATCTGAAGTCAGGATAATTAAAATTAGTAAACCTGAAATCCTGGTAACCATGACCAGCCATCAGTTCCAAACGGCTATTGATGCTGGTAAGGTCGCGGGTATAGTTCAGGTAAAAATCGAGAAGCAGGTTGCGCTGCTGGCTCTTATAACGGTTGCGCATACCACCATAATGAAGAACGCTGTCTGCAGTACCTGCACGGTTCCTGCCAATTTCGTAACGACGATAAAATGCACCCGCACTGTCGCTGGCAACATCAGTACCCTCGCCACTTTGTACATCATATCCTAGGTTCAGGTTAGCACGCAAGCCTCTTACAAAAGGAAGTGAATAGTCGAACTGAACATTACCGATGCTGCGGAATACTTCGCTCCTGTTTTCACGCATTTCAAGTAAAGAAACCGGGTTACGTGGAGCAAGATCTCTTGGAACCTGTCCAATACCAATTGTTTCTAAATATTCGAAATAGCCACCAAAGCGGTTGCTGTTGGTACGTACTGGTTGTGTAGGATCGAATGCTATTGCAGAGCCGATAGCTCCTTCGTCAGCAAAACGATTACCTGTTCTTGCACCTTTTAAATTAATATCTACACGCAGTTGGTCCTTCAGGAAACGTGGGCTCAGGTTGATGGCCAATGTTTGCCTGTTGAAGTTGCTGGTGCGCAAAATACCATCCTGGTTTAGCATGCCACCAGAAATACGGAAAGGCAGTTTACCATCTGCTATTGCACCAGATGCAGATATGTTCAAATCCTGGCCAAAAGATGTTCTGAAAATCTCATCCTGCCAGTCAGTATTAGCTGTTCCAAGTTTAGCTGCATCACCAGGTGCACCCTTGCTGTTTACTATGCTACGCAGCTGGTCTGCTGAAAGCACATCCACCTTGCGGGCAGGAGTTTGAGCAAATGCCTGAGCATTTACATTGTAAACAACTCTACCTCTTTTACCTTTTTTGGTAGTAATAAGGATAACACCATTAGATGCCCTTGAACCATAGATAGCGGCAGCAGAAGGATCTTTTAGTACAGTAAAAGTTTCGATGTCGTTTGGATTGATCATGTTGAGCGGGTTCGCAGAACCAGCTACACCACCATTGTCTACAGGTACACCATCAATTACAATCAGCGGATCGTTGCTCGCATTTAGCGAAGCACCACCACGAATTCTTATTTGGCTACCAGCACCAGGAGCACCACTGGAAGGTGAAATCTGAACACCCGCTACTTTACCGGCTATCAGTTGCTCCGCTGAAACGATGTTTCCTTTCTGGAAATCTTTTTCAGTAACGGTGGCAACAGCACCTGTAACATCGCGGCGGCGCTGGGTACCATAACCCACTACTACCACCTCGTTGAGTGCAGCGGTAGCACCTGCCAGCACCACGTTAATAGGACCATCAACAATGGCCACTTCTTGTGTGGTAAAATTTACCGAGCTGATCACAATGGATGTTGCCCGGGCAGGAACTTTTAAAGAGAAGCTGCCATCAGCGGCAGTTGAGGTACCAGTTGTACCTCCTTTCATTACAACGGAGGCATTAGCAACAGGAGCTCCACCGGCATCGGTTACGCGTCCTGTAACTACTTTGTCTTGCGCAATTACTTGTCCTGTAAAAAGGAGCAAGGGCAAGACCATAGCAAAGAGCAGTCGTTTAAAGGTCATATTTTAAAATTTACGAGTTTACAAAAAGGCGCTGTTCTGATTTTTATGAGGATTAAGAAATAAGTCGTTCTTCTTCTTGCTGTGTATAGTGGAGTAAGGCCGCAAAAGAATGGGTTAATAAGACAATGCACCTCTTCAACACGATGCTTGCTGCCACACCATTTAAGCGTACTTTAATTTATAACCTGGAACTGTTGAACCTTCATTTTGCCATTCACTTCAATCTTTAACAAGTACATTCCTGTGGCAAGTCGCGAAGGATTGAAACCATTAGAATTAATTGGTAATTTTTGAGTTCCTCTTGCTTTAAAACCTGTGTATAGTGTAGCCAGTTGCTGGCCTGTCATATTCAATACAGACACCGTCACATTTCCACTTTCAGGCAGATCGTAATCTATAACCGCGAACTTGTTTACCGGGTTTGGATATATAGACATACGCATGTTGAGCGCTGTGGCAGCAACATTTCGCACTGGTGTGGTAACAAGATTATTTACATCCCTGTTCAGGTATACAGCATATTCTCCAGGCTGCAGTGTGATGCTTTCTGTACCACCTGTCGCGTTGCGCGTACCACCGCCTGTATAGTTGTACCAAATACCAGGGCTCTGGAAAGTGATATTACCAGTAGCCGGCACTACATCAAAATTGCCTATGACGGTAACGCGTAACGAGTCAGAATTCACCTGCAACCACTTAAAGGCTCCGGCTAAGTTGTATGAAACATTATTGGTAACCCAGGTAGGAAGGAAGTTGGGAATATTGCGCAAACGCAGCATGCGTGCATAATGATCGTGTAATGCTTTGCGATTTGGATTGCCTAGATAATCCCAGCGAATAGGCTTCGGATCTGTACGGCAATTATCATTCACGGTTCCGTTCTGGCAATAGTTGATAGAAAAATCGTAACCAAGTTCACCAAACTGCCACATCATTTTTGGCGCAGGTATCATTGACCAGAAACTGGTAGTTAGCTCGTTTCTTTTAAGTGCTACATTCAGGTCGCGTACATTATGAGCAGGGTTGTTGGTATTACCAAAGTTCAGGTTTCTATACATTAGCCTTTCTTCATCATGGCTTTCCTGGTAAGTGATCAGGTGAGGCCGCGTCCAGTTCCTGGCAGTATGAATGCCCCATTGGAAATTTGACTGAGCCAAATGCCCCATGGCAGCTTCGCTGAAGTTGTGGTTCAGGTTGCCCCACAGCAGCATGCCATAATTAGCCAGTTCTGTTTCTTCTGAGTTATCTGCAAAGTGTTCCAGTATGCAATAAGAATTAGCGGACGTTGCCATCATTTTATCGTAAATGCGTTTCCAGATGGCAATACGGCTGGCATCGTAGTTGCCCCACTGCGCTACATTACTACCAGAGTTTACCTGTGTAAACCCTTTAGAAAGATCCCATCTGAAACCATCGATCTTATAGTTGGTTAGCCAATGCTCCACCACGCGGTCTACCAATGTCCTTGTTGCCTGGCTTTCATGGTTGAAATCAAAACCAACATTGAAAGGGTGACGCGCTTCTTCATTGTGCCATGGGTTATCGGCAGACGGACGATTGAGTGCTGCATTCCAATACATCTGCACAGTTGGTGACATACCAAAAGCATGGTTCAATGCTATATCCATCACCACTGCTATGCCTTCTTTATGGCACTCATCAATAAACTGGCGCAATGCTGTTTCTGTACCATAAATTTTATCAGGGGCAAAAAAGTAAGAAGGATTGTATCCCCAGCTGATGTTGCCTTCAAACTCGTTGAACGGCATAATGTTGATGGTGTTGATGCCCAAACGCTTCAAATAGCCAAGCGTATCGCGTAAGGTATTCCAGTTTTGTGTGGCCACAAAATCACGCACCAGCAGTTCGTAAATAATCAGGTTTCTTTTATCAGGCCTGGCAAAATTTTGTACCTGCCAGTTGAATGTAGGCTTTGCTGTCTGCAGCACACTCACCACACCCGACTGACCAGCAGGGTAAGGTTTCAAATTTGGATAGCTGGCAGCCGGGATGTATTGGTCATTCCATGGATCCAATACTTTTTCAGCATACATATCTGCCACCTTCAATGTGCCATCAATCAAAAACTGGTAAGCATATTCTCTTGCAGGTGTAAGACCAGTAATCCTTACCCAGAAACGATTTCCATCAGGCGTTTTCTTCATCTGGTGCTGTACAGTTGGCGCCCAGTTATTGAACTCGCCAATAACAGCAACCGAATTTTTACCCGGGGCAAAAAGCACCAACGTAACAGAAGTATCGCCACTCTCGTAGTTGATACCATTGCGTACACCAGCAGGTAGTGGTTCCACTACAGTGGTCGGTGTTACAAAAAAGGTAACGGTATCTCTTTTTACTGTAGTACCCACTGTCGCTTCTGCTATCACGGTTTGGGTACCGGTAGTGGTGATGGTAACATTTGCTGAGACAGTGGTAGCATTTGCTGCATTTGCCACCTCGGTTCCATTAAATAGTAATTTCAGTTGTGCAGCATCGCTCGAAGCGCCAGAAATTGTAAGTGAATTTCCAATGACAAGGTTCAAAGGCTCTGCAATAGGATTGAACGTAGGCTGACGGAAAGGCTGCGTCACTCTCACCTGCAGGTTGTTATCATAAACCGGGATGTACATATCCGTTCCATCACGATTTCTTTGCGCCTTGGCTCCAGTTCCGCTTCTAAACAGGATCACGATCTTTTGGATCACCTCGTTCTGGTTGGTAACGCCAAAAAAGCTGCGTAGTCCACCTGTAATGGTAAACCTCCACTTGTTAGGCGACACATAAGTAGCCTGCGCTGCCGGTGTTGCCTGTCCCCATGTGAACTTAGAGTACTTCCAGTCGGTAGGGCTGGTGCTCAGGTTGGTGATCAGACCAATATGTACATAAACATCAGAAGTAGGTGTATGATCTTTTAATCCCTGGTTGCCAAAGTTGGCGTCCATGGAGATCTCAATTGTAGAAGAAGATTCTCTTACAAAAACAGGATTGGTAGAGAGGAGCTGTCCCTGGCAGATCACTGCATAGAACAGGAAAAACAGTGTAGAAAATAGTTTCATACGCACAGCAATTTCGTCAGTTAGAATTTGATTTAGTTGATAATCAACGTCATCTACTTAAATCAAATGTGTAAATCTTACACAATATAGAAAATATTTTATCCGTCAAATACTTTGTTAAAAAATAATCCTCTGCTATAGGCTTATAACCATTAGAAATCTATTCCGAACCACTTCCGCTTGTTTTGTTCATATTTCTCAAAATTGAACTTGTACAGTTTTCCCGGCCGGTGCGGAACATCTTCTTCATATTCTTCTATATCTATCAGGAAATCCATAGAGAAAAACTTCTTCCGGAAATTGCGGCGGTCGAGTGAAACGCCTAGAATTGCTTCATAAAGGTTCTGCAACTGGCGCAGCGAAAACTTTTCGGGCAGCAGGTTGAAAGCTAATGGATGCTCCTGGATACGCTTCTGCAGCCAGCTGTAGCATTCATCAATAATATCCTTATGATCAAAAGCCATATCGCACAGCTGGTTCACCGCATGCCAGTGCAATTCATTATCTAAGATCTTTAACTGGTGGTGAAGCACATTTAACAGCGAACAGTAAGCAACTGTTACTACTCTTCCACCCGGGTGGCGGTTGGGGCTGCCAAAGGTTTTTACCTGCTCCAGGAATACGTCTTCCATGCCCGTACGCTGGCGAAGAACCCGGTACGCTGCCTCGTCCAATTCTTCTGTATCGTGCACTACATCACCCAGTAGCGACCATTTACCTTCAAAAACTTCAAGATCACTGCGTATCAGCAGCACTTTCAGCTCATTCTCGTCAAAGCCAAAAATGACACAGTCTACAGTAATGGGAACAACAGGATAGGAATCAACAAGTGATTTTGGATCTTGAATAAGTGGAGCTTCCTGTGGCATATCTAGTACGCCTGGTGATGGAGATTTATCCATATTGGCAATCGTTAGTTTCTAGAAAGGATATGAAAGTAGGATATTTTAAGATTAATGTGTAAATGATACATATCATCAAAATCCTGGTGAACGCACATTTCCTTTACGAGTCAAAGATATCTGGTAAAGTGTAAAAGTTACACATTCATTTTATACTTTTATTTTCCTCAATTATTGCTAATGATAACTTGCCTTGCCCGCCACACATTTTTGGTGGTATCAATTTTTCTCTATTGCTCTTTCAATATGATAGCAATAGCACAAGAACAAACAACGTATCCAGTTTATACCGGCTCCGATCTTGGGGTAACGTACCAACCCAAAGGCACCAAATTTAAAGTATGGGCACCCAATGCATCGGAAGTGGTGCTACGGCTGTACCCATCAGGCCTGGGTGGAACGGCAACAAAAACCATCAATTTAAAACCTAGCACCAATGGTGTATGGGAAGTAGTGGCGGAAGGAGATCTGAAGAACCAATACTATACTTTCCAGGTAAAACAGGAAGGGAAGTGGTTGCTGGAGAGACCTGATATTTATGCCAAAGCCGTAGGCGCCAATGGTCTGAGAGGAATGGTGGCAGACATGAGATCTACTAATCCAAAGGATTGGGAGAAAGACAAAAGACCGCAGCAGAAGAGCTTTACCGACATCATCATTTACGAAACGCATGTACGCGACCTCTCCATCAGCCCCAACTCAGGCATCAAGAACAAAGGCAAGTTCCTGGGTTTTACAGAAGCCGGAACCAAATCACCAACAGGTGAAAGCACTGGTCTTGATCATTTAAAAGAACTGGGAATTACCCACGTTCACCTGCTGCCTTCCTTCGACTTTAGCACCATAGATGAAACGAAGCTGGAGCTAAATGAATACAATTGGGGCTATGATCCTGCCAATTACAATGTTCCTGAAGGGAGTTATGCTACAGATCCATATGATGGAAATGTGCGGATCAAAGAATTCAAACAACTGGTAAAAACACTTCATGATAATAGTATCCGTGTGATACTGGATGTAGTATACAATCATACAAGCACTACTGAAAAATCCAACTTCAACCAGTTTGCGCCGGGTTATTACTACCGGTTAAAAGAAGATGGCTCCTATTCCGACGCCAGTGGCTGTGGAAATGAAACTGCATCGGAAAGAGCAATGATGCGCAAGTTCATTGTAGAATCAGTTGCATATTGGGCAAAGGAATATCATATTGATGGTTTCCGTTTCGACCTGATGGGTATCCATGATATTGAAACCATGAACCAGGTAAGCGAGACGCTGCATAAAATAGATCCTACCATTTTTGTGTATGGCGAAGGCTGGACAGCAGGTGGCAGTCCATTGCCTGAAGATCAAAGGGCAATAAAGATCAACACGCCAAAACTGCAAAATATTGCTGCCTTTAGCGACGACATCAGGGATGGCTTACGCGGCCCTTTTAGCAACGACCGCGAAATTGGCTTTGTTAGTGGAAAAGCGGGCACAGCCGAAAGTGTGAAGTTTGGCATTGTAGCAGCAACACAGCACCCGCAGATCAACTACCATCATGTGAATTATTCAAAAGCTCCATGGGCAAATGAACCGAGCCAGTGCATCACCTATGTTTCCTGCCACGACGACCATACATTGTTCGACAGGCTGAAACATGGCAACGAACATGCCTCGGAAGAAGCATTGATAAAAATGGACAAGCTGGCGCATACTACAGTGCTTACAAGCCAGGGGGTGGTTTTCCTGCATGCAGGCGCTGAACTATTACGCACCAAACAAGGTGTTGCCAATTCGTACAAATCGCCGGATGCCATCAACCAAATAGACTGGAGCTGGAAAAACAAGTACAAGAAAGAATTTGAATATTACAAAGCACTGGTAGCGCTGCGCAAAAATCATCCGGCTTTTAGAATGTCGACTACCAAAATGATCCAGGAGCATCTTAGGTTTCACGATACACACGACCCGCTGCTGATAAGCTACGAGATAAGTGGCAATGCCAACGGCGACAAATGGAAGCAAATACTTGTGCTGCTAAATGGAAATAAGCATGATAAACATGTCTCGCTTCCTGCCGGTGAGTGGACATTGGCTGGTGATGGAAATACCATCAACGAAAAAGGTATCAGGAAAGTAGAAGGTACAGAACTGACCATACCTGCTACCACTGCATATATATTGTTTGCACGGTAACCTACATTTGCTGTCCAATCGTACCACATGTATTCAAAGGAACAAGTAGTAGCCCTACAGAAACGCACGAAAGAGCTAATTGAGGCCAATCATACAGAGAAAGCATTCGAGATAATAGAGCAGCTGCGCGACATTCTCCGCTTTCACGAGTACCGATATTATGTATTGAACGACCCGCTCATTTCCGATGCAGAATACGACCAGCTATACAAACTGCTGGAGAAGATAGAACATTCGCACCCGGAGCTCATTACAACTACATCACCTACACAACGTGTGGGCAGTAGCCTGAACGCTGCTTTTAAAACTGTTCCGCACCTGGTGCCGATGCTTAGCCTGGAGAACAGCTATAATGCTGATGACTTAATTGACTGGGACCGCAAAGCAAGAGAAGTAGCCAAAAAAGACGAGCTGGAATATTGCATCGAGCCGAAGTTTGACGGTGCCAGCATTTCACTTATTTATGAGAATGACCACCTGGTGCGTGGCGCCACCCGTGGTAATGGTGTAGAAGGCGACGACGTTACCACCAACATGAAGCAGGTACGCTCTATTCCACTGCACGCTGCCTTTTCTGAATATGGTGTGCACACGGTAGAGATACGTGGCGAGGTGATGATGAGCAAAAAAGCCTTCAAAGCTTTTAACGAACAACTGGCAGAACAGAACCTGCCGCCACTGGCCAACCCGCGCAATGCTGCTTCTGGTAGTTTGCGCATGAAAGATCCTAAAGAAGTAGCACGTAGAAGACTGGAAGCCTTCCTGTACAACATCAGCTATCATACTACTACCGGAGAAGCTGTAGACAAAAAGAAAGATGCGCTGCTGCACACTCACGCCGGCAACCTGCAGATGCTATGGAATGTTGGCTTTCGCAGCCCGATGAACGAGATGAAGGTGGTGAAGGGAATACAAGCCGTGATAGACTACTGCAACGAGTACGAAAGCAAGCGCGACGACCTGCCTTTTGAAATAGACGGCATGGTGATAAAGGTGAACGACCTGGCGCTGCAGGATGCAATGGGCATGACCACCCACCATCCCCGCTGGGCTATTGCATACAAGTTCAAAGCAAGGCAAGCAACCAGCAAGCTGCGCAATGTAGAGTTCCAGGTGGGCCGCACCGGCTCTATTACACCTGTAGCTAAAATTGACCCTGTGTTCATTGGTGGTGTTACGGTTGGTTCTATCTCTTTGTTCAACGAAGATGTGATAAAGGAGAAGGACCTGATGATCGGCGACACCGTGCTGGTGGAAAGAGCAGGTGATGTAATACCATACATTGTAAAATCATTGGCAGAGGTAAGAGATGGTAGTGAAACAAACATCCAGTTTCCTACTAAATGCCCTGCCTGTGAAAGTGAATTATATAGAGAAGAAGGCGAGGCTGTGTGGCGCTGCGTAAACATTGAATGTCCTGCGCAGGTGGTAGAAAGAATGATCCACTTTGTAAGCAAAGACGCCATGGACATCCGCAGCTTTGGCGAAGCCAACATTCGAAAATTCTATGAACTGGGACTGCTAAAAGATATTCCCGGCATCTACCAACTCGACTGTACCCGCATCGGCAGCCTGCCGGGCTTTGGAAAAAAATCAATAGACAACATACAAGCCGCCATTGAAGCATCCAAGCAACAAACGCTCAACCGGCTGATCTTTGCACTGGGCATTCGCTATGTGGGCGAAACAACTGCCAAGGTGCTGGCCAATACCGTAGACCACCTGCTCGACCTGAAAAACTATAGCGAAGAACAACTCCAGTCGCTGGAAGACATAGGCGTGAAGGTGGCAAAGAGCATCCATACCTTCTTTAGCAACGAACAGAACATAGAGATGCTGCATCAACTGGAGAGCTTAGGTGTGCAGATGAATAACACCAAGCGAACGGCTCCTGTAGCCGGTGGCTTAAGCGGTCAGACCTTCTTGTTCACCGGCACCCTCAACAAACTAAAACGTACACAGGCAGAAGAAATGGTAGAACAGCAGGGAGGGAAGCTACTCGGCAGCGTCAGCAGCAAACTCAACTACCTGGTAGTAGGCGAAGACGCCGGCAGCAAGTTGGAAAAAGCAAAAAAGATCAACACGGTGAAGATTATTAGTGAAGATGAGTTTTTGCAGTTGATCGGTGGTTAGTGATTGGTGATTAGTGTGGTTGATAGGTTGATTGGTTGATTGGTTGAGTAGTTGATATGTTGATATGTTGATTGGTAGCTGCATAATGTTGAACAACCTCATTTTCAAACTTTCAAATTCTGCTCATTTTCAAAATTTGCTTTCCCCCAAAATCCCCAAATCTCAAAATCCCAAAAATCCCAAAATCTAAAATCTAAATTCTCAAATCACCCCCATGCTCTCCCCTTCCACACTACAATACCTGGTTGATCTGAAAGCCAATAACAACAAGCCATGGTTCGATGAGAACAGGAGCCGGTTAGACGCTGCACGCAACGACTTCGAACAGATGGTGTCGGAGATACTAAAGCAGCTGGCAGATGCAGATCCTGACATGGCACCGCTGGAACCAAAGAAGTGCATCTTCAGGCAGTACCGCGATGTGCGTTTCAGCAACGATAAGACACCGTACAAGCACCACATGGGCGCCAGCTTCGACCGGGGAGGTAAGAGCTCAGGCTTTGCCGGCTACTACTTTCATTGCGAGCCCGGCAACAACAGCATGGTAGGTGGCGGACTGTGGATGCCTCCCGCCGATGTGCTAAAGAAAGTAAGACAGGAAATAGATTATTGCTACGATGAACTAAAGGCCATCACCGGCAGCAAAGAATTCAAAAAGACCTACGGCGATCTCGATGCCTCGCCAGAATACAAGCTAACCCGTGAACCCAAAGGCTACGAAAAAGACAATTCCGCCATTGAATACCTGAAGCTAAAAAGCTTCGTAGCCATCAAACCACTTACCGACAACGACCTCACCTCCAAAGGCATCACCAGCAAGATCGTCAAAGACTTCATCGTGCTGATGCCACTGGTGAAGTTTATTAACAGGGCGATTGAGTAGGGACGGGATTACAGGATGCTTTTTTGGTATGATTATTCTTCAAATCCCTCCTTTTTTGAGAGTTGTAGTATTCTTATTCCATTTTTTGCCTGCTTTACGGACATGCCCTTTCCTCTGCTTTCAATAATACCTAAATTGTAAGAAAGCTTTCTGTCGAACGGGGAAAAAAGATTGTTCTCCTTCGCCCATTTTGCCAATGCAAACCAAGTTTCAGCTTTCACAGTTGATGCTTCTTCAATCATTTTAATTTCCTGCTCTGTTAATGCCTCTGCCTGCATGCCATTACCACCATACAGAACCAGATGGTTTTTTAGCATTCCTGTGTCAAAATGCTTATCCCTTAACGTCAGCCAACATTCCTGTCTTTTACACCACTCGGTAATGTTCATACCAGACTTTGAGGGTGACATTATATGTTCCCAGACTACATCAATGAGGCGGTTGATTATTGCACGTAAGTCGTCATTTAATTCCTGCTGTTGCCAAATGGTTTCCAGATCAAGCTTCTGCCCTGTTTTGAAGGAGAGAATAGCAATGGTGTAAGAAACAACATTGGCTTTATAGCCTCCTAGCTTTTTTGCCGTTATCATTTTATCAATCTCATGAAATAAAATAGCTTTGGCAATCACGTGATGGTACTGCGTCTTGGAAATTTCCACGTTGTGATCCGTGTCCTTCACAAACAACAGGAAGTTTTTTTCTCCTCCTTTACTGGCATCATGAGGACGTTGTCGCCAGCTCATCTCATATTTTGCCAAATCTGTTTTATTAAACTTTTGCTTCTTTGGATACTCTACATCGAAGCGCTTCTGATCCTTCTTGGAAGGTATTCTTGAACGTTCGTCTAAATACTGTCCTCTTGTCCTTTCATAATACCACTTGCTTATAGCTTTTCCTCCACCAGTTTCCGGAACCCACTCACTCCTCGACCATTGCTCTAGAGAAACGTGATACTGCGAATTTGAACTGAAGTCCGAGTCTTTGATAGCTGTCTGGCTGTTTGCGAACCTTGAAATGCTGGGAACTACGTCATTTAAACTGTTACCAGGTTTAACGACAGATATCTTCATCGGCACGAAAGCCCTAGAAAGGTCAATTCCCTTTTCACCGGAGGTGTAATAGATGGAAGCCGTTGTCTGGCCACCATTCACAATCTGCAGATTCTCAATTCGGTTCAGATAAGGGATACCTTCTTCATATATCACGTCCACTTTTTCCGCGGTGGTGGAAATGCCATTGTTGTAGGCGAAGAACATATCTGGCTGGGTCCTGATGGTTTCTCGGATGCCGTTATTCACCTTTGCCTTGAACTGCAGAAAGGTCCTTACATTTTTTTCCAGAAGTCCCTGCTTATACTGGCCATATATGTCTGCGAGAATCAGAGCAGGGAGAATTGCAAGATATTCATCCACTTTATCGCTCACATTCTCCATCTGAAGACACTTCAGTCTGTAATTATAATCCCTTTGAAAATCAATTTCAATCTTCTGTTTTCCTGCTTTAATTAAATATTGCTGGTATATCCGCTCGATATCCCACAGCTCATAATCCCAAATAATATCGTTTTCCTCTTTATCCTGTGGTACAATGTGTGGTGAGCATAGCCCATTGGTAAGGACAAAAACACGGACGTTTCTGGAATAAGCTTTGGTATGCTGTATGATATCAATAAAATCAGACAGCTGTTCGTCTGGCTGATCAACTTTATCTCCAATAGTTCCATTTCTAACTGCCAGAAAGAACTTTTCGGCTTTGCTGAAAGCGTCTAGCACGTCTTTGTCTGAGATCTTCTGAATTCTTGAATCTTCTTTACTTAACGTGACAAACAGATCAATAGCCTCATTGTCATCGTCATAGTCCAAGGCGTTAATTTTCATGCCTCTCACTTTGAAACTGCATACTTGCGGTTCAAGAATTTCACCGCAATCTTTTATGTATTCCAAGATATCAATTGTAATTGCATCTTCTAAAGAAAGACTGTCAGTATCGACACTAATCATTACATTTTCAAGAAAGTCAGCTGCAAATTCGTCAAGTGTCACAATGTTTGATTTTATTGATTAAAAAGTCCAATTCGTGAATTATTAAGTGTTCCGATCACCGCTGCACGATCCAGGTATTTGTTCATTTTTTCGCAGCTTGTTTCGGGTAGCAGCACACAGGAATAGCAGGCTGCAAGGTTAAGCCCCATAAAGCCCTGCCCCTGTTCTGCTGATATGCAAAGCGGATCAGAGGAGCACCAGCGCGCTTTATCGACACCTTTGTTCATCACTGATGAAAGATAATCCGGCTGTCCTTTTTCAACCAATCCGCCTAGGGATCCCTCAGCGTCGGAAGTCGTGGTATAAATAAGGATACCGTTCATCTCTTCTTCAGTCCCGATTGAAGAGTTGCCACTACAGTAGATAATTTCTGCGAGGGATGAAAGACTGTATCCGCAGTCCTCTGCCAGCTCTTTTAGCAGTATATGGGAAAGTGTATGCAGGAATAAGTACCGTTTATTGATTAACTCATGATTCTGGTTGAAACTGAGGTTCGCCTGTTCTAAGTTGTGGTTTATCGTATCGAGACGTGCATTCGGATACTCATCTGCCCACGCATTGAGCTTTTTATTACTGAACTTAAGAAAAATTCCTTCTCCTTTCACTTCAACTGCGGGCAATTCCCTTGTATGCAAGGGGTCTCTGCGTGCATCCTGTATACGCTCAAATTCGTGTTTCTGCTTCGTATCTAAATTATCCGCAGCTTCTGCAAAAACTAGTTCTTCACCCATCAATGGTTTCACCCGCGTGAACCCCTTATAGACCTTCAGTGCGGAGAGTTTTTCAAGTAGTACTACTTCCTCCAACAGATCGGGCTGACCTGTGAGGCTGTTGTATTCATTACCATCAACTTTCTTCTTTTTGAACCATACTGTCTTATCCTTTATCACTGTCCCTGTAAAAGCGCTGAATTCCTGTTGACGAAGCAATACAGCTTTGTTGATAAAGCGCTCTTCGGGCTTTTCACCAAAATGATTCCGGATAAAACCGATGACTGCTTCCTTGGTATAGCCAAGTTTCAGCAACTGGTGATTCGGATTGCTTTCGACAAGTCTGATCAGGAAATCGCGCCATTGCTCGTTTGTATAGTCCTGATATATATCCGGCATACTGTCCCTGAAAATTGTGACCGTTGAGTCCAGATTTTGCTGCACTTCCGGAGGGCATTGCTGCTCATAGGCTGACTGTGGCAGGAGGATACCGCTGTAAATAATGGGGAAAATAATATTGCCGGCGCCCCTTTGCATTGTCCTGGGAAACTTGCGCTTTGCAGCCGGTGATAAATCATCACCGTCCATGATGTTTCCCTGCCTTGGAACGTCACTGACGAGCTCTGTTACATAGCTCTCATTGTTATGCCATCCTTTCCATGGTTTTGGCAGGTAATTGTTTACATAATCCAGATAATTTCCTTCTGCATCTGTTTCAGTGAAAATTGACTGGTCAAATATCTGACCGAGATCTCTGCTGGCTAAAAAAGTATTGCTTCCTCTCCGGTAACTCTCAATTGTAATATCGCTCAGACCTGCTGATCCTCCCTTTGATTTATAATAAAGCAGATGTCTCTGGCCCCTTTCTTTAGGACAGCTTTTGTGAACAAACCAGTCCCAAGGAAAATCACCCAGAAAACCCTCTTCTGTCGCAATCACAAAGCGCATTGGCACCAGATTGGGGCCGATACCCGTCTGATTATTAGTGCAGGCATCACAAGTAAAAGCTCGCATCTTCTGATCGAAAGAGCCCCGTTCAATTATTGCCTGCCCTCTCGTCTTTGTAATAAAATGAATCAGCCCACACTTTGGACAATACTGCGCTCCGGGAAACCGTATTCCATAGGCGGATAGATTATTAATGCCATCCTCCTGTGGGGGAACCACAAAATGATCGACCTTAAATGCTTCTGCCAGGCGACTGTCTCTAATCACCTGTTTTTTATTCGGGTCTTCCTGATTTACATTTCCCCAGTCGCCGTAGCCATCATCATGGCACAGCATGATCAGTGAAAGCTCCGGAAAATCAATCATTGAGCCGGACGGCCATGTATGTATAATTTGTGACTGTCTGATATCGTAACTCATAAGTTAAATGCTTTTAATCCTTACTTTGGAAGAAGATTCGACATTTCTCAATGTCTGCATTGTCGGAATGTGGTCCTGCAGCAGGCTTTCAACAAATTGTGCCGGAGCATTGTAAACAGCATTCGGATTTCTGATTTTAGTTACAACCTGTTCTATGTTGGGGTCATAACGCATATAATCCGTATAGACTGCTAGCCTCCGGTCACCATCGAGCATTGAGAGCCGTGTAGTGAACTCCTGCTGAATAGAATCAATTGTATCACATATCTCAGTTGCGTCAGCCGCTCCATAAATGGCAATTGCTTTGGCTTTGACATCCTGTATAACGCCGTCAACAAATGTCCTGTAAGCTGTATCTGCGGGACTGAATACACCGTGGCTTCCGGTAAGAAACAAACTGCGGGTCAGGGTAATCAGCACTGTAGGCAGGACCTTTTCGAGTGCCGGCCGGGAGAATGGTGTAACGGAGCTTGCTTCAACATGATAGTAATAAGCCTGATGGAATGCCTTGAATTGTTCATAATGTGAACGGTCCCTGTTTTTAGTGGGTGCAAGAAAAGTGAAAACCACACCAGGGCCTTCCCTTCCTACCCTTGAGCTGGCCTGAATATATTCTGCAGTAGTTTTGGGCTGACCGTTTACAATCATGGTGTTCAGCCTGGGAATATCAACGCCCACTGAAATCATGTTTGTCGCCGGTGCAATCTGCACCGGATCGGGATGTCCCCCCATAAGATTGTTTACAGCATTGATAAACGATTTATAATCCTTTTCACTGTCACCTGAAAAAGCAAGATCGATCTGATCGAAAAAAGGCTTGTTTAAAAATCCTGACCAGACAGAACCTTTTGCTGTTTTAATATCTCCATTTGTCCGGATACCCGTTGCGAAAAGTTTCTGAACCAGCAAATTATTTTCATCAAGCCCGGCAGGAAGTGTTGTCTTTTCCAGTCTGTCAAGACCTTTGTTAATGTCATCTGCCGTCATGACACTGGACAATTCACAAAGGGCATTCTGGTTGAACGGTTTGAAAAACGTGCTGAAATGATTAGCCAGCATTTTCCTGTAAGCGACAATGTCATCGGTAAGAAAGGTCCTGAACTTTCCCAATTCTTTTAATGCATTGAAATACACAACCAGTGTGTAATACCGATCCAGCTCTCCATTTGCTGCGGGCAGTACAGGTATTCTTTCAAGCAGGACTGAGGCCAGCCGGATCAGGGCTGTGCTGGTAGTCACACCCGATGGCATGAATCCAACATAGAGCCTGTTCTTTGGATCGTCTACCTTGATTTTCTTTGCGTAAAACGAATCGTCTGCATCGGTAGCCGGAGGAGGAAACTGAAGAAAATGCTTCCTGCCGTACAAACGCCTGCATTGTTCTTCCGCATTCCGAACGGTTGCCGTAGCGCCAACGACTTTGCAGATATTTCCCTCAGCTTCCCGGCAAAGTCTGTCGATTACAATCTCATATACCCCATATATCGTTCCCAAGGCAGAACTGATCAGATGTAGTTCATCTTGAATGATCAGTTCCGGGGAAGGATAGAGCCGTTTTACCTGATTATTGCTGAACTCTGTATTGAACAGATTGAAGGCATCACTCCTCCAAGCAAGCTGAACAAATTTATCGACAGTGGAGAACAGCAGTGACGGACGTTCCTGGTAAATTGTTTCATCCACTTCATAAACAGGAAATGTTTTATCAGGGTTTTTCCGGAAGTCAGCAGCAGTCACATAGAAGGCACAACGGGTATTTGTGCAGGCCATGTGATAACGTCCTGTTTCACTCCCTCTGTTATTTACCGTCCTGAAATAACCCCATCGTCCGATTACCTGATTGTTTTCAATTTCACGGACAAGACGGTTGCCGCAACACGGACAGGACAGCAGCGGAGGTGAACTTTTGTAAGTACTTGGTTGTCTGCCTCTGTTTACCTGCCTTATATAATCAGCATAGTCCCTCTGCTGATCCTCCTCATTGTTTGGTGTCATGGATCTACCCATCCAAATACCGTTTGATATTCTGACTTTCCCATATGCAGCCGGTTCCATCCGCCGGATAAGATCACAGGAACAGATCAGAATTGTTGCCCGCTCAAATTGTTGTTTGTTAAGAAGTCTCAATGTATACCGCATGAGGACAGAGACACCTGCTCCTTGGTCAGGGTCATTATATGATTTTCTAGCTTTCAAACGCCTGAAGAAAATAGTGAATGCTGTAAGACCTAAATAAGCTTCAGTCTTACCACCGCCTGTGGGAAACCAGATAAGGTCGACAGTATCACGGTCCGGTGAGGACGGGTCTGTAATCCCTTGGACCTGGGAAAGTAAGAAGGCGAGCTGAAACGGGCGCCAGCGTGCTAGTGTCCCCGTTTTTTCATAGTTGATTAAATCGATATGGAGTTCTCCTTCTTGCCATATTTTTCCAGCACCGGCATCAAATGGAATTTTGGTGTAATCGGGCAGGCCGTCATCTGTACCTGCGTTATTTTTCTGTACGCGTCCTGCCACCCTTCTGTGTCTGCTGAAATCTGCCATTACCCGCTGCATAAACATAGCCCTGTTGGCATCTTCAAAGGCTTTCCGTGCTTCGCTGTCTGCAGCTAGCAACTCAATCCCTTTCTTCATCCTTTCATAAAGCTTCTCACATTTTTTAAGGTTTTTTACGGCCTGTTCTTTAAGTTTCGGTTCCAGCCCATTGTTCTTGATTTGCTCTCCCTGATCGACTATCCACTGTTTATATAAATCGATAAACACTTCCAGCTCACTTTTTACCGTTGTCCAGTCATATGACATTTCAAGCGCAGTTCCGCTCAGTCTCTTTATATACAAAATATTGCTCCCCTTGAATACGTCCGGATTCAGATCCACACCATTCACTTTTTCCTGTGGAAGTACCTGTGTAAACACCTTCTGAACCTGGTCGTTTTCTTCATCCCAGTCCACCGATATGCCGTGTCCTTGTGCATAAACTTTGTAATTTCGGTAAAGCAATTTGAGATTAAGATCTTCTTCTGACAGAATATTTAAGTCGGTCCGGTCATCAAAAGCTTTGAAACCGTTTGTCGTTTGCACCGTTAGAGATGGCTGAAACAGACAATCGTCTGCACTTTTCTGGTGACCCGATGATTTTGCTTCCTTCTTATTGATCAGCGTGAAGGTTTTTATTTCGAGGGCTTCCTGACCATATTTATGCGGGTAGTTCCTTGTTGCAATCGTCAGAATTGCATTCTCATTAAGATTTACATTGATCAGATTTCCATTCTTTGAATAATTAAGGTCGCCAAAATCAAAGGTGTCACCTTTAATTTTAAGAGTAAATTCGTGCGGAACATGTTTATATACATTTACGCTGACCATTGTTACTGCTTCCCCCTTTACAACTTCTTTTTCAGCTTTTTTCTTCACATATACAGCAAAGCGGATATTGATTTCAAGTGAAGCATTTTTTGCAGTAAGAACAGATATCCCTGCAGCAGACGGACGGAACTTAGTGGTCAGCTCCAGCTCTCCGCTTTTATCTGTAGTATCCGCCTCCTGAGATGCTCTTACTTTCTGTGTTGTTGACTTTTCTTCACCGGAAGTATTTTCGCCTGCATTTTCCTGCTGCATCTGTGCTCCTGTGCCCACACTGTTGTCGTCCTGCTCCTCGTATTCTTTGGTAAGTGGGAGTTGAGGAAACAATACGCCGACAGAATAGAAATCAAGTGGGTTCTTCTCCAGCTGTTCGCCACTACCGTTTATTGGTCCGTGCAGAATTCTCGCAACTTCTGCAACAATAGTTTCTCTGAGCATAAAATTGATTTAGTTTGAATTGGCGATACGATTCGCGATAACAGAATGATACCGGCTGTTGATAAAAAAAATGCTTTGCGCTGTAGCCCGTGTATTGGCAATATAGATCAGTGACATCTGCTTTTTGTCATTCGGATTATAATCTTCCGGACTGCAGATAAGGATAAATCTGTTTTCCAGTCCCTTGTAGGCATGAATGGTTGACACAATTACTTTACCGGAAACCGGAAAAGCACTTTCAACATACCGGCCCGGATTGGATTGTACAAGAGATATAAGCTGCTCTCTTTCCGAACAAAGAATTGTTACATCTTTTCGTTCAACTCCTTCAGCTTCCAGTTTTATGATTGTCTCACTGACCCTGTTTTTCAGATCAGTATCAGAAGAATAAAACTTTATTTCACTGTTCCAGGTTTGATCCGTGCGAAGACAGGGCATTTCAGGGAAACCGGTTTGCAGTGAGGCCCTTTTGATTGTGGAAAGCGTATTCCTGCAGTTCAATTGAAGCAGACTGACAAAGCAGGGATACACATCACGCAAGTACTCAAAATATTCATCTGCATCATTGTTGTAAATGTTCTGGTACTCTTTGTCCATAAAAATTGCCCAGTTACCTGATTCTAGGCCGCCTTTCAACAGAAGTCCCAGTGCTTCGAAATGATATTCATTCAATATATCCTGCCCCTCATCTATGATCAGGTAATCGAACGACCGCTTTTTAGTTTCTGCCAAGTTCCGAACAAACTGAAGCGGCAAATCACGGGACCAGTATTCCTCATTGCTGCTGATGTCACCCGGCGGGTTTTGAAGAAAATCCCTGTCCCTGTATAAACTATGAAGGTGACAGATAAAATAATTTCCTTCAGTCACAAGGTTACGGCCTTGCTGAGTAAGGTATTCCGCCAGATTTTTATTAAAACAGATTAACAGGGTGCGCCTGCCATCTGTAAGTGCCCTTTTGAAAAGCTCCAGCGCGAGGAGTGTTTTGCCGGTTCCTGGGCCTCCCATAATCACGCCTCCCTTTCCCGGATTGTATTTCAGGTTATCCAGAATATACATCTGCATTCCTGTGAGGCGCTGTGCTTCCTCGCTTCCTTTTTTCAAAAGATCAGAAACGGGCAACCGGAAATGAAGATCCTGCCGGAAGTAACGGCTGACGGTACTTAGTTCTTTCTGACTTAGACCTGATCTTCCAGCATATTGCGGATGAGCGGACCAGTATCGTTTAACTTTCTGAAGAAAACCGATTAGACCCCCTTTCTTATGATCACTGTAATCATAAATCAATTCCGGATCAAATTCCATTTGCCCCATTGTTGATTTTCTGAACTCATCGGGTTTAATGGTGTCAGGGAACAAGACACCGATACCATATACCAGCCGTCCCGGGATGGATTTGCCCCGGAACAAATCCGGCAGCAGTGTGTCTCTCGTATAAAATAAAGTGTTGTACGCCTGCCTGAAAGGATCACCCGGCTCTGTACCTCCCTGAACATACCACTGATTTTTGAGCGAGTCGAATTTTACTGATCCGCCTTTTACTTCCAGAAAAAGGATGCATTCGCTGTCCATGTACACAAAGTCTATCTCTCCTTTGATCTTCTTATCCCCTGTTTTTGCCATGTTCAGAGAATGAAAAAGATATTTTTCGGTGTTATTAAAATAAGTGCTGTTTGCGGCCACCACATAAATCTCTTTTTCAGCCTGTGAGTTGAATTCATATCCGTTCAATGAAGAGGGACTAAGGGGCATGATTATATTTTATAAATTGTCGAAATTCTTTTTATCTCAATATGATTGATAAAATCATTTAACAGGTTGTCCGTATAAACCTCATCTTCTTGGAACCTGATACCATAAAGCCGTGCGATAAGTCTACGGATTGCGGTTCTTACAAAGCCTGCCTGAATGGATTTAAGATCAGCGTTGTGTTTATTGAAAGAACCGATTTCATCATTGTTGATAATGCCAAGTTTACCCAGTGCATGCAGCAAACTCACAAAATTATCCGGGCGTTGCGTGTCACCATCGATCCAGTTTTTCACTGTTGCAGGACCAATTTTAAATCCGTTGTCCAGCAGTTTTTTGCAGAAGAAATTCAGGTCCATCCGGCACCGGACGATATGATTTTTCAGCAGGAGCCTCCATTTTTTATCCATCTCAATTGCCAGAGAAAACGCAGGGTCTTTTCTTAAGGCCTGCTCCAGCAGGTCTTTGACCTGAAGACCACGTCTGGCTACAATAATCTGATCACCCGCGCTCAAGGTCGTTACGGACCTAAAAGACGCTTCATAATCAAAATCTTCCTTATCATCTTCATACACATAGAAATGTCTTGACTCCGGCACCTGACTAAGTGTCCTGTCATCAAACAAAAGAATGTATTTTTCAGATAGTTCTTTTGCATTAGAACCTTCATATTGCTGAACAATCTTTTGAACCACTTCCTGCAGGTCAATGTCCTGAACTTCTGATACATTTTGGACAATTTCCGGTTCTAACTTCGGCACATTAAACTCAACCTCAATGAGACCAGAGGCTATATTATCCGGAGACGAGGATGGCGGCTGGAGATTAAGCAAAGTATACTTCACACGGTCACAACCTACTTCTTTTTGTATGTCCTGATATTTACCAAATAGGTTTTTTGCAAAATAGCAGCTTCTTTCATTTAATATAAATAACTGATTTGCTGCTAACACATTGCCAATTGCCGCACCAATTGTTTTTCTATCACTGGTCAAATAAAATATATATGAAGAAGGAACTTCATTTTTCTGATTAAATGTGTGGAATTCTTTTTTATGGATATGTAGGATTTTGATGTTAGGGAGGGTCTCTCCCAAAGTATTTACAAGCCACTTCGCATCTTCAATGCTGCTGTTGTCCGATACTATTTCAATTGTTCCTTGTAAAGTTCTGCTGTTTAGCTCCTGTAAAATAATTGGTAGTTTGAAGTTGACAAAACGAGAATTATTCAAAATGTATTGTTCCAAATACCATTTTATGTCTTCTATTAGACCATAATCTTGTCCGCCAGAAAACCAGTTCTGCCGAAGTTCCTCTAAACTGGATAAAAAATCGGTTGAAAATTCCTGCAGAGCTTTAGGATCGAAAAAAGAATTTAGTTTAGTACGTAGATTGTAAAGACAACTGAGGGGTCGTATTATTTCACCATTACAAAAGCTTTCTTGAGCTATGTTTTTCAATCTTAAAATCAGGTCCCAAAGTTTCTTATTTAAATTTTCAAACTCAGGATCTCCTGTAGATGTGACAATTACTTTTGGTGGATTAGCTACTTTCTTTTCATCAAGATCTAATTGCTCCAATGGCTGCAAGAGCCATGGATTGTATTCTATTTTTAATTCATTAAAATAAGTATGAATATCCAGGTTGCTGATCCGGGAAATTAAGTACATATCCTTGATCTGTTTGTCCCGCACCATTTGAAGATATCCTTCATTTAGGTTTTGTAGTTCTTGCAAAAGGCTTTGTGACCTTTCCCAACTGTATATAAAAGAATCGAAATCATCTAAGATTATAGTTTTGACATGATTAAATCGACCTTTACCTGCCTCTATGATTGATTTATAAGCGCGAAACGAATCCTGACGTGCAACAATCAGAGAAACTGGAGCATTCTCAGTATTAGGCCCAGAAAGACGCTGAAACCGTAACTCTGCATCGTTGGCAGGAAAAATGACTTTTTGAATGTTTAAATGTCTTCTTAGATCAGTCCCTGCAACTTTTACGTTTTTAAGAAGACTCTCGAATTTGCTTATATTGGTAAACAAAACAACTGCCTCAAAATTATCTTGGGGAAGTATTGGAAGAGTAAAAATATTTTGTTCAACTGCTTGATCTAAATCTGCAAATTTCTCAATCTTATCTCTTAAAAAATTTGAATTAGACAACCAGTTTAGTTTGTATGTTTCGTCAAATGGAATTGATTTATCACCACCAGTCCCTGCTTGAATAATTAAACTGCGATCTATAAAATTAACTTGCCTTACATCATATATAGTTCCATTTAAAACGACTTGTTTACAGTTTGGTCCGTATGCTAAATTTCCAAAGTCATGCCTTTTCATTGAAAGGGACAATGCTTTCCTGTACTGACCCATTATTACAAAGAATGGGACTAAATTTATCGTAGTGGTACTGTTTGACGGATAAAGGCCTATAATTCGGTGGTTCCGATCGACAGTATTTTGATGGATTAAAAATGGAAGAAGTTGGCTTGCAGTAAAGTCAGACACAATGCAACCATTGATTTCATATTGAAGATTTCTTAAATCTGGGCATTCGCATGATATGGAATGCTGTATATAAGCCTTGTTAAGCATGTCAGGTTAATATTAAAACCGGACAACATTGGGGGATGTTAGTCTTGGTTAGCTAAGCAGGTTAATTGCAAGTTGAATGTACAACTTCATTAATTAACTACTACAGTTAACCTACAAAATCTTCATTATTGATTTCGCAATTGCATAAGCCATTAATGGCGGCACTGCGTTTCCTATCTGCTTGAATGCGGCAGTTCTATTAAAAGATAGTTTTCTTTTAATATCACTTGGCTTCACTCCTTCAAAATAATAATCATCCGGGAACGATTGAAGCCTGGCTGCTTCTCTAACTGTCAATGAACGGATTTGCTTGATATCAGGATGAATATAATAATGACCGTCTTTCGCTATATGGGCAACAACTGTCTGTGAATAAGGCAGGTCATCGGCAACTACTTTGAAACGATCAAAAAAAGAAGTCCTATTGTTATGGGTTTTAAGTTCATCAGGTAGATCATTATAATTTAATCTCTCCCCGCTCCTTTTCCACTTCTTTATAGCGATACGATATATTTTTTTGTCTTGTTGGTTATGTGGACGGGAGATATGTTGGGTCAGTACGTCTATGCCATTTCTGATGCAATTGTTTATTAAATATTGATTTGTATCACCTGCGTAAGCCTGATATTTATCTATTCCAGCTCCTGCCAATAAAACTGGTAAATCAACTAATACATCAGCTACGGTGGATTTGGTTTGGTGTTTTACTTCTTCGAGATTTGGTATCTCAAGATTTAAATCTTTCTTCCATCCAATAATAATTACTCTCCTTCTTCTTTGTAATACACCAAAATTGTTTGCTTCAACAGTAAACAGTTTCATCTTATAACCTCGATCTAAAAACAGCTTCTCCATCTGTTCAAGATAAAATCCTCTTTTGGCTGACTTCAACCCAAGAACATTTTCAAATACAAACATTTTAGGTTTATAAAAAGCTAGATAGTTGGCGTATTCTACAAATAAATAGTTTCGAGGATCACCCTCCATCTTTGTTGCAGATCTGGATCTACCAGCCAGTGAGTAAGCCTGACATGGAGGTCCACCTATAATTAAATCTACTTTTTGCTTGCCGAGGAGGCTCTTTATTGTTTTATGAATGGTCTCATTATGCTCAGGCCCAACTGGCAGATTAATTATTGAAGACTTTACTTCATCAGGGATTTCTTTATACAATTTTTCTCGACTTATCTCTCCCCTTAAATAGGATACATAGATGCTGTACTGATTGTTTGCCTTCAAGTAATGGTAGGCAGTTCTGGTTCTTAAGGAATAGCAAGCAGCTTTATCCATTTCAACGTGTGCAATAGGGGTAAATCCTGCCCGGATGAAGCCCTCGGATAATCCACCGGCACCTGCAAATAAGTCTATGAAGTTCATTTCCTGGAAGATACAATTTTGCCAGGCAATTTAGCAAGAGTTTTTTGAAGTTTCCCTGCTTTTGTCTCACACTCCCAGACTGTGAGTACTTTCCATCCAGCATCTTGAAGAGCTTTTTTGTTTCTCTTGTCTCTTCTGACGGTATCCGAAAACTTCTTTTTCCAATTTGTACTAGATTCTTGTGATGGAGTCGTGCAATACCTGCAGCCTGGATGCCGATGAAAATAACACCCATGTATGTCAACTACCGTTTTATACTTCGGCAAAACAATATCAGGCTTACCCGGCAGATCCTTGACATGAAGCCGGTAACGGAAGCCGTGCTTGTGCAGAAAGCGACGCACCAGCATCTCGGGCTTTGTATCCTTGCCCCTGATTGCAGCCATATTTTTACTGCGTGTTGCTTTATCATGCACATCTGCCATATACCAAAGCTCCAGTTCAATCATCTCGCCAAAGTCTCTGCCAGCACCTTTAACACCGTACAAGTTGCGACCCCGCCTTCGCCAATGCTTCGGTCGGGGCAGGCGCAATCGCGGCCAAATAATATTATAGGGCTGGTCCCATAATAATTCCTTCCCAAGTAAGCGGCGGCGTGGTAACCATGTGATGGATGATTGGTGGCGAGATCCAACACCTATTCACGCAGCACCCACCCATACAAAAAACAAAAGGAGCAGTTGCCTGCTCCTTTCCTTTACGATAAAATGGTGGGTGTTTCAATTACCTCTAGTGGTGGATTTGCTTTATCAAGCTTTGCTTTGCCTAAATAATCAGGCAGGTCCATACCCGCCATTTCGAAGATGTCTTTTAGCGGTGGTACTGATTTGTACAACCCGCTAATGAAGTTGGCGGTAGAACTTTTACCGTCGCCGGCTCCGCCATTCTCCCAAACCGTTACCTTGTCTATCTTGATGTTCTTGATAGCCTCGGTCTGCATCTTCACCAACTCAGGAAGTTTGTCGCTTATCAACAGCAGCACGGCATCTTTTGGATTGTTGCCTGCAGCTTTCACTATGCGATCCAAACCTTCGGCCTGCTTGGTAAGTATCTCGTACATACCACGTGCTTCCGCTTCCAGTTTTGAGTAGATAGCATCTGCTTCACCTTTTGCTTTTTCGCGGATCTTTTCTGCTTCGGCTTGTGCCTCCAGTATTGCCTTTTGCTTTTCTATTTCAGCACTTACTACAATGTTGGCTGTCTGCGATGCTCTTTCTTTTTCGGCACGGGCCTCTTCAGTTTTGCGCTCTGCATTGTAGGCTTCTTCCATGGCCTTGGCTGACTGCACTTTTTCTGCAGACATGGCACGCTTTAGGGCTTCTGCTTCTCTTTCTCTCCTGTCGGCCTCAGAGTTGGCAATTTGTATCCGCGATACGTTCTCACCTTCTACCGCTACAGCATTTGCCGATGCAGTTTTGATACGCGTATCTCTTTCAGCTTCTACTTTACCTATCTGCTCGTCGCGCTTGGCTGCGGCCAACAGTACTTCCCTGTCTTTTACAGCCATGGCTATACGTGTATCACGATCGCGCTGCGTTTCGGCTATCTGCACATCCCTGTCGCGCTGTGTTTCCTGGATGCTGATGTCGCGGCTGCGCTCTGCATTGGCTCTACCTACTTCACCCACCAGGTCTTGTTCTGCTACGCTCTTCTTAGCCTCGTTGATGGCCTTAGCAGCAGCCTCTTTACCAAGCGCCTCTATATAACCACTTTCATCTTTGATGTCGGTGATGTTTACGTTGATCAGTTTCAAACCGATCTTCTTAAGCTCTGCTTCTACGTTACTAGCCACATTGCTCAAAAACTTATCGCGGTTGTTGTTGATCTCTTCAATATCCATCATAGCAACCACCAGGCGCATCTGACCTAAGATGATGTCGTTGGCCAGGTTATGAATATCCTGCGCTTTCAGGCCCAACAGGCGTTCAGCTGCATTCTCCATTACACCAGGCTCGGTAGAAATACCAACAGTGAATTTAGAAGGCACATCCACACGAATGTTTTGCTTGCTCAGCGCCTTTGTCAGGTTTACTTCTATACTCATAGGAGTAAGATCGAGGAAGGAATAATCCTGGAACAACGGCATGATGAAAGCCGCACCACCATGTATACACTTAGCGGTAAGGTTACCTTCAGTTCCCTTACCTACTTTTCCGAATACCACAAGTATCTTATCGGAAGGACAACGTTTGTAGCGCCTGGCAAGCGCCATCACTACAAGAAATAATACAGCAATTACTACTGCAATTAAAATGAGAATTGTTTCTGGCATTGTTTGTTAGTTTTTATTGTAAAGAATTGGTTTTAGAAGTTACTACCAGCACATTGCTGTTCAACTTATTTACTACCTGTACCGTTTTGCCGGTAGCGATATCTGTTTCATCATCCGTTACGGCTTCTATTTCTACCAGGCGGCCCTGCACTACTACGTGCACTTTGCCACGTCCACCGCGCTGCGAAGGAATACGCAGGTATACTTCGCCTACCTGGTTAATGGCATTCTCCACCTGCAGTGTACCGCTCTGCCTGAGCTTATATACATTCTTAAGAAGCAGGTAAAGAATAGCAACCATAGTAACACCTGACAACAGGCCCACTGCTATAGCGGCTATGTCGCTACCACCGGCTTGCTTTGTAGCCAGGCCACTCCAACCGAAAATGGTAAAGAATACTACCAGGTTCCTGATAGAAAAGAATTGAAATGATACATCACCGCCGTCTATATCACCTCCATCGTAGCCGTCGTCAAAAAAATCGAATGCACCACCCAGTAGTGACAGAATTGACAGGATAACTAAAATGGTTGAAAACAATAACGCGATGATCCAGAGCATCATTTCCATTGATTGCATTTCAAGCAACCAGGAAATAAAATTTGAAAGCATGTTTGTTTGGTTTAGGGTTGTGAAAATATAGGAAAAACTAATCTGCCATGGAGCATTAAAGCCGTTACAAGCAAGAATGTCTTTTACAAAATGAATAACCCGCCATGTATAAGCATTCCAAATAAAGAGCAGCAAAAGAGGCTAAAAGAATTTGTCCGGCCACATTTGCTGCTCCTCTAAAAAAACATTTTCTGCTCCGGCACGACCATTATAAAATAATAAAGGTCCGCCAGTTGGGGACCTTTATTAAGTTGTAAAACTTCTTACTTATTTAATGATGTAGCCAAACCCAATATTAAATTGGATTTTTTAGGCTTGGGCTACGCCCAAGACGTTTCGTACATGTTCATTTTCTACAAACGGAGTTGGGCGCTGCCCAATTATTGGTCTCCCTGGTTTAAAGATCCAGCATCCTGCTTCAACATCCAGCATCGCTTTTTCTAACACCTAACATCTAACGCTTGATGCTCAACATCTTTAATCAAGTAGGAATCCTTTTGTTTATTCCTGGTTTTTCAGAATTCCTTTTTCCATTAAATACTCTGCTATTTGTACAGCATTTGTTGCTGCACCTTTACGCAGGTTATCGCTCACAATCCACATGTTTAAGGTATTAGGCTGTGTTTCATCTCTGCGCAATCTTCCTACAAATACTTCATCTTTTTCGTGTGCAGATAAAGGCATTGGATAATGCTGGTCTGCAGTATTATCTTCTACAATTATTCCCGGCGATGATGCAAGCAATTGCTTTACCTCTTCCAGTTCAAAATCATTTTCAAATTCTACATTCACGCTTTCGCTATGGCCACCAATGACAGGTATGCGAACGGTAGTAGCGGTAACACGAATTGTATCATCCTGCATGATCTTTTTTGTTTCGTTCACCATTTTCATTTCTTCTTTGGTATAACCATTATCCATGAAAACATCTATCTGCGGAATTACGTTCAGGTCAATAGGATATTTATAAGCCATTTCTCCTTCTACACCTTTACGCTCATTATGTAGCTGCTGTACAGCTTTTACGCCCGTACCGGTTACACTTTGGTAAGTGCTTACTACCACTCTTTTTATTTTGTATTGCTTATGCAGTGGTTGCAGTGCCACTACCATTTGTATGGTAGAGCAATTAGGATTTGCAATTATTTTATCGTCTTCTGTTAGTACATCAGCATTTACTTCGGGTACCACTAATTTTTTGGTTGGGTCCATACGCCATGCACTGGAATTATCAATTACAGTTATTCCTGCTTCGGCAAATTTTGGCGCCCACTCAAGTGAGGTACTTCCGCCTGCAGAAAATAAGGCTACGTCTGGTTTGGCAGCAATAGCATCGGCAGCGGAAACAACCTTGTATTTTTCACCTTTAAATTCTATTTCTATACCCACTGATCTTTCAGAAGCAACAGGTATTAATTCTGTTACCGGGAAATTTCTTTCTGTAAGTACCTGTAACATTTTGGTACCTACAAGGCCTGTAGCGCCCACTACTGCAACTTTCATATTGTTTTGTTTATTCAGTTATGGTTATAAAAAAAGCCTTCCGTGTTAGGGAAGGCTCAATATTGTATATACATGCAATCACCTTCCTTACCCAGGAAACTGTTTCTTGCACTTATTGATGATTTGTAACATGGCAACGAAAATAGGCATTTGCTGCATCTGAACAAAAAATATAGATATTGATATCAACAATGTATTTTAGGAGTATAATGAACTGCATTGCCTGCAATGGAAATGCAAGTGTATCCTACAGTACATTAATAGTTTACAATGAAAAATGTTTCGACTGCGGCACTGGTTGCTATTCTTATCCTATTTCATAATTCTTTGAAAGCGCAGTTTACTGACAACTTCAGCGATGGAGATTTTACCAGCAATCCTACCTGGGTGGGCAATACCAACGACTGGATGGTGAATTCTTCCATGCAACTTCAGAGTAACAATACCGTTGCAAACAGTACCTATTACTTAAGCACTGCCAATACATTGGCAACTGCTGCGCAATGGGATTGGTTCACCAGGATCGAATTCAATCCTTCGGGACCAAACTCTATTGATGTATACCTTACCGCCTCTGCAAGTGATCTTGCCAGCAATAGTACCGTAGGTTATTTTGTACGAATAGGAAATACCGATGATGAGATAGCATTGTACAGGAAAGATGCAGGAGGAACGATAACAAAGATCATTGATGGTGCAAATGGCATATTGAACAGTTCTGCCAGCATGATGAAAATACGGGTGATCAGAACAGCCAATAACCAGTGGAGTTTGCTACGTGATCTTTCCGGTACAGGTACTACCTATGTTTCAGAAGGAACAGTTACAGATGCTACATATACTACTTCTTCTTTTTTTGGAATACTGGTAAGGCAAAGCACCGCCAGCTTTTTTCAAAAACATTTTTTTGATGACTTTGAGGTAAAGGCTTACGTGCCTGATGTAACACCGCCGGCTATTGTTTCTGCCACGGCTGTTTCACCCAATACCATTGATGTTCTTTTCAATGAACCCGTTGATCTTACCACCTCACAAGTAGCAGCTAATTATTCTGCCAATAATGGTATAGGATCGCCCACAACAGCAGTACGCGATGCAGCTAATACTTCTTTGGTGCGGCTAACGTTTGCTAACAATTTTCCTTCAGGACCAGTACATACTCTTACAATAAACAATGTGCAGGATCTATCGGGCAATGCCATCAGCAACGGCACTGCCAGCTTTAGTTTTTACATACCTAAGCAGTTCGATATAGTGATAGATGAATTGATGCCTGATCCATCGCCTGTTGTATCGCTACCTAATACGGAGTGGGTAGAACTAAAGAACACCAGCGGAAGAGCCATCAACCTGCAAGGCTGGCGGATAACAACAGCCAGTGCTACAAGTGGCGCTATGGCTTCTTATGTATTACCTGCTGATAGTTTTGTTGTCATCACATCGTCCACACAGGTAGCAGCCTTTGCGGCTTATGGAAGAGTTTTGGGAGTTTCATCATTTCCTGCATTACCCAACGAGGCTGGAACAGTATCGCTTATATCTCGTGAAGGAGCAACCATACACACCGTTAGTTATTCTGACACATGGTACCAGAACGCGGTAAAAAAAGAAGGCGGATGGACGCTGGAAATGATTGACACCCGCAACCCGTGCAATGGCGGAAACAACTGGCGTGCAAGTGTAGACCCAAGAGGCGGCACACCGGGTGCAAAAAATTCAATTGATGCGGCTAACCCTGATCAAACATCTCCATCGTTAGTGCGTGCTGCAGCCACAGATAATCTTACGGTGGTACTTACTTTCAGCGAACCTGTAGATAGTGCTCGTGCTGCTACTGCTTCTAATTATACCATAAGCGATGGTGTAGGAACACCTGTTTCTGCATTAACCATTGCGCCTGCATTCAACCGTGTGCAACTGCGATTGGCAACACCTTTACAAACGGGCAGGGTATATACTATCACCGCTAATAATGTAGCTGATTGTAGCGGCAATACCATTTCTTCTTTCAATACAGCAAGAGTTGGACTGCCTAGTCCTATAGACAGCTTTAGCATTGTGATCAACGAGGTGCTGTTCAATCCACCAACAAATGGCGTGGATTACGTAGAGATATACAACCGCACCAACAATGTGTATGACCTGAAAGACCTTTACATCAACAACCGCGCTGGCTCTACTTTAGCTTTGGGTACACCACGACAAGTGTCTACAGATAACCTGCTGCTGTTTCCTGGTGAGTACTTTGTTTTATCGCCAAGTGGCGAAATGGTAAAACAACAATTCAATGCTTTGAACCCGCAGAACTTTGTTGACGTTGCTTCTTTTCCAAGCTATCCCAACGACAGGGGTTACGTGGTGCTGATGAATGCACAAGGCATCATAGTAGATGAACTCGCCTACAGCAATCAATGGCACTACAGGCTGCTGGATAATGAAAAAGGCGTTGCGCTAGAAAGGATCGATTTCAACAGGCCTACGCAGGACCAGAACAACTGGCATAGTGCGGCTTCTACCTCGGGTTTTGGAACGCCATCGTACCAGAACTCGCAGTACCGTGCTGATGTAACACTTCAAGGTGAAGTAACAATAACACCTAAAACATTTTCACCTGACAATGATGGATACGAAGATTTCACAGTGATCAACTATCGACTTACTGATCCTGGATATGTGGCTAACATCACCATTTTTGATGCTGCAGGCAGACCGGTGCGTTTATTGGCAAAAAATGCTACACTGGGATTGAATGGCAGCTTCCGGTGGGATGGATTGAATGATAAGCAGGCACGTGTACCAATAGGTGCTTACGTGGTGTATACAGAGGTGTTCAATATAGATGGAAAGAAACGTTCCTTCAAGAACACAGTGGTGGTAGCTGCAAGGTTCTAACGCAGTAGTTACATCATTGAACTAGACGATCATCCAAAGTTTCACAAAGACAAAACTTGCGAGGAACAACTCGACCATAACTGACCTCTTTATTGTTTTCTTCTGAGTAGTATTTTTACTGGTAATTCCTATGAATAGAACTTCTAAACCTGTGCGGGCATTTGTATGGTTTTCGTCATTGCTTGTTCTCTTATCTGTAGTCTTATATATTACCAGCCTTTCCGGAACCATTTCTTCAAAGCCAGCACTAATTGCTTTGGTTTGTGCATTATATACCGGCCTTCTATGTTTTGTAGCTATTCGCAAATATGCTTTTACTGCTACGGTTATTCTTTGTGCAAGCATTGCTATGATATTTCCACAAGCATTCATTGCATGGAATGGCTTTAGCCTTTCGCTGCTCATTGTGCCGCTAATGCAGCTTATCATGTTTGGAATGGGCACCACGTTGAGCCCTGCTGATTTTGCACGAATTGCACGTTCACCCTTGCCAGTGCTGGTAGGATTGATACTACAGTTTTCTATCATGCCTGTCGTAGGTTATATACTTGCTAACCTGTTTGGATTTGAAGGAGAAATTGCTGCGGGGATCATTTTAATCGGTTCCTGCTCGGGAGGTGTAGCCTCCAACCTGATGACATTTTTGGCTAAAGGAAATGTAGCGTTATCAGTCACCATGACCTTCTTCTCTACATTGGTTGCTCCTTTTGCAACACCTTACCTGATGAAAGTTTTTGCAGGTGCTTTTGTACCTATTGATCCCATCAAAATGATGTTCTCCATTTTGAACATGATCATTGTGCCGCTGCTTGCGGGGCTGGTAGCTCATGAGCTACTGTACAGCAAAAGAAAGTGGATGCAAGAAGTTTTTGTATTACTTGGGCTGGCTGCGGCGGCAGTTGTACTGGCAGTACTTGCGCTAAAGAACAATCTATTGTTCGGTCCGCTTGCCAATGGTATCATGATGGGCAGCTTCCTTATCGCGCTTATCATAATCATTAAGCTGGTAATGAATAACGTGCTGCATAAGCAAGGCGATTGGATGGATGCAGTTCTGCCTCTTATTTCTATGGCTGGAATTTGTATCATTATCACCATCATCATTGCGCAGACACATGAGGTTTTTACGGCTGTAGGTATATCGTTGCTCATCGCAGCTATCATTCATAATGCTGTTGGTTATACATTAGGCTATAGCTTTCCACTTTGGATCGGGCTGCTGTATAGAAAAATGCGGAAGCTATCAGGTTTTGCAAGCAATGATAGACTGATAATAAGTGAAGCAGAAAGAAGAACAATAGCCATAGAAGTAGGTATGCAGAATGGCGGAATGGCTACAGGTTTGGCCATTGATGTACTGCATAGTCATGTGGCGGCGCTTCCTGCAAATCTTTTTGGTACATGGATGAATATTTCAGGATCAATGCTGGCTAATTATTGGCAGCAAAAGCCTGTAGAAGACGAGACTGCCGATGAAGGGGAGAAGCAACCCAAGTAAGGCTGCTGAAAGAACTTTTCATTTTTCCTGCTTCAAATTATTATTGGCTATTTTCAGCCGGTAATATTGGATCTTCTATTTAGTCGGATCTCCAACCACCCAACGCATCTGCTTATGAAAACAAGTGTACTAGAACGCTATAACGTTACAATAACCGGGGAAGGAAAGCAACCTATGATGTTTGCCCACGGCCTTGGCTGTACCCAGATCATGTGGCGCTATATCTATCCTGCTTTTGAAAAAGACTACAAGATCATTCTCTTCGATTACCTGGGCAATGGTGGAAGCAGCAGTCAATCAAACTATGAAAGCATACAAGATCATGCAAATGATGTATTGGAGATTATAGAGGCTCTACAGCTACAGGAGGTAATCTATGTTGGACACTCCATCAGCAGTATGATAGGAATGCTGGCATCAATTAAATCTCGAGGCGTGTTTAGCAAAATGATAATGGTAGCGCCCTCTCCACGCTATATCAACGACAAAGACTATGTAGGCGGCTTTGACAAACACGAGATACAGGAAGTGCTGGCGGTAATGAAAGAAAACATGAACAACTGGGCAAAGATGTTTATGCCACAGGTGGTGAGCGGAGATAATGCTGCAGCATTAAGCGAGGAACTTCGAGCCAGCTTTTGCAACACAGATAACATGGTAGCTTACAAATTTGCAGAGCAAGCATTTAATATTGATCTGCGGGACCAGCTACATAAGCATACTACGCCCACACTCATCCTGCAAGGAACCAATGACATAGTGGTGCCTGAGCGTGTGGGGCATTATCTAAAGGAGAATTTGCAAAACAGCACATTGGTAGTGATGAAGGCGGTTGGTCATTATGCACATTTATCTGCCCCTGGTGAAACGGTGGAGCTGATACAGCAATACTTACAAGAAAATTAGCGTGATCAACAAGAGAATAACTGGCGTAGGAGCAAGTCTACTTTCCGCTTGCTGATCTCTTTGCGGGTTATTTTATAACACCAGGTAAAAAGGCTCTCTTTGTTACTGTCGTATTCATTTATTCGCTGCACGATGTTGATGAAACAGGTTTCAAGTATATCTGCACTGGTAGCTTCGCCAAAAGGAACCTGTACAATGAACCCGTAAAGTGGCTGCGAATACATGTCGTACAACCTGTTGATGGCGGTACTACTCTTACGTGCTATTTCCCTTGCAAGGGCAGCATCGGTAGCACGCTGATGAGGCACTACCAGGTTCTGTACCCGCTGTGGAATGGAGATGGTGTTTGTTTGGTTCATACAGGAATCTATCCACACAAATTATTATGCCAGCTGCTGCAGGTTTATTTATCCAGGTATCGCTCTCCTACTTCTGCAGGAACGAGTACTTCTACTCCCCAATCCTCTAAAATTTCTTCTTTTAGTTTTCGCACGATCTCTTCCAGCCCATGGTACCAATCAAGGTGCGGACTCCACTGGTCGCAGCCACCTTCAGGACCTATACATTGCGTATGATCCCAAACTTTTTTACATGATGGACAGCGGCCGCCGGTGTCAAAGGTGTTCCATACATGGCCACACTCGCACATCCATTCTGAGTCTTCTGCAGGCTCCCACTGGCATTTAGGGCAGTATATGTCTATATTATCCATGGTTATTTCTTTTGTTCAATTTAATAATTCAGCAGCTTTTGAATGTATTCATGCAGCCTGCTTTTAGCCATAAAATTTTTCTCCAACTCCATATTGAAAGGAATGGGAGTGTCGAGAGATGCACACCTGAGCACCGGTGCGTCCAGCATTTCAAAACAGTTTTCTGTGATCCATGCACTTAGCTCACCACCAATGCCTCCTGTTAGTGTATCCTCGTGAAGCAGTAGCACCTTTCCCGTTCTACTTACCGCTTCTTTTATAGCAGTGTAATCTAAAGGAAGTAACGTACGCAGGTCCAAAATGTTTATAGAAATACCTGCATTCTGCCCCGCATATTCCTGTGCCCAATGTACGCCGCTTCCATAAGTTATTATGGAAATATCGTCTCCCTCCTGCACTTTCCGTGCTTTACCTATTTCTACTTCATAATATTCTGCAGGCACATCGCCGCTTACGCTTCGGTATAGCGCCTTGTGTTCAAAAAACATAACCGGATTTGGATCGTTGATAGCAGCTATCAGCAATCCTTTTGCATCGGCTGGAGTTGATGGATACACCACCTTTAGCCCCGGTGTATGTACAAACCAGGCTTCGTTGCTCTGGCTGTGGAAAGGACCCGCACCTACACCGCCACCTGTAGGCATACGTATTACCACATCGGCATTCTGGCCCCATCGGTAGTGGATCTTTGCCAGGTTATTTACGATCTGGTTGAAGCCAACAGAAACGAAATCGGCAAATTGCATTTCCATCATGCTCTTATAGCCTTCCAGGCTCAATCCCAGTGCACTGCCTACAATGGCACTTTCGCACAGCGGTGTGTTGCGAACTCGTTCTTTACCAAACTCCTGCAAAAAGCCTTCTGTAATTTTGAATGCACCACCATATTCCGCTATATCCTGCCCCATCAGCACCAGGTTTTCATGCTTTTGCATCGACTGGTGCAGCCCTTCTTTTATGGCATCTATAAACCGGAGGTTGCGGCCAGATGCCGCAGGTTGGGTGCTTGTGGATGAAGTGTAAGGCGCGTAAACATCGGACAGCTCTTCTTCTGTATTTGGTTGTATATCTGCCGCCTCGAAAGCGAGTTGTAGTTCTGATTCTATGTATGCCTTGAACTCCGCCTGGTTGTCTTCTATCTGTTGCTGTGTAAGCACCGAAGACTCCAGAAGAAAGTGTTGGAAGTTTTTGATCGGGTCGTTCTTGCTCCACTCCTCGAACAGGTGCGAGGGAACATATTTTACCCCGCTGGCTTCTTCGTGTCCACGCATCCTGAAGGTCATACACTCTATCAGGTAAGGCTTCTGCTCCCTGATGCAATACTCACGAATACCATTGATGGTGTCGTACACTTCCAGCACATTGTTACCGTCTATACGTACTCCATCCATACCATAACCTTTGGCCCTGTCTACCAGTCTTTCGCAGCGATATTGTTCATTAACCGGTGTGCTTAGGCCATAACCATTGTTTTCAATAATAAAAATTACCGGCAGGTCCCATACTGCAGCTACATTCAGCGCTTCATGAAAATCTCCTTCGCTTGTACCACCATCGCCGGTAAAAGCAAGGGAAACCTTATTTTCTTTTTTAAGCTTGTAAGCCAGCGCTACACCATCTGCTATGGCCAGTTGCGGACCAAGATGCGAGATCATACCGCAGATATGATGTTCTTTAGAGCCAAAATGGAAGCTGCGTTCGCGGCCTTTGCTGTAGCCTTCTTTGTTGCCCTGCCACTGCATGAAGAGCTTGTGCAAAGGCATTTTACGGGTTGTAAAAACACCGAGGTTCCGGTGCAGCGGCATCATCCATTCATCGTGCTGTAAAGCGAGTGCTGCACCAACAGAAATGGCTTCCTGTCCAATACCACTGAACCACTTGCTGATCTTTCCCTGCCGCAGGAGCACCAGCATCTTTTCTTCGATCATCCGGGGCAGAAGCAGGTTGCGGTAGGTAAATATCAGCTGGTCGTTGGTGAGGTCCTTACGGTGAAATTGCATATGGAAGTAATTACGGCTAAGATAGGGAATGAGCGGAATGGTTGATGCTGGATACTTGATGGTAGATTGGAGGATGGATGTTTCATGCTGGATACTTGATGCTAGATGCTGGATAGCCTAAGCATGCAATGTCATCCCGACGAAGGAGGGATCTCCCATCAAGTAAGTTGGAAGTTGGTTGTTGCAGGTTGGAGGAGATGCCTCGTACCTCGGCATGACAAGCCATTGAATGTCATCCCGACGAAAGAGGGATCCCCTTAAAGTAAGTTGGAAGATGGAGGTTGGAGGTTGGAAGTTGAAGAGATGCCTCGTACCTCGGCACGACAGCAATTAATCAAACAGCAGGCTGCAAGAAATGCCAAAGCCGGTATTGATACCGGCTTCCAAATATTATTAGATATACCTGCTCTTGCTATTTCTCTTTCCTGTTCAACCCAAAGAAAGCCTCTATAAGAGAAGAGGAAATGGAAACGATGAAGCTGAACAGCAGGGCACTGAACCAGCTGCCTACCCTGAAACCCGGAACCAGATCGGACGTCCACATGATGATGAGTATGTTGATGACCAGGAGAAATAGCCCCAGCGTGAATATGGTGATGGGAATGGTTAGCAAAATAAGAATGGGGCGAACGATTGCATTGAGCAAGCCAAGCACCAACGCTACAACAATGGCCGTCCACGAGCTGTTGACGGTAACTGCAGGTAGTATCCATGAAGCTATCAATACAGCTATGGCTGTTATCAGGATCTTGATGATAATACGGTGCATAGGTGAAGTTATTTAGTTAGTTCCTGGTTTCTTTTCCTGGTTTTGCTCCCGGTGTCATGCCGACGAAGGAGGCATCTCCTTTGGCGGTGGTGGGTTTATGTTTTTAGTTCCTGGTTTCTTGTTCCTGGTTTTGCTCCTACTGTCATACCGACGAAGGAGGCATCCGCAAAAAATTATTTAGTTTCTTGTTCCTGGTTCCAAGTTTCTGTCCAGTAATCACTGATCTCCAATCACTGATCTCTGATCTCTCCTATCAAACAACCACCAGCTCATAAAACTCCTCGGGCACCAGGTATTTTTCTGCCAGCTCTTTTATCTCTTCTGCGTTTATGTTTTTGATGGTGTTGATAGACGTATAGAAATAGCTTTCATCCAGCCCGTTCAGCACATAGTTTTTCCAGCGTGCGATTATCTGGAAAGGACCGTCAAGATCGCCAAGTATACTTCCGATCATGTAATTGCGTACTAGCGAAAGTTCATCTTCGTCAACCAATTCCTCACGCAGTCCTTGCATCTCTTTGTACACCTCGGCTATGGTTGCTTCGCTCACATCACGGCCTGCTTCGGTGCTTATCATCCACGCGCTGGTTTGCACATGATTTTGAAAATAGCTGTGGATGCCGTAGGTATAGCCTTTGTCTTCGCGGATGTTGCTCATCAGTCGCGAGCCAAAGAAACCTCCAAACAAGCTGTTCAGAACCTGCACTTTTATAAAATCAGGGTGATGACGATTAGGAAACGGGCGGGCAATGCGTATCGCGCCTTGTACGCCATTTTCATCGTTCATTATCCTGTACTTCTTTTCGCTGGCTGCAGTAGGCAGTATTTCCTTTGCTGCAGGCGCAGTGCCTTTTAGTGGTAAATGCCCCAGCACCTTATTAAGCTGCTCCATCATATCGGCTGGTATTTTACCTGCAACAAATATGACACAGCTACCATGGCGGTAGTACTGGTCGTAAAAAGCAACAATGCTTTCCCGCTCCAAAGCCTCGTAATCTTCCATAGAAGTATAGCGTCCATACGGATGATGGAAGCCATAGATGTACTCATCGATAAGACGGTTGGCAACAAAGTCAGCCTTTTTCATGCTCACTTTTAGCCGCTGCTTTTGGTTCTGCTTATAAATGGCTAATTCTTCTGACGGAAAAATAGAATCTGTAAGCAGTTCACCTACAACAGGCAAAACCGTATTCAGGTGCTTGGTAAGACCATGCAGAGTGATATTGGCTGTTTCGTTGTAGCAGTTACGGTTCAGGTAAGCGCCGTAGTATTCGAAGTGCTCATTGATTTCGAAAGCTGTGCGGGATGAGGTGCCATTCTTCAACATGAAATTGGCGGTACCTGCAACGATGTTCTGCTCTTCATACCAGTTTCCTGCAAAGAACACCAGCTCTACCAGTGTTACTTCCTGTGCACCGGCATCTATGGCATATACCTGCACACCATTATCCAAGGTAAATCGTTCACATTGCTGCAGTTGAAGATCAAAATCAACGGCATCTTTTATAGGGGGAGCTTGTGTTCTGTCTATCATTTTATTGCTGTTAAAGGGTACCTCGCAGATCCTTTAGTTTTGTTTCCACTTATGATCTTCCGTATATAAATCAAATTGTTGATCACAAGCCTGGTGATATTTCTCAATTAACTCTTGCTGAAGTAATGCATGGTGCTGCTGTTGGCTTCATCAAATATTTCTTTAGCAGTTTCTTTCAGGTCTTCAGCGGTTACCTGCTGGTAGCGCTCCAGTTCGGTGTTCATCATGTTAGCATCGCCCAGCAGCTCATAGAAAGCAAGGCTATTAGCGCGGTTCATGATTGTCATGTCTTCAAAAGCGATCACACTTTCCGTCTTGTTCTTCACCTTCTGTAGTTCCGTTTCACTTACAAGGTCAGCCTGCATCTTTTCTACTTCTTCCTGTACCGCTTTTTCAGCCTCTTCCATTTTCACACCTTTTACCAGCTTGCCTTCTATGGTAAGCAGGCCAGGTTCTATGCTGCCCATGTGGTAACAGTCGATATTGCTAAAAAGCTGGCGTTCCTTTACCAGCGCCTGGTATAGTCTTGAAGAACCTCCACCACTTAATACATCAGAAATAAGATCAGCTGTATAGTATCCTTTCTCAAGTCGTGAAGCTATATGCCATGCTTTGTAGAAAGCATCTAATGGCACATCGGCCTCTACCGTCAGAAGTCTATGCTGTGTTTGTTTTGGCTCCTGCGGCAGGTTACGATTGTATTTTTCACCCATTTCTATAGGACCAAACCATTTTTCCGACAGGCGTTTTACCTCTTCCAGCTTTACATGTCCCGACACTACCAATATGGCATTCACTGGGCGGTAGTGCTTAAAGAAGAAATTCTTTACATCCACCAGGCGTGCATTTTCTACATGGCTTAAGTCTTTACCAATCGTCATCCATTTATAAGGATGTGTAGTATAAGCCAGTTCACGCAGCTTATGCCATACATCTCCATATGGCTTGTTGATGTAGTGCTCTTTAAATTCTTCGCACACCACTTTGCGCTGTACGTCCAGGCTTTTTTCGCTAAACGCCAGGCTCAACATGCGGTCACTTTCAAGCCAGAAAGCTGTTTCCAGGTTTTCGGCAGGAAGCTGAATATAATAATTGGTGAGATCGTTGGTTGTGTAAGCATTGTTCTCTCCACCTGCCATTTGTAATGGCTCATCATAATCTTCTATGTTAATGCTACCACCAAACATCAGGTGCTCAAACAAATGCGCAAACCCTGTTCGATCAGGATCTTCATCGCGGGCTCCTACATCATACATCACATTTACCACAGCCATAGGTGTGCTATGGTCTTCATGCACTATCACTCTTAAACCATTATCCAGGACAAACCGATCGAATTGTATCATATATAATAAAGAGGGTGCAAATTATGTAAAATCTAGAGGACGGCTCTAATTCAAATCCTCCACCAGTACGGCAGACATCCCTGCAAACTTTTTCTCTTAAATAAAAACTGCCTCCGTTAGGAAGCAGTCATATAAACACTATTGATTAGCTTCTTATTTAGCTACCATTATCTTCTGGAACAACTGTTCACCGTGGTGATACACGATAACCATGTACGTACCATTGATCAGCTGGCTTGCATCGAGCCTGATGGTGTTACCATTCATTTTCAGGTTGTGCTGCTGTACCATTTTGCCGCTTGCATCGGTTATGCGAACCAGTACGGTGCCATTTACATTGTTATTTAGCTGTAGTTGCATATAACTTGAAACAGGATTTGGATACACTATGAGCTTGCTATTTAGCGGCACGTGCACCGAGAACACCTGGCTATACTTATACGAACCGTCTTTATCTACCATTTTCAACCTATAGTAAATGCGCTGCCCACGATTGGTAATAGATTTATCTGTATAGCTATACTGGCGGCTATTGGTGGCTACTACCTCATCAATCTTTTGGTAAGTAATTCCATTAATGCTTTTCTCGATCTCGTACCTGGCAAGGTCCGATTCGTTTTCTGACAGCCACTCAAGCAAAACATTCTCCGCTTGCAGTTTTCCACCAAACTGTACCAGGTCTACCGGCAATGCAGTTAATCCCGGGCAGCTACTATTCCAAACCCTCGTTACAAACTGCGGGCTATCAACAAAAGGATTCCTGTTTCCCTGGTAAGTATAAGCGGCATTGTTACGGTCTATTTCCTTCTGGCTTACCGGGTCTAACTGGTGCCACTGGATCATAAGACGCAGGTAAGGAATATCTACGCTGGGATAAGTATTAGGTTCAAAAGCTTGTGCAGCCTCAGAATTAGCTGCATAGTTGGCCATGTTATCCTCGTACCGGGTCACGAAATACAGGAAAGCCCTGGCAAGATCTCCTTTGAAAGAATCAATAGGCTCGAACACGGGACCTGTAATTCCTGCCACCGCCGAAGAACCCAACTTACTTCCGTTTTGCGTAGTATGAGTAGCCGTTGCCACTTTACCGTATGGATAGTTAGCTCTTAATCCATTCACGTATTTATCCGTTGGAAAAATATGGTGATAATCAGTTGCCGGACCCGGCGTACTGGTACTTCCAGAGAACCAGCTTAAAGGAACGGAGTGTTCGCGATTGTACAATTGTCCTTCTGAGGTACCACCGGAGCCCTGGTCCTGTTGGCCACCTGTACCTGTGCCGGGTGTGAAATTATAAGGATCATTACTTGGACCCGGCCGATCTGAATACACATCCCAGATAACCATGGCCGAACCAGTTCCTACTTCACGAGGCTTTACATCCGATACCTGGAACTGGGTCCATAGATCGCCATAAGTTCGTGGATTATGACCATTTGTAATGATGGATTTGAGCGTTGTCTTTAAACCACTGCACGACAATCCTGAAGTTGATTGATAATATCCTGCAGGAACCTGTGCTATAGAAAATATAGAGGTTAGTGTATAAGCAGCAAGTAAGAAATATTTCATAGATAGTAGCAAAAAGCGGTAAATGTAAATTTTTACCTCCACCGATGGCTGTTAAAAAGATGTAGAATTCATCTTCATAAATATCATGCCCATTTAGAGAATGGATTGCACCTTCAAAACCACTTCTTTCAGCTGGTTACCACGCCTTATGATCATCCTTGCACGGGAGTTGGCCAGTTGCAGAATATTCTTATATACCTGGATATTTCCGCTCAGATTATTATTAACCGAAATGATCACATCTCCGGGTTGTAAACCTGCCCTTTCGCCCGGCGAGTTTTTTATCACATCTTCTATCACTATTTCGCCATCTACCAGGTAAATGCCGAGCCCGGTATATGAGTAATCAAAAGGTTCTTCAAAATGTGTATTGGGCGAAAGGTGTATCTCTTTCTTTTCATAATTCAGTACCAGGTTAAAACGCCTTAGCAGGTCGTTGCCTACCAGGCCTCCCAATTCAGGGTAGTTGGTCAGGCCATTATCATCGTGAAAAAGGTGCACCGGAACATTCCTGAACTTATAAGGGCCCAAACGCATTTCCTTCACCGTCGTTAGTCGCATAGCTTTTTTTCCTCCCAGTCCCTCGCCTTGCGTTTCAATGATCTTCTTGCGGCGGCCAGTCAGCAGGCTGTCGCCAGCGTATTCTTCCGAAAGTAAAAGACACAAACCCGCACCGGTATCAAAATAAAAACTGGAAGTGGAAGAGCGTCCGTCTCGAATGGAGGCACCAAAAACAGGCAGATTGTTTAGCCGCGGCCTAAGCACCCAGCCCTGCCGCGGGTAGCTTATACTGCCTTGCGAGTAAACCTGCAACAGGTATTTATCATAATCTACCTTTACAATATACCTGCTCAAAAAGCTATAACCGATTATCCCATCGATCTTTAGCCCATACACACTGGTAAGTATGTCGTAGTCATTAATGTGAAAATCCAGCTGGTGCACCGCCAGCCCCGGGAAGTTCAAACGCTGGTTTAGTACAAATGAGACGGTCCTGGTGCCGGCCAACCCGCGTATGGTTCTTTGCGACGGAGTTACTTTCAGCTTTAGGTAAGCTACCGTGGTACTATCCAGCGAAATTCCACCGCTGCCGGTGTCCAATATAAAATTCAGCGTGTCAGGAAAATCAGAAAGCGTAGCCTGCAAAATAATTACTCCGCCACTCAACAGTTTTATGGGAAATGAAGCCAGGAGTTTCGCCTGTGGCTTTATAAAATCCTCCTGTGCATGAGTGGCTATAGTACATACCAACAGGCTGCTGATTACAAGCAGGATCTTTAGGTAACCAGCCTTGGTACTACTATCAGGCTTTTGTTGTGTCACTCACTTCAGGGTTTAGTACGCTATTCAGCCAATCAAATTACAGCTTTACATGTGCACTACCAGCAGTATGTATTAATATAATTTAAGAAACAACTAGCTTACTCTTATAGCTGATGCAGTTGTGGTGTCGTACTTTTGCGAGCTATAAATTATTACATGCAATTAGCTGATTTATACCAGAAGGCGCTCAATTTCGGCTTTCTTAGCGTAGAAGAAGGTGTCTTTCTTTTTGACAATGCTCCCACTGCCGACCTGATGCAGGTAGCCAACGAACTTCGCAAGCAGCAGGTGCCGCATGGTAAAGTTACCTGGATCATCGACCGCAATATGAACACAACCAACGTGTGTATTGCCAACTGTAAGTTCTGCAACTTCTACCGCATACCTGGTCATCCCGAAGCGTATGTTACTGACCTGGAAACGTACAGGCAGAAAATTGAAGAAACCTTTAGGTATGGCGGCGAGCAGCTCCTCCTGCAAGGTGGTCACCATCCTGATCTTGGCCTGCAGTATTATGTAGACCTGTTCCGGAACCTAAAGCAAATGTTCCCTAACCTGAAGCTTCACACTTTAGGACCTCCCGAAGTAGCGCACATTACCAAGCTGGAAAAAAGCACGCACCACGAAGTACTTAAAGCTTTGAAAGAAGCTGGAATGGACAGCATGCCTGGTCCGGGTGCCGAAATACTGGTTGATCGTGTTCGCCGTTTGATAAGCAAAGGCAAATGCGGATCGCAGGAATGGCTCGACATAATGCACGAAGCGCATAAGCTGGATATTACTACCAGCGCTACCATGATGTTTGGACATGTAGAAACAGTGACTGAGCGTTTTGAGCACCTGGTAAAGATCCGCGAAGTGCAGGCAAAAAAGCCAGAGCACGCTAAAGGTTTTGTTGCTTTTATCCCGTGGACCTTCCAGGATGTAGATACACTGCTTGCACGTATACGTGGTGTACACAATCTTACTACAGCCGACGAATACATAAGGATGATCGCACTTAGCCGTATCATGCTGCCAAACGTAAAGAACATTCAAGCCAGCTGGCTAACGGTTGGAAAGCAGGTTGGACAAATCTGTTTACATGCAGGTGCCAACGACTTTGGCAGCATCATGATAGAAGAGAATGTAGTAAGTGCTGCAGGCGCTCCTCACAGGTTTACCAGCAAAAGCATTCAACAAGCTATCCGCGAAGCAGGTTTCGAACCACAGCTGCGCAACCAGCAATACGAGTTCAGGCAATTACCAGAAGTAATGGAAGAACAGGTGATCAGCTATTGATCATCATTGGTTTCAGCATAATTAAACCTACTGTAGCATCGCCTGCAGTAGGTTTTTCTTTTTAATTCATCCAGCATATGGCATCGCTAGGAATGTTTTTTGTGCAACCGGTGATTTCAAGCAATCACTATGTGGAAACAGTTAATAGATCAAATAGACTCTTTGCCTCCGTATGCACTCAACTTAGTACTGGCTTTGGCCGCTATTCTTACAGGATTGATTTTTAAAGGAATAGCTACAATCATTCTTAGAATTTACTCTCGCAAAAACCTGGATTATTCGCTTTTCAGAAGCATCATTAGCCGTTTAAGCACACCTATTACGTGGTTTTTGCCTTTGCTTACGCTCAATATCGTGTTGCCGCTAATGGTTCTAAATGCACGGCAGCTGAAAGTGTTGAATAATATCAACGGTATACTGCTCATCGTCGTTTTTGCCTATATACTGATAGCCTTGGTGCATATTGTCCAGGATTATTTTTACAATATTTATGACCTGCGAAAAGAAGACAACCTGCGTGAACGAAGGGTAAGAACACAGATCCAGTTCATCAGGAAACTTCTTATCGGGATGATCGTAATCATTTCAATAGGAGCGATTTTATTAAGCTTCCCAAGCCTGCGCAGGGTAGGAGCTGGTCTGCTTACCGGTGTGGGTGTGGGTGGTATCATTATCGGTTTGGCTGCACAGAAAACATTGGGTAACCTTTTGGCAGGATTGCAAATAGCATTTACGCAACCTATACGTATAGATGATGTAGTGATAGTAGAAAATGAATGGGGCAGGATAGAGGAAATTACTTTGACTTATGTGGTAGTGAATATTTGGGACCAGCGCCGGCTGGTGGTTCCTATCAACCATTTCATAGAGAAACCTTTCCAAAACTGGACACGAACAACATCACAGATACTGGGTACCGTTTTCCTTTACCTCGATTATACTGCACCTGTAGATATGATAAGAGCGGAGTTCGACAGGCTGGTGAATAAATCGCATCTATGGGATAGGAGAGTAGGCGTTTTACAAGTTACCAATACTACGGATCGCACCATAGAACTGCGTGTATTAGTGAGTGCCGCCAGTGCCGGAAATGCATTTGATCTAAGGTGTTATTTGCGCGAAAACCTGGTGTCTTTCATACAAAAGAATTATCCCGACTCCTTGCCTAAAACAAGAGCAGAAATTTCACCGGAAAAACAACCTGCTGAGCTTGTTGACCTGCTGAAATAATAAAGCGGAAAAGGAGCTAAAGCTTTATTTTTTACCGCGCAACATATCGGAGCCAAAGCATTTTATATGACCATCAGGCCTGTTGGTAGCAATTCTTCTCATACCTGTAGAAAAGCGTTGCTTTTTTGCCTGCATTTTATCTTTTGCCTCTGTTTGAGCAAAATAAAGCCGGATCACTTCTTCGAGAACAATTGCTTTAGGAGCAAGTTTATGATTAGTGGAAATTATCTTTTTTAAAGATGGCAAAGCATCAACACCAAATCTTGATGCTACCTGAACAAAATCAACCTCCTCTTGGTGCAAACATTCATTGATCTGTTCAACCAGGTTCTGTTTCATGATGTATAGTTTATGCAGCTATGGTTTATTTAGAAAATCTTAAACAAAACCCAGGCCGCGTATACAGCCTGATTTTTAGCTAAGACTTGTAAAAGATACATTATTTCAGGAAGTAGCTGTTAAAAAGAAATTCGTAATCTTGAAAGCGATAAAACACCTTTTTTAAATTGTATGATACCTATAAGCACGATCATTTTAATTATCACTGTTCTTGTTTCTTATAAAGGTTTGAAAGACCATTCGTTCTACGACAGGTATTGCTTTAAAATAGCGCCAGTAATACATTACAAAGATTATAAACGCATTATTACTTCTGCATTTTTACACGTAAGCTGGATGCACCTGATTTTCAATATGGTAGCTCTTTATTTTTTTAGCAGCAGTGTAGAATTAGCACTTGGTCCTGTTTATTATCTTATTATTTATTTCTCTTCCATCATTGGTGGCAACCTGCTAAGTATGTTCATTCACAGGCACCACGATAGCTACAGTGCAGCCGGTGCCTCAGGGGCCATTTGTGGGGTAATATTTGCAGCTATTGCCATTATCCCGGGAATGAGTGTAGGCCTGTTTCTTTTGCCATTTAGCATGCCGGGCTGGTTGTTTGGATTGATCTATGTTGCTGTTTCTATTTATGGCATCAGGTCGAGGCGCGATAACATAGGCCACGATGCACACCTTGGCGGCGGACTAACGGGCATGTTTGTAGCCATTGCGTTACACCCTTCAGTCATTACTACCAATATTGTTACCATCCTAATTGTAGCTGTACCAGCTATTGCATTTATCCTGTTCATTATTTATAAACCTGAAGCATTGTTGGTAGATAATATGTTTTACCGCAGCAACAGTTTTTATACTGCAGACGACAAGTACAACCTGACTAAAAAACAAAAGCAGCAGGCACTGGATGATATACTGGAGAAGATCCACAAAAAAGGCATGAATAGCCTGACTGCAAAGGAGAAAATGCTACTGAAAGAATATTCCGAAAAGGCATAAAAAAAGGTTGCCGTGGCAACCCCTTACATAGGTTAGCAACTAATTTTAAACTTCTCTTCTGCTACCACCGCGAAGTAGTGCTACAAGTAGTAAAATAAATACAGCGATACCTACAACCCATACCCAAGGAGAACCAAAAAATCCTCCGCCGCCACTATTAGTATTTACGTTAACATCTAATTGTCCGCCTCCGCCGCCACCATCTTGTGCGAATGTTACAACAGAAACAAGTATTGCCATTAAAGCCATGAAAAATTTAGAAATGAAAGCCAGCGGTGCTGATTTTCTAAGAACGGTTTGCATGATATTGTTTTTTAAAAATGAATTAATTATTAGTAAATTTTTAAAATATCATGCCATATAATACATCCAGCAAACACCTATTAGATCTTCAAAGAAAAGAGCTCCAGGCCATTGCCTTTTCCTTTTAGTTCTACCATGCCTAATGCTTCAGTTTGCCAGGCTTTCAGATCTATAAGCTCACGCATTTCTTCCGAAATAATATACTTCTGGTTTAGCTCGCTACAAGCACTGCGAATGCGTGCCGTAGTATTCATAGTATCGCCGCTCATGGCAATATCTTTTTTGATTACGCCTATCTCTCCTACTGTTACATCACCTACATGTATACCTACCCTAAACTCAGGAATAACTCCATATTTCCGCCTGAAGTCTTCGTTGTGTTTTTGCAGGTTCTTACGAGCCTCAATCAATGCCGCCATACAACGCTTTGCATTCTTCTTATTGTTCACCCACGACACCACTACCTCATCGCCAACGTATTGGTAAATGTTTCCACCATGCTCAATGATAGCATGCGATATCTGGTGAATAAAATCGCGGATGAATTTGAAGTATTGCTGGTGTCCCAGTTTCTCGGCGATAGGCGTCGAATCTTTCAGGTCAAGAAACATAACAATACGTTTCTCAATTTTAGGCTCGATGTATTTTCCGATCAATATATCCATGAACACGCCCGGCGAGTACTTTTCATTTATCTCCAGTACCAGTTGCGTCATAAAGAATAGCCCCATCCAGTAGATGATCTTTTGCGTTAGCCAATCAGGCTGAAATGCATCTTGCCCATAGCGATGAAATGCTTCTACAACGCCAAGATCTAGGATGAAAACAATGTGGGCTGCATGAATGAGGTAGTTAACTATATAAGCCGCCACCAACAGTATAAGACTGCGAAGCAAAAAGCTAAGCCAGAGCGAATGACGCGTAAATAATTTTCGCAACTTAAACACCAGCAGGTAACCGATACCCAGGCTCATTACAAATAATAAAAACGAACGTAGCGCTATGGCTGATGCAAAGCTGTAGTAAGTAGGTTCGCTTCGCGTAAGCAGTACCACAAAATCTAAACACGTCCAGAAAAGTGATATATAAAAAATGAGCTTAAACCTATACCTGTTTACAAAGCTGAAATTGAAATATTGTTTCAGGGATTTCATATGCGGCTTTGCAAGTATTGATAAATTGTTCGTTGCGCATTGACGGGCTCACCTTCGGGTTGCAATTTTCGCTGCTCCAGGTTAGATGATAAAACAACAGCTTTATCTGTATCCGACCATTGTATATCAAAATAATCTACCAGCTCTTTTTTTATCGACAGGTTCTTTATTGATGTGCAAACCTCGATACGGTGGTAAAGGTTACGCGTCATCCAATCAGCTGATCCCATAAAGACCTCAGGATTATCACCTGCTCCAAAAATGAACAGCCGTGTATGTTCAAGGTACCGGTCTACTATTCTCTTCACGGTTATTTTCTCACTAACGGAAGTGATGCCAGGCATCAGGCAACATATACCACGCACCAGCAACTGAACCGGCACATTTGCCTGGCTCGCCTTGTACAACATGCTTATCATGTGTGGTTCTTCCAGGCTATTAACCTTTACGCGTATCAATGCATCTTCGCCCATAGAAGCTTTATGTATCTCCTGGTCTATCAGTTTCTCAAAGCGCTCCACCATATTAAATTGAGAGACCAACAGTTTATCAAACTTCAATCGCGGCTTTTGGTTAAGCTTGTTTTCCTTCTGCAGGTACTTAAACAATTGCAGCAGTTCATTTATGATAAAAGGATCTGACGTAAGGAGTACGTGGTCTGTATAAAACTGTGCAGTTATCTCATTGAAATTACCGGTGCTAAGAATAGCATAGGATACAACCTCCTGCCCATTTTTCTTTTTTATAAGTGCAATTTTAGAATGCACTTTTATATGCGGCATACTGTAGATGATCTTGATGCCGGCCTCACGCATTTTCCTGCTCCACTTTATATTATTAGCCTCATCAAAGCGAGCTTTCAGTTCTACAAATGCCGTAACCTTTTTACCATTTTTAGCTGCACTAATCAGTGCATTCACGATGTGAGAATCAGCAGCAACCCGGTACAGTGTAATATATATTTCAGTAACTGCCGTGTCAACTGCAGCCTGGTTAAAAAAAGACAAAACAGGATTGTACGAATGATAAGGAAGGTGCAGCAGGATATCTTTAGTATTTAGGATATTGAATATGTCGCCACAATCCATTTCATCCGTCAGCGGTAAAGGTTTTAGCTTTTGGTATTTCAGCTTTTTATCAAAAGTTGGAAATGAACCCAGGTCACTTAAATGATGATACCTGCCACCGGCAAACATTTCTTCAAACTGAAGATCAAATGCTGAAGCAAGGAATAGCTGTACATTTCGCGGCATTTCCTGCTCGTATAAAAACCTGGAAGGCGGACCATAATCCCTTTTCTTTAATTGCTTCTCAATTTTGTACAGCAATTCATCATTGTATTCATCTTCTAGTTTCAATTCAGCATCACGGTTGAATTTTATACTGTATGTTCCTGCTATTTCGCAAGCCGGAAATACGCAATTCAAATTTTCCCGGACTATATCGTCAATAAAAATTACATATTGATAATCTTCCAAAGGTGAAAGAACAAAAAAGCGAGGTAATTTATCTGAAGGAATATTTATGACTGCATGTCGCAAGCTGATATTATCAGAACCCTGTATGGTTACTACCAGGTACAGGTGATTATTCTCAGGAACAAAACGATGTTTGAAATTACCTTCAAGGTATAAAGGCTGAATAAACGATAGTACCTGCGAAAGAAATATTTCTCTTATTTCACGAATATGCTCCTCGCGTATTTTTTGCTTGTAATAAAAGATAATCCCTTCTTCTTTTAAGGCAGGCAAAATTTGATCTTCTAGAATGCGTCCGAAATAATCCAGCTGCCTGTTTATTTCGCTTTGCATTTTACCTGGCACGTCTTCATTATATCCATTACTTACCTGTGCCTGTATTTTTGTATTTAATTTTGAAAAAGCAAAAATGGAAGGATATCGGACTCTAAAAAATTCATCAAGATTAGATGAAAAAATAGAAAGAAATTTTACCCGTTCAAATAAAGGAACATTGTTGTCAGCAGCTTCCTGCAAAACCCTATAATTAAATCCTAACCAACTAAGGTCGCGATTGTAAAGCATCTTAATTAATTGTTTATAATGGTGTACCCGAAGAATTGGTTATCGTTCCTTCGGCAGCATCATTTAGAAAAACTGCAAGACCAAAAGCCACTACGGAAATAATAATTCCAAACATGAAAATATTATAAGCCCACCTGATCAATTTGTATTTACGTGCAAGCACCACCCCTAGTTGGAAAATATCTTTCACCAGTGATCCATATAAATATGTTGGATCAATCATCATCCTACTCATTGCTTGCTCGTACTGTGAAAGTGAAGTGCGGTGGAAATTACCAAAAAATAACAGGTTCACTTTTTTATCAATAATGTCCTGGTCACTAAAGGTTCCTTCACTTACTTTAGGCCTGGTAGCAAGAATTGCTACAACAATAGTAACTACTGAAAATGCAAGAAATATAACTGTTGGAATGGTGAGGTAAGTATCAACCTGCAGACGCCGTAGCAGTACCGATAAAATAACTGAAATAATAATTGCATTTACAGAAATAAGGATATTGGCTTTTCCATCTGCCATATCACTTAGGCGCATATGGTTTTCTGATGTTAGCCTCAGCATTGTTTGGATGCCTTTTGTTGTAAAAGCATTCTGCTTATCTACCAATTCATCTTTTGTACTTACTTCAGCAATTTCATTAAGATCTTTTTTCAGCTTCTTTAAATTCTTTCTCTTTTTTTCTGTCAGCAATTCTTTGCAGTAGGTAGTATAATATTGGTGATTTTCCAGTAGCTCAATTGCCTTTTGTTGCCACTCTTTTTTACTACCTGCATTGCCCCGCAACCTGAATTCTTCGTACACCAATTTATTAGTGATATTAAATTCTTTCGTGCCGAGATTGTAAGTATCTGCATCGCAAATAATCTGCTGAAGCAGGTTCACCGCTTTCCTGTTTGGCTTGGTAGCCAGAATACATTCTTCAATTGTGTTTACCAGGTCATCATCCTGCGTTTGCATGCGCATAAATTCACGCATCAATTCTGCACTTTTTTCCTCATGGCGCGCCGGCTCTTCAAATAAGTAGCCAGTATCATGAAACCAGGCAGCTACATAAAGTACCACCATATCATTTTCTACCAGGTTGTAATGTGCAGCTATTTCTTTCGTTCTGTTAACTACACTTTTAGTATGCTGCAGGTTATGGTACACCAGGTTAGGATCGTGTACCCTGCCGTACATATCTGTTACATACTGCTCTGCATTCTTATATATCTGATTGTAATCCATGTTCTGTTATTAAAATGTTAGGTTGAACTTAGTACCAAGAGAAAAATTAAAAAGTTTCTCTTCCTGTGAAAAACCAATAGTGGCTGAAATAAGCACTGCATTATAAGCAGCATAATAAAAGCCACCGCCATACGAGTTGTGCCATCTTTTTGAATCTTCGCCACGCATCCACACACGGCCCAGGTCGTTGAAAGCAACTACACCCACTGCCCCAGGAAAGATGTACGATGTGGACTGGAATAACCTGTAGCGTAATTCCAAGCTGGTATAAAAAGCACCAGAGCCGGCAAACCTGTTCTTTCTAAATCCTCGGAGGAAGTTGTTCTGGCCCAAATTCATAGCCTGGAAATATTCGAAGTTGCGGGTAAAGATGTGGCCGCCACCAATCCTCAATACAGACATAAGCTTAGCTGGTTCTGCCAGGCTTGAATACACCGTCATGTCGGTAGTAAAGCTGGTAACAGGCGCACTGGCTTTATTTAGCCCACCTACTGAAGTAAACTGTGTAAGCCAATAAACACCACGGGTAGGGTAAAGCTGGTTATTCAGGTTGTTTACCAAAGCCATGAAACGTCCACCGAAGTAAGATTTATTACTGTAAACATTTACAGAATCAAGCCCTATCATTCCGGGGTGAGAAAGTATCCTGTTCTCGTTGTCCTGTGGTCGGTTCCAGTAGTGGTAGAAATACGGACCAACACCATAAGTAAGCACAGAGTTAGGTCGGCGGCCTAACAGTGCTTCGGCCTCCACGAAATTGTACCGCACACGGTAGAAGCGCCTGCCAAGCTGTATATCGTTCTCTGAATTGTTTCCTAAACCAAAGAAGTTGTTCAATACAGGCTTTACGATCTGGCCATTCAACAACAGGTCGTTTTTACCAAGCACCCTGTTGAACTGGCCATTGTACCGCACCTGGTAAGAGCCCCTGTTTACAGCAAAAAGGGACGTCAGTCGTTGGTGTGTGGCAAAAGGCTCTTTTCTAAAGCTGTGGGTTGTTTTAGAAAAACCAATACCTACCAATGGACCATCTTCTACGTTATACCCAAGATTTAACTCCGGCAGGTTGATGCGGTTGTACTCGTAACCTGTAGGAGAATAATCATGAATGGCAGGTTCAGCTGAAAAACGCTCTCTAACCTTCGCGCCATTTTTAATAAAATTCTTTTCCGTCTCCAGATCATATATCAAAGCCCTCACGTTCCCCTTCACATCAAAAGTGTCATTCCCTCTTCCTCCTATTATCCTGATCTTGATATTTGATGTAGCATCGGCATCAATATCATAATAGTCATCACCGTTCAACCCGTACAACCTGATCTCTTTGGTAATTGCATCATGAAATTTGCGGTCGTAAAGAACAGATGTAGTATCCTGTTGATTTTTAGAGTAAACCCTAACCTGTACCTGGTCGCCTACTTTACTTACTTTAAAATATTCATGCTCGTTGCTACCTACTATATTCACTTCTTTTGCCAAAAAGTTATAGTACTGGAGCCCGGCCTTCATCAACTGGTCGCGCCTGCTGCGAATTTTTTCTTCAATCAGTGAGCCTTTTAGTGCATATACCTCTTTTGGCATCTTTTGCACTGCATCTCTTATCACCTGGTCTGAAAGCTGCGACTGAAAATTGCTGATCGCCTTTTGCCAGTCATTGCGTTCCAGGTTATTCAGAAACAAACGATCGAAATCGCGTGCCCAATACGAAAGCCATTTTACATTGCGTATGTCTTTTCTAAAACCCTGGAGAAAAGGCATCCTGTTAGCAGAAACAGCTTTTATCAAAAGTCCATCGGATACTGAGAAAGCCTGGTCGCGGTCGCGGGGAATTGGTATGTACAACTTTCCTTTTCCTGTATCTCCTACTATAAACCGCCATTGATCAAAGTGGCGATCCCAGTCAGCGATCAATATATCAAGTAAACGTGCACGCAGCACGGCCTGCTGGTCTACCGTATGATCATTGTCCTCCCGCATTTTACTTATCACCTTAGCCGTACTTCTTGTATCCACCAGGCTTGCCACTGGCTCACGCTCCTCGAACAAGCAGATCTTATTGGCAAACACCTGTCGGTACTCACCAAAATCATTGTCGTTAGGTACAAAATAGATTTTTGGAGAAGCTACCACCACATTGGCTGCCTTAGCCAGTGGCGGTACTATCACCGGCGAATAAGGATGAGCAGTAGTAACAAAATCCTGCAAATAGTTTTGGGCGGCCGTTGCCCTGAAATTTGCAGGCAATAGTTTTTCCAGGTCTTTATCTATTGTTCTAAGAACATATTCCTTTCCATTCTTATCTGCCAACCGCAACGACTTCGTTTGTTTTCCTCCACCTATACTAACAGGTTTTAGTCCCAGCTTCCTTATTTTAAATACAGGTAAGCGAACCGGCGTTGCCCACTCTTCACGGTAGTTGTCACCATTAAAAAACCGTTTCAATCCTGATGCATTGTTGTAGCGTGGATTGGCAGAAATGGTAATGCTATCTGCATTGAAAGGAACATAAACGATCCTTACCGTATCCTCGAAACGCAGTGGTGGCAATTTCGAAAAATTGAACAGGTTAGAATCATAAGCCAGCCTTGTGTCTTCACCCGTTACATTGTAGAAAGAGGTACGAACGTTTTTGTTTTTTGAGATCTCCAATACTGCGTAGCCCAGTGTATCAGATACATATAAACTATTGCTGCCGGGTGAAACACGGGTTTCCTTGCAGCCAGCGCCACTTACTATATAGTAATAAGTAGAGTCTTTTATCAGCTGCTGGTTATGCTCATGGCCTGCAACAAAAATGATATTAGGATGCTGCTGCGCCACTTTTGATATAGCATTCACCATGTTTACATAGGTAGGGTGCTTCAGGTCTTGCGGCGTACCAAACACACCGCGGGCTATTGGGTAAATAGAGCCTATACCCGGCAGCGGCACGTACAGGTTCTTCCTTATATCAGTTAGTGGAAATATGTGCGATTTCAAAGGGAAATATCCACCATGAATGCCGTAGCTTTTGAACGGGTGGTGCGTAGCAAGTATCACCAGCTTCTTCGAATGTTTAGCGATCAGGTCTTCCAGCTGGCTGAGTACCTCTGTTTGTGTTTTGTACGGACAATCTGACTCTATGCCGGGTTTCTCCCAACGGTGTAGCCACCATTGTGTATCCAACATGATCAAAACCACTTCATCAGAAAGTGATACTTCTACAGGACCAGGGCAGCCGTCTTTTGGTTCAAAGCTTACTCGTTGCTTAGCTCCCAGGTTATCTATTAGTTCCTGCTGGCGCTGTACAAATTGCAACCCGTAGCGGCTGCTATTGTTCCAATCGTGGTTACCCGGAATCATATAAACACGTGCAGCTGTTCCCCTGTTTACCTGTACCTGTGTATCTAGTACAGCACGCAGTTCCGTGTAAGTCAGGTCCTGCTCATCAGGCAAACCATCCAGGTACAGGTTGTCGCCCAGGTATAGAACGGTTGTCTTTTTGTCGAGGTTTATATTCTTCCGCACCGACTCAATCACCGGCTGTTTGCCATTGAACAATTTACCAGCGTCGCCTATTAATACCAATCTTGCCTGTATGGTATCTGCTTGTGCTACGCATATGGCAGAACAGAACATACTCACTAAACCGGCGGCAAGTTTCTTCATGGAATGGATGGTTTACTTTTAAAAATGAGAATATTACCTGCACCTACTTCTGCTGCTTCGTTAGAAATAAGCATGTCACCGGCAGGTGTGAAGTTTAAACCTTCAGGTTGCTTGAACCGTGCTGGATCAAGGGGAATAACATCTTTTATTTTACCATCCCGTTCTGCTATCACCAGGCATTTATTTACAGAAGATACGATGTAGAGGTCCTGTGTGATTGGATGTATAGCTGCAGCAGAAGGTTTAAATTTCTTTTCCTCGCTGTTAAGGGCTGCTAAAACCTGTTTGCCAGAAATGGTGAAATAAGGCGAAGCACTAAAGGATTTCGTGTCAAGATCATAAGCATAGGCAGTCACCTCTTTCTTATCCGATTTACAATCTTTGCAGATCACTACCAGCTTGTTGGCAGCACTATCGTAGTACAAGGTTTCAAACTCATTCTTGCCTTCTACCGGCAGTTTAAGTTCTTCTACATCCAAAGAATCTGAAGCATATATTCTGAAGCGGGTAAGATTGCCGTTGCTATGTAATGCGTAAAAGGTACTATCAACTAAAGCCAGGTCTTCGTAATCAGCATCTTTAGAAAACTGCCAGCTTTCAATTCTTACTTTATTCCTTATATAAATCTTATACAACAGACCCAGTTCATCGTTCACGGCAAAAACACTGGTGTCTTTAGGATAATAAACCACTCCCGATATTTCGTCCAGCTCTGTTTTTAAACTTACTACTACTGGTGTGTGGATGTCGTAGCCAGCAATATCAGGGTATTTTTGTTTACCGCTCAGCATATTGCACGACGACAATAATGTCCATCCTGTAAGCAACAGCAGGTTAGCTATTTTCAAAAATCTACACATAGGCATATGAATTCCGGCAGCTGTAACTGCACCTTATAAAGTCAAATCTTTTGCCGCCAATGCGGCGCTGATTCTTAGCAGCTTTGACAGGAAGAAAACCTAAATATGTATGTGTTGGGGAAGTTTTTCTACAGTAGAAGCGGGTGTAGGAAAAGCTGAAAAATATTGAATAACAATACTATGTAAAAGAAAATTGCTTGCGGAAGGGCTCAGCTTAAGACAAACCGGTAGCCTATCCCTTTCATGGTTAATATCTCCACCGAAGGATCATCTTTAAAATATCCACGCAGCTTTGTGATGTATACATCCAGGTTCCTGCTATTGAAAAAACTGTCATTACCCCATAGAAGATTTAGTATCTCGCGGCGGTCAATCACCTTGTTGCGGTGCTGCCACAGGTACTTTAGCAGCTCGCTTTCGCGGTAAGAAAGCTTTCTTTCTTCATCACCAAAAGTAAGCACCTGCCGGTTGGTGAAATATTGGTAGCGGCCAATTTTTACAGTTTCTGCAACTGGTTCTGCTGCGCCATTACCATTATTAATGATGCGCAGCAAATTCTCGATCCGAACAATGAGCTCCTCCATGCTGAAAGGCTTGCGGATATAATCGTTGCCGCCTGTTTTAAAACCTTTCACCACGTCCTCTGTCTGCACTTTTGCGGTTAAAAATATAATAGGAACGTCCTCGTCTATCTCCCTTATTTCTTCGGCTATATCAAACCCGTTTTTGTTTGGCAACATCACATCAAGGACGCAGATGTCTGGCTTATACTGCTTGTAAGATTGCACCACCTTTGCCCCGTCTTCCTCCATCAGCACATCAAACCCTCTCATCTCCAGGCTTTCCTTTACTATTTTACCCAGAAAGGTTTCATCTTCTACATATAGAACTTTTATGACTGGCATGGGTTGATGTTTCTTGTATTTTTTCTGATGATGCTACTATTAAACTTTAGGAAACTGAACGACGAATGAGCTTCCTACTCCCGGCACACTTTCTACTTTTATAGAACCACGGTGCTGCTGCACTATATGAGCCACATAGCTCAGGCCAAGGCCATAGCCTTTAATGTTGTGCTTGTTGTGCATCGGCACGCGGAAGAACTTTTCAAATATCTTGTCTTTAAACTCGGGCTGTATGCCTATCCCATTGTCCCTGACCATAAGTTGCACAACTTCTTCCTTGGCTTCTATTGCCACCTCTACCTGCAGGTCTTCTTTACAATATTTAATAGCATTATCGAGCAGGTTGTAAATAACGCTGGTGATGTGCAGCCGGTCTCCTTCCAGGTGAAAATTCTCTCCTGAGGTATTGAAGCTTACCTGGCCCTTGCACTTCTCAAATTGAAGCCGCATGCTGCCCAACACTTCCTGCACCAGCTGCCTTAGATCAACCCGCTCTATATTAAGTTCAACGTCCTTCTTCTCAAACATGGAGAGCTTGAGGACTTTATCAACCAGCAACGACAACCGCTGCAGTTCAGAAGAAGAGATATCCAGGTATTCTTTTGTCCGTTCCGGATGATGGAGCGCATTAAAACTCTTCATGGCCTCTATCGCCACGTTCACAGTAGCAATAGGTGTTTTCAGTTCGTGGGTAATGTTGCTGATGAACTCGTTCTTCATTTCGGCCAGCTGCTGCTGCGCTAGTACGTTCCTGTACATTACTATAAAACTTGCGACAGTAAAAGCAACCAGCAAAATCGAGAGTGCCATCTGCGGGCCGATCTTCCCGAAAAGGTATGGCGTGAAGGAGTTAAATTGCGCCTGGTAAAAATTAGGTTTCACCATACCAACAGGCACGGGAGAAGTAGCAAGTACAGTGGAGTCAATTATTATCTCATTCTTCTTTTTGTCTTTGTACTTAATGATGTTGAAAGGCACTTTGATGCCTGATTTTGATAATTCTAACTGGTAGGCAGAATCCAATTTAGCCATGGATAGTGTATCAGCAAACGCTGTAGTGGTAAAAATTCTTATCGGCTGAGCTGGCTTCTTTAATACATCTTGTGCCTGGTCATCGCTTTCCTTAAGAGCTATATTGTTTATACGTATGGTGGCTTTTGCAGGTGCTTTTTCAATAGTCTTTATTGGTTCTGGTGGCTGTACTTCCTGCGTATGCTTCATCACAAACCTTGTGATCGTATCGCCGTTAGCACGCATTTCAAGTATCCGTTTTTGCACCTCCTGTAACAGCGAATCCGAATTTTTCACCAGCGATGAATCTCCCTCCAACCGCCTGTACATTACCCGCATCTGGTTTCCTGGTTCTACATTTCTTTTTGTTATCTGGAAATGAGCAGCCGCAGGTACAGTATCTATCCCCAGTTTCTTTACCTCATTTTGCTGCGGATCTTTTAGCTGAATTATCACCTGGTTTGGTAGCGTGTCACCTTTTTTACCGGAGGCCACAGCCTTCCGTTTCATCACATTGATTGCTTCTACATTAAATAGATTTTCGCCCGCCTGCTCAAAGAAGCTTGTATCCATTTTAAAATTTGCCACCTGCACTTTGTAAACGGCCTCCCTGAACACCACATCAGCCTCCCGCTGCAATGCGCTCTTCTCATCATTGTATAGCCTCGATATCCAGTAAACCTGGAAACCGACTATCAGCAGGATGGTAGCCACCATCATTGCCCGTGCTATATGTATCTTTTGCTGCGCTGTCATGTACAAAAACAAATGTAGCCGAAACCAAAAGCATTCACTCCCGCCGTTAACCTTAATTAACCTTGTTGCAACCATACTTAACCCTGCTGCCATGGCTGCCACTTTACATTTGCTCAAGAAAATTTTACCGCATGAAAAAGATACTAATTGCTATTACTGCCGTACTCTGCAGCCATACTTTGCTTGCCCAAGTAAAAGAAGGGACCATTCTTTATGAAAGAAAGATGGATATGCACCGACGCATACAAGATGAGCAAATGAAGGCGATGATGCCACAGTTTCGTACCAGCAAACACCAGTTGTTGTTTAGCGACAGTGTCTCAATTTATAAAGCTGTGCAGGAAGAAGAAGCTCCGGACCCATTTGCCGATGGCGGCGGCAATAGAGTTATGTTTAGAATGTCTGCCGGTGAAGGCGAGCAATATCGCAACTTCAGCAATCAACGGTTTATAGAAAGCCGGGAATTGGGTGCTAAAACTTATATCATAGAAGATACCATACGCCAGCAACCATGGAAGCTAACGGATGAAACAAAAACCATACTGAACTACAGCTGCAAAAAAGCTACACGTAAAACAGAACGCGGTCAAGAGGTGGAGGCGTGGTATACCGAAGCAATACCTTGCCCTGCCGGACCAGAAGGATTTGCAAGTTTGCCAGGTGCTATACTGCAGCTAAACATCAATAATGATGAAATAGTGTATGTGGCTACAGCGGTGTCAGATAAGGTAAATGCTAAAGAACTGAAGGAACCATCTAAGGGTAAAAAGGTAAATCGTGCAGAATTTGCCAAACTTATGCAAGAAATGTATGGCAGTCCTGGCCAGGGCGGAGGCAACAGGGTAATAAGAATAATGAACTAGTGATTAAAGAAAAATGGCAGCCAATTCTAAGGCTGCCATTTTTTAATTTAGCTGGTGGGCTGAGTGGCCTCACCCGGATTGTTTCTTCGTTGACTGTTGTTTTCGCTTTGTCTATTGTTACTGTTTTGCCTGTTGTTTCCTCCCTGCCTGTTGTTCCCAGCTTGCCTATTGTTTCCACCCTGGCCGCTACCGCCGCCTTGCCTGTTTCCGCCGCCCTGGTTGTTTCCACCTTGCCGCGGGTTCCGGAACTGCTGGTTAGGTCTCTTGTTTTTTCTGTAAGCAACAGGTTCATAAGCTGGAGCTTCACCAAAATCAGCTGGCACTGGTGGCTTTTCTACTTCGCCTACCAGTTCTTCTATTCTCTGAAACTTTCGCTGCTCTAGCTCGTTCACAAATGTAATGGCGACACCGTCAGTTTGCGCCCTTGCAGTACGACCTATCCGGTGCACATAATCTTCGCCATCGTTGGGCACCTCGTAATTTATTACCAGCTCTATATTGTCTATATCTATTCCTCTTGACAAGATATCGGTAGCTACCAAAATGCGCAGCCTGCGATTAGCAAATGCTGCCAGCACTTCCTCGCGCCTATCTTGCTCCAGGTCCGAATGTATCTCGTCAACCGAAAGTTTGGCCGACTTCAATAGCCTCGTCAGGTCTTTTACATTGTGCTTCTTGGAGCAGAATATGAGAACGCTACTGTAGCTGGTGGTAGAAAGTATATGCTTGATCAGCGGCAGCTTCTGTTTTTCGTACACCACGTAAGCCTGTTGGTGAATAGACTTAGGCGGAGCCGAAACAGCAATGTTGATCTCCACCGGGTTCTTCAAGATCTTGCGGCTAAGCTCGCGAATACGCGAAGGCATTGTTGCAGAAAAAAGTAGCGTCTGGCGGGTTGCGGGCAGGAATGATATAATCTTCATGATATCATCATTGAAGCCCATGTCCATCATCCGGTCTGCTTCGTCCAGCACCAGGAAATCAAGTTTTTGCAGTTTTACATAACCCATAGCCAGGTGGCCAATCAGCCTGCCCGGTGTAGAGATAACTATATCCGCACCTTTTGAAAGTGCCTGTTTTTCCTGCACAAAGGATGCTCCGCTTCCACCACCGTACACTGCAATATTGCTGATTGGGGTGAAATAAGATAAACCTTCCAGGTTCTGCGATATCTGTATGGCCAGCTCACGTGTAGGAACGATGATAAGTGCATTGATGTGTTCATGCTCCGGCATGGAGATGATCTTATGAATGAGCGGCAAAAGAAAAGCTGCCGTTTTACCAGTACCTGTTTGTGCAGAGGCTATTATGTCCTTGCCTTCCATGATGTGAGGGATCACCTGTTCTTGTACCGGTGTAGCATCTTCAAATCCTGTATAATAGATGCCTTCTACAAGGCGTTCGTCAAAACCAAATTCAGTAAACTTCAAAATATGTATTTAATAATGCCAAATATACGTATAGAAACACAGGAGCAGAAGGTAAGGCAGAAGGAGCAAGATGTATTTATCAAAGAATTAGCCTACACGCATTGGCCTGATTCTTATACCTATCTAAAAAAACAAACAATGAAACCAGTGATGATACGCCTGGACTTGGCAGGAACTACAGTGCATGTAAATGCCAACCAGATACTTTACTACTATGCAAAACAGCGCGATGACGGGCAGGTAGTGACAGAGCTTTTCTTCACTGAAAAGTTTGGGATAGAGGTGAAAGAGACGCCTGCTGAAATAGATGGGCTTATTAACGCCAACACGCTGCTAGGGTAGAACGAAAATTGCGGCTGATTTCGGGTTTGGATGCTGGATTTCTAATACTGATGATGCCTGGTGACCATAAATCTAAAATCCACAATTGCTAAATCTAATATCCTTTGGCATATTTTTTACGCAGGAAAACCTGTACGAAAACTTGAATTATGCTTGACAAACAAGATGCAGGAGACAAACAAAATTTGTCAAAATCAACCGATGATGACAAATACCTTCCGATAGACCCGGGCCAACAAAGTGAAGTGGGGCTAAAAATAGAAACACCCATTGTAAAACGCGATGAAGGTATAAGTGAGCAAAGCGCTAAATGGGAAGATGCCCAGGAACGCGGAGGCATAGGTGAGTCTATCATTCCTGAAGAAGCAGAACAATACATAAAGGATCCTTCGCCAGAGGAAATGGCTCATGATGATAACAAAGACAAGAAAGACTGGAGCTTTATGAAAGATGGAGAACGAACGCCTCCTGAAAATAACCCGGAGGATATAAATAACGAAAGCCTGTGATCATCATAGGCTTTTCTTTTACAGCTATTCCTCCCTTTTCATATAAATGTTTACCTTAAGATTAGATGCATTTGATCCAAAACAAACTTGCTATTGTAACAGGCGCCAGCTCGGGCATAGGGAAAGCAATTGCTGCCGCCCTGCTAGGTGAAGGCACTATAGTAGTGAATGCAGATATTGTTGCTCCACCAGATCCTCCTTCTTTGCCCGGTTATCATTTTGTACCTACCGATGTAACCAACGCAGCTAGTGTGAACGCGCTGTATAGCAAGGTGCACGAGCTGGGTGTTCCAAGCATCCTTGTTTGTAATGCCGGCAAAGGAATTCATGAGAAGCTGGGTGAGGGAGACCCGGAAAAGTGGGCACGTGTAATAGACCTGAACATCACCGGCACCCTGCGTATCCTTCGCAGTTTTCTTCCTGCTCTCACCTCTGGTACAGAGCCTGCCAATATTATTTTCATTTCTTCTATTGCTGCAAAAAGTGCTTACGAATATGGTGGCGTATACGCTGCTACCAAAGCTGCTGTTAATATGATTGCTGAAACCTTACGCTTAGAAACGAAGGGAAAAGCACGCATAACAGTGATAGCCCCCGGCGTGGTGGACACAGGCTTCTTCAGCAACCTGGAGAGCGGCCAGCTAGATGTGGAATCTATCGGCCTTGGAGCGCTCGATCCGGCTGAAGTAGCAGAAGCTGTTCTGTATGCAATTTCCCTCAAACCTGCGCAGGTACTGAATTATATTGAACTCCGGCCTATCCTCCAAGTGCCTTGATTTACAACGTGGAACGATTTTTTAGAGGTAGTAGAAGAACCTGCTAAACAACCATTATAGATGAGTAAAAAAATACTGATTACCGGGGGCGCCGGCTTTATTGGATCTCACCTTGCCGACGAACTATTAGAAAAAGGATACCAAGTAAGAGTGCTGGACAACCTGAGTGAACAGGTTCATGGCAAGAATTGTGAAAGACCCGAATACCTGGACCCTGACGTAGAATTGGTAGTGGGTGATGTGCGCGACCCGGAAAAAGTGAAGCAGGCGCTAAAAGGAGTAGATGCAGTATATCATTATGCAGCTATGGTGGGTGTAGGTCAGAGTATGTACGAAGTAAAAGAGTACACTGATGTAAATAATATAGGTACAGCAGTACTCATGGAAGCCCTGATGAACAACCCGGTGGAAAAACTGGTGGTAGCATCAAGCATGAGTATCTATGGCGAAGGTTTGTATAAAGATGCATCTGGAGCCATCAAAACTGGGCTGGAGCGTAAACTGGACCAGCTAAAGCAAGGACTATGGGAAGTACGCGACGCAAAAGGAACCGTTCTTAATCCTTTTCCTACGCCTGAAACAAAACAACCTTGCCTTTCTTCAGTTTATGCTTTGAGCAAATACGACCAGGAGCGCCTTTGCCTGCTGCTGGGTAAAGCATATAACATTCCAACTACAGCGCTACGTTTCTTCAATGTATATGGTACAAGGCAAGCCCTTTCAAACCCATACACTGGCGTGTTGGCCATATTTGCTTCCCGCCTGCTCAATAACAATTCGCCAATGATATTTGAAGACGGCAACCAGAAACGTGATTTTGTGCATGTATCTGATATTGCCCGTGCCTCACGCCTTGCTATGGAAGTTCCTGAGGCGGATGATGAGGTCTTCAACGTAGGCAGTGGCAATTCATATACTATTACTGAAATAGCTGAACGCATGTCAGCTGTTATGAACAAAGAACATATCAAACCACTTATAACAGGTAAATATCGCGTAGGCGATATCAGGCATTGTTATTCTGATATAACCAAGGCAAAAGAAATTCTGGGTTACGAACCACAAATTACTTTGGAAAACGGGCTGGAAGAGCTGGCTCAATGGCTGGAAGGACAAACAGCTGAAGACAAGGTAAACGAGGCAAGTAATGAATTAGCTGCCAGGGGACTTACTGTTTAATCCATTAAATCAAAACCCGTATGTTAGACAACACCGTAAACAAAATAAACGGCACCATGCCTGGAAAAGTAGGGGTGGTTCAATGGTTTCATATAAATCAATACGAAGAAGTGGAGCGTACGCTTGCCGACCTCGACAAGCTTGGAATAAACCTTTTACGCACTAATATATCATGGGCAGATTATCATCGTCCAAACGGCAAAGAGTGGTATGACTGGCTGTTCAAGACAATTGGCAACAAAGTAGAGATCCTGCCTTGTATCCTGTATACACCGCCATCCATTGCCGTTAAACCTAAATCATCTGCTCCTCCGCAAAATCCACGTGATTATGCGGATTTTGTAGATAGGATCATCAGCGAATACGGCCAGTATTTCACTTATGTAGAGCTTTGGAACGAGCCTAATAATACTGCCGAATACGACTTTACAATAGATCCTGATTGGGACATCTTTTGTACCATGATTGGCGCAGCTGCTAATTGGGCTAAACAATGCGGCAAGAAAACCGTCCTCGGCGGCATGAGCCCTATCGATCCAAACTGGATGCAACAGATGTTTCGCAAAAACCTGATGCAATACATTGATGTGGTAGGTGTACATGGTTTCCCTGATGTATTTGATTACAACTGGGAAGGATGGCAGCCCGAACTACAGAAGATACAGCGTGTGCTTGACGAGAATAATTGTAAAGCAGAACTTTGGATAACAGAAGCCGGTTTTTCTACATGGCAAAAGAACGAGAAGAAGCAGATGAAGGAATTTATTTCCGCTGCAGAAGCTGGTGCGCCTCGTATGTACTGGTACGGCTTGCGTGATCTTTCTCCAGAAATGGCTGCTGTAGACCGCTTCCATTTAGACGAACGCGAATATTATTTCGGAATGCAACATGCCGATGGCTCTGCTAAGTTGCTGTTCACCATGCTGGCTGCTAAGGGTATTGAAGGCCTGAAGAAGTACCAGTGGATGACAGAACATATCGTAGGCAAGCCTCCAGAAGAAAAATATACATTAATAACAGGCGGTGCCGGTTTTGTAGGTACCAACGTGGCTGATAAAATTTTATCATCCGGCAAGCCAGTTATGGTTCTTGATAATCTATCGCGTGCCGGTGTTCAGAACAACCTTTTCTGGCTAAAAGAAAAGCATGGCGACAAGCTGCAGATCATGGTTGCTGATATACGCGATCGTGCCTCAGTGACCGCGGCTGTACAAGGTGCCGATATGGTTTTCCATTTTGCAGCGCAGGTGGCGGTTACATCCAGCCTTACAGATCCTTTCCATGATTTTGAAGTGAATGCACAAGGCACGCTCAACCTGCTGGAAGCCATCCGCCGTTCAGCACATCAACCGCCAATTGTATTTACCTCTACCAATAAAGTGTACGGCGACCTGCACGACCTGGGCATCATTATGAACGGTACCCGCTACCACCCGGAGAACCTGCACTTCCGTAAGCATGGTATAAGCGAAGAAAGAATACTTGACTTCCACAGCCCTTATGGTTGTACAAAGGGTGTAGCCGATCAATACATTTTAGACTACGCAAGAACCTTTGGACTTAAGACTGTCGTATTCCGCATGAGCTGTATTTACGGTCCACACCAGTTTGGAACAGAAGACCAGGGATGGGTGGCGCACTTCCTCATCCAGGCGCTAAAAGGCAAGCCGATCACTTTGTACGGCGATGGCAAACAAGTACGAGATATCCTGTTTGTTGAAGACCTGGTGAACGCATTCCTGCTGGCACAGGAAAACATCGACAGCATAACCGGCAACGCGTTCAATATGGGTGGTGGTGTAGAAAATACCATTAGCCTGTTGGAACTGGTAGACCTGATAGGAACAATCTCTGGCAAAAAACCAGAAGTGAAGTTCGACGATTGGAGACCAAGCGACCAGAAGTATTATGTGTCTGACTTCAACAAGTTTACAAAAGCAACCGGGTGGACACCAGCCTTTAGCACTACAGAAGGTATCAAACGTTTGTACGACTGGCTGCAGGAAAATGCAGACGTTCCGCGCAAAGCCAAAGCACCCGTTAAGAAATTACATAACCCTTCAACCAAACTTACCGTAGTTAAATGATTGCTGCTGTTTTAACCAACCCCGGATCCTTTGAATTAAAAACAACCGCTAAGCCTGCCATACAACCCAATGAAGTACTTGTACAGGTAGCTGGTTGTGGCATCTGCGCATCCAGCCTTCCGTTATGGGAGGGAAGAGAATGGTTTCAATATCCTGTTGCTCCCGGCAGTCCCGGTCACGAAGGCTGGGGCCTGGTAGAAGCCATAGGCGACGAGGTGCGTACAGTAAAGACCGGTGATCATGTTGCCTTTCTTTCCGGTCATGCCTATGCAGAATATGATGTTACCAATGAGAATTCACTTGTAAAACTTCCAGCTTCCTTACAGGGCAAACCTTTTCCTGGTGAGCCTTTGGGATGTGCCATGAATATCTTTGAGCGCAGCGATATAAAAGCCGGTGACACCGTTGCTGTTATTGGAATTGGTTTTCTTGGTGCGCTGCTTTGCCAGCTGGCAAAACATGCAGGCGCCAAAGTCATTGCTATTTCACGCCGGCAATATTCGTTGGATTATGCAAAACAATATGGAGCTGATGAGCTCATTCCTTTAACTGCCACTTGGGAGGTTTCTAACAAAATATCCGAACTAACTGGTGGTGCTTTTTGCGACCGCGTTATAGAGGCTACCGGCAAACAGGAAGCCATTGATGTAGCTACCGAAATAGTAAGCGAAGGTGGTCGCCTCATCATAGCTGGTTACCACCAGGATGGTCTGCGCCAGGTAAACATGCAAAAGTGGAACTGGAAGGGGATTGATGTGATCAACGCACATGAGCGTAAACCTGAACGCTACCTGCACGGTATGCAACAGGCTGTTACCGCGGTAGAAAATGGCGTCATTCAACCTGGTGCACTTTACACAGATCTACTATCAATGGATCAACTGGCGGAGGGTTTCAAAAAAACTTCTGCACGACCCGACGGTTTCATGAAAGCAATCATTACGCTGTAGAACCACGATTGCAGTAATTGGAAGGATTGCTAGGAAACGTGATGATTAGTTCACACATCTTTCAATCCTAACACGGTTGTTGAGATCAGCTAATAATTCTTTACTCAGCATCCTTGCGTCGCACACTTGTACAGCATATCTTATATCAGCAGAAACAAACCTAAATCATCCTACATGTCGACTGCAACCTTATTTGAACCAAACATAACTGAAAGCGAAAATGTAGTTGCTTCAGTACCTGCAGCAACTGCCAAACCCAAACTAGCCTTTGTGGGCGTAGGCTGGATTGGCCGCAACCGCTTGCAAGCCGCTGTAGATAGTGGGCTTGCTGAAGTAACACTCATCTCCGATCCTTCTGAACAATGTTTGGAAGAAGCAGGCAAAATTGTTCCCGGCTGCAAGACAACACAATCTTTTGAAGAGATACTGGCTGATCCTGCAGTGGACGCTGTAGTTATAGCCACACCTAGTGCATTACACAAGCAGCAGGCAGTACAGGCGTTTGAACATAACAAAGCTGTTTTCTGCCAGAAGCCATTAGGCAGAGACGGCACAGAAGTACACGCCGTAGTATGGGCCGCAACCAAAGCAAACAGATTATTAGGCGCCGATTTTTCGTACCGCTACACTGCAGCATGGCAAGCCATCCTGCCCATACTTCATTCCGGTGAACTAGGCAACATCTTCTCTGTTGATCTCACTTTTCATAATGCCTATGGCCCTGATAAGCCATGGTTCTACAATATGAATCAATCAGGCGGTGGTTGTGTACTCGATCTTGGTATTCACCTGGTGGACCTGATGCTTGTAGGACTACAATTTCCTGCTGTAGATAAAGTAGACAGCAGGCTGTATGCTAAGGGTACACCTGTTAAAGGAAAAAATGAAGTAGAGGATTTTGCTGCTGTTACCATGGACCTTGCTAATGGCACGGTTGCTAAACTCAACTGTTCATGGAACCTGCAGGCAGGACAGGAAGCTGTGATAGAAGCAACCTTCTATGGCACCAATGGTGGCGTAACGATGCGCAACATCAATGGCTCATTTTACGACTTTGAAGCCGCTCGTTTTTGGGGTACCAAAACAGAAGTTTTAGCCTCGCCCCCTGATGCATGGGGAGGAAGAGCCCTTGTAAAATGGATAGAACAACTTTCATCAAGCAATGCTTTTAATGAGCAGGCAAAAGAATATTTACAATCAGCAGAAATACTAGACAGGATATATGGAAGAAAATAAACCAATCAAGGTATTGATGACCGCCGACACCGTTGGCGGCGTGTGGACGTACAGCATGGAATTATGTAAAGCCTTAGCTCCTCACAATGTGCAGGTAGCATTGGTAACCACAGGTGCGCGCCTGGCGCCATGGCAGTGGGATGAGGTGATTGCCTTGAGCAATGTAAAAGTGTATGAGACGGATTACCTGCTGGAATGGATGGAGAACCCGTGGCGCGATATAGACGAAAGCGGTGATTACCTGCTCCAGTTGGAAAACGATTTACAGCCTGATATCATTCACCTGAATTGTTATGCTTATGGATCTTTAGCATGGAAAGCGCCAGTTGTTATGGTAGCTCATTCCGATGTTTATTCATGGTTCATTTCAGTAAAAAATGATGATCCGCCAGCTGAGTGGAACGAATACTTCTTCAGGGTAAAAAGTGGATTAGAAAAAGCAACCCTGGTGGTAGCTCCATCCAGTGCTATGATGGATTTTGTTACCAATATCTACGCGCCTCAAACAAACAAGCAGGTCATCTACAATGCACGGCAGCCGCAGCTTTTTAGCAGGGCGCAAAAGCAAGAGACCATCTTTAGCATGGGTCGCATTTGGGATGAAGCTAAGAATGTAAAGCTGTTGGTACAGGCGGCAAAAAACATCAACTACCCGATAAAGATTGCTGGTGAAGCTGCTTTTGAACATAATGTAACGGATGTATACAACCCGCATGTAGAGTACCTGGGTAAGCTTAACAGCACCGATATTTCTAAAGCGCTTTCTACAGCATCTATATATGTTCTGCCGGCGAAGTATGAACCATTTGGTCTGTCTGCATTAGAAGCCGCTCTTTCTGGTTGTGCACTGGTGCTGGGAGATATTCCTTCACTGCGGGAAGTATGGCAGGACAATGCCGTATATGTGCCAACTGATAATGAAGAAGCATTGGCTGATTGCATCAACAATCTTATGAGCAACAAAATGCTTTTAGAAGAATATGCTTCTAAAGCATTTGCACATGCGCAACAGTTCACTCCTGCTGCTATGGCCCGGCAATATATGCAGGTTTACCAGCAACATATACAACTACATCAATCAACAGAAGCAAAAGCTGCATCATGAACATAGTAATGTTTTACCACTCGCTACTAAGCGATTGGAACCATGGTAATGCACACTTCCTGCGTGGAGTGGCAACAGAACTAGTAGAAAGAGGCAACGATGTAAAGATCTACGAGCCAAAGAATGGCTGGAGCCTTGCCAATTTGGTCAACGATTATTGTGAAGAGGTGATACAGGAGTTTCATCAACACTACCCGCTCATAAATAGTATAGCCTACGATCCTGCTACCATCAACCTTGATGAAGTACTTGGTGATGCTGATCTTGTGATTGTTCACGAGTGGAGTGATCATGCGCTGGTGAAATCAATAGGTGAGGCAAAACAGAAGCACAACTTCAAGCTGCTCTTCCACGATACACACCATCGTGCTGTATCCGAAAGAGAAAGTATGAAAGCATATGATCTTACCCATTTTGATGGCGTACTCGCTTATGGTGAAGTAATACGCAAAATCTACCTGGAGCAGGGCTGGACAAAGAAGGCATGGACATGGCACGAAGCTGCTGATACCAATGTTTTTAAACCCTTGGCCTCTGATGGTTACGAAGGTGATTTTGTATGGATAGGCAACTGGGGCGATGATGAACGCACCAAGGAGCTGCATGAATTTATTATTGAGCCAATAAAAGAGCTGAAGCTAAAGGCTAAGATATATGGCGTTCGCTATCCTGATCATGCACTGCAGGCACTTGCCGATGCAGGCATTGAGTATGGTGGCTGGCTGCCCAATTTTAAAGCACCAGAGGTATTTTCTAAATATCGTTTTACTGCGCATGTACCGCGGAGGCCTTATGTAGAGTCTCTGCCGGGCATTCCTACCATCCGCCCGTTTGAAGCTATGGCTTGTGGTATACCTATGATCTCTGCTCCGTGGAATGATGTAGAAAACCTCTTCACGCCTGGTGTTGATTTTCTTACTGCTACCAACAAAGCGGAAATGATCAGTCACATAAAAAGTATTTTGTCAGACGATGCACAGGTAGAGGAGCTGACAAGCCATGCTTTACAAACTATACAGAAACGCCATACCTGCGCTCATCGTGTAGATGAACTGTATGCAATATGCGAAGAGCTAAACGTGAACAATATTTCAACACTTACAACTGCATAACCTATGAAATTTGCATTCTTCGGATCGAGCCTTGTATCAGCTTATTGGAATGGTGCAGCCACTTATTACCGCGGCATCATCAGGGCCATGAATGAAAGAGGCCACAGCATTACCTTCTACGAACCTGATGCTTACGATCGTCAAAAAAACCGCGACATAGACGATCCATCATGGGCAACTATAAAGGTGTACCAGCCGCAGGAGGAAGAAGTATACAAGGCGCTGGAAGATGCAATGCATGCAGATGTTATTATCAAAACAAGTGGTGTAGGTGTAAATGATGAGCTGTTGGAGAAAGAAGTAGCTGCACTTCGATTAAAGAATAAGATCGTCATCTTCTGGGATGTGGATGCACCTGCTACACTGGATCGTGTGATGTACAATGACAATGACTACTTCGCAGAACTGATACCGCAGTACGATATGATACTTACCTATGGTGGAGGCGATCCTGTAGTGAATGCATACAAGTCATTAGGTGCAAAAAATTGCTTTCCTATTTATAACGCACTAGATCCATCTACGCATCACCCGGTTGATAAAGAAGAGCGTTTTGCTGGTGACCTGGCTTTTCTTGGAAATCGTTTACCTGATAGAGAAAAACGTGTAGAAGATTTCTTTTTACAAGTGGCAGAACAACTGCCATCGCAACGTTTTATTTTAGGCGGAAATGGCTGGCACGACAAGCCGATGTCATCCAACATCAACTACATAGGTCATGTGTATACCAAAGATCACAATGCGCTGAATTGCTCACCAAAAGCTGTATTGAACATTAGCCGCGATAGTATGGCGAAATACGGTTTCTCTCCAGCCACACGTGTGTTTGAAGCAGCGGGAGCCGGCGCATGTATCATTACTGATTATTGGATAGGTATTGATTTCTTTTTTGAACCAGGAAAAGAAATACTGGTGGCAACTAGTGGTGATGATGTGCGTGATATCATTTCTCATTTAACTGAAGAAAAAGCAAAGGAGATAGGACAGGCGGCACTCAAGAAGGTACTGGAAAAGCATACCTACACACACCGTGCAGAGGAGCTGGATAAGATCTTTGCAAGAGAATTCACAACTGCAGGAGTGTAGGTGGGAATCATCAAACCCCAAAGGTCACGAAAGAGCATAAAGTTTTTTTGATGACTTTGAATGTTGACATGAAATCGGCTTTTTTATTTTTCATTTTTCATTTTTCATTTTATAATGAACATCGTAATACTTGGGCTATCCATAACTTCTTCCTGGGGAAATGGCCATGCTACCACCTTTCGTGGTCTTGTAAGAGAACTACATAAAAAAGGTCATGACGTTACTTTTCTTGAACGTGATATGCCTTGGTATGCCTCTAACAGGGATATGCCCAATCCGCCATTTGGTAAAACCATTTTATACAATAGCCTTGATGAAATAAAGGTGAAGTATGAAACAGCGGTACAGCAGGCGGATCTTGTTATTGTGGGATCGTATGTACCCGAAGGAGTACAGGTAGGACAATGGGTAGTAGATACTGCAGAAGGTGTAACTGCATTCTATGATATTGATACGCCGGTTACGCTGGCCAAGCTTGAAAAAGGAGATTACGAATACCTGCACCCGGACCTCATTCCGCAGTACAATATCTACCTGTCATTTACCGGCGGACCTACACTAACCAAATTAGAAGAAGTGTATGGCTCACCTATGGCGCGGCCTTTCTACTGTTCATTTGATCCTGAATTGTATTATCCTGAAGAGCAGGAAATGCAGTGGGACCTTGGTTACCTTGGCACCTATAGCGATGACCGCCAACCTCCTCTGGACAAGCTGATGACGGATGCTGCCAGGTGTTTAACTGATCAACGTTTTGTAGTTGCAGGACCGCAATATCCTTCCACCATTGATTGGCCACAAAACGTAGAACGCATAGAGCACCTGCCACCAGCAGCGCATCGCAAGTTTTACAATAGCCAGCGGTTTACCATGAACATCACACGAGCTGATATGATCAAAGCAGGTTATTCACCAAGTGTTCGTTTGTTTGAAGCTGCAGCTTGTGGTACGCCTATCATCAGCGATGTATGGGATGGAATAGAAACCATTTTTGAAGCTGGCACTGAAATTTTGTTAGCATCTTCGGCAGCAGATACCATAAAGTACTTAACAGAGATTAGTGATGAACAACGTAAGGCAATTGGTGAGAATGCACGAAGAAAAGTACTTCAACTGCATACTGCTGAACACAGGGCAACTGAATTAGAAATCTATTACAAAGAAGCAATATGCCAACAGCAGGTACAGCCGTCTCAACAGAGAAACTTAGAAGCAAAGTAGAATCATTAAAGCCTTGGTTTCATAATCTTCATTTACCTGGTGGCATACAAACTGCACCGGGTCATTACTTCGGCGACTTCCCAAAATTTAAGTGGGACCAGGTAAAGGACAGCATTCCTCAAAACCTGGACGGCATGACTGCTTTGGACATTGGTTGTAATGCTGGTTTCTATTCATTTGAATTGGCTAAAAGAGGTGCAACTGTTCTTGGTATTGATCTCGATCCGCATTATTTAAAGCAGGCAAAATGGGCCGCTAAAACATTAGGATTAGAAGACAAAGTAAAGTTCAGGCAAATGCAGGTGTATGATCTTGCAAAGCTGAAAAGGAGCTTCGATATCATAATCTTTATGGGTGTGTTCTATCACCTTCGCTACCCAATGCTGGCGCTTGATATAGTGGCTCAAAAGGTAAAGAAGATGATGGTGTTTCAAACGCTTACCATGCCTGGCGATGATATTGTTTATGAAGAGAACATAGAAGTAACGCAACGTAACAAAATGCTGAAACAAGGATGGCCGAAAATGGCATTTATTGAAAGCAAATTTGCCGGTGATGTTACTAACTGGTTTACACCTAACCATGCATGTATACTGGCTATGCTACGCACCTGTGGCATGAAGGTAACTTCTATGCCTGGTCATGAAATATACATTGCGCAACCAGACGATGCTTTTACCAATGTTGCCAAAACATGGAACCACTCAGAATACCTCTCGGCCATTGGACAGGATTACACAGAGCTTTTAGATGTTAAAGTGAAAAGAAAGGAATAACCCTTGGTTAGGTTTTTGCCAACAGCTTCCAATGAAGTTGTTGGTTTCTATATTCCTGTTATTCTTACTCTCTTGCAACCAGCAAGAAGAGCCACGAATAGCTATCACAGATACATTTGACACCACTCCGTCAGAAGATACCATCAAGGAAGATCTGTATATACCTGACGAGAAGACAATCAGGACAGGAAATACCACTCCCGCCGAAGTAGTTGAGTTTGCCAAAACACTGATTGGAACACCTTATCAGTATGCATCTAACGATCCGGCTAAAGGTTTTGATTGTTCTGGTTTCATACACTATGTTTTCAGCCATTTTCATATACAGGTACCACGTTCTTCAGTTGGTTTTACCAATGTAGAATACGAAGTGCCGCTGGCGGATGCAAAGCCAGGTGATCTCATCCTTTTCACCGGCACGGACTCTTCAGTGCACGAAGTAGGACATATGGGATTGATCACTTCGGGTGGTACAGAAAAGGCATTTATCCATTCTACTTCAGGCAAAGCGCACGGTGTTACCATCACTCCGCTGAATGATTATTACATGAGCAGGTTTGTGAAAGTTATCCGCATTTTTAAGCAGAACGATTCGCTGTAGAATTGCACTTACGTGATAGTGAAAAACTATTGCTTCCAAACCTACTTTTCCACATTACAATAGAAGTATAACCAGCGTTGGTTGCAATAGAAATTTTTATACAACCTAATCCTGTAGCGGGTTTAGAAGAAAATCAAGCAGTTATAGATGAGCTCTCTTTAAGTTAGCTTATTCAGCAGATTTTTTTTAATATTTCTTTGCACAATGTGCATTATTAATGTTTGTTTTTTATGCAACACATCCCCTAAATTGGATGTCTTAAGAGTATATAGAACTGACACAATTCTTTGCATATGGAAATAGATTTTTACATTGACCATCTTTCTACTACCGACGTCAACCATTGGTATTCTGAAGAGTTTATAGTGAGTAGCCTTGTTCGATTTTTGAAGGAGAATGGATACAAAATTCATAAGGACAAAGCAGTAGACAGAAGCGAAAAAGTGGTGATTGCTTCTAAGTATTTTACCAAAGAAGTGATAGAGATAAAGGGTTTTCCTGCTAAAGCGGTACAAACAGGTTCATCACAAAAATCTACCAATTCAACTGCACAGGCAAAACACTGGTTTAGCGATGCATTGTTCAGCTCGTTTGTAAACTTTGGCAAATACTACTCTAATGAAAATGCTGAGATAGCGATGGCGTTGCCAAATGCTGAAAGATATAGAGCAATCATTGAGAAAGTACAGGATTACTTCACCATCAACAATCTTCACTTTAAGATCTACCTCGTAAACGAGGATGGCCAGGTAGAAGTATCTAACCTAAACGAAAACATGCGTAAATAGGCAATATTTAGAATGTGTAAAAAGCCTTTATGCTCTTGCATTAGGGCTTTTTTATTTTCAGCATATTCACATTCCTCTCTGAATGATTGGCTGGCATTATTTTGAAGTAGTTTCAACAATCATTTTAGCTTATGCCAAATCGCGGAACAGTAATCCTGGTATCTATTGTAGCAGTTGTTAGCAGCATGTATTCATGTACGCGCCATCCCTACTATGCTACCAACAAACAGTATAAACAGCAGGCAAAAGAACTGGCACAACAGATACGACAAGAGCCAGCTTTGATTTCCGGGCAGCAACCTGCACCAGCGTATTGGGTGGGAACTACTAATTTCAATTTGCGCAAACCCAACATCGTTGTTCTGCATCACACTGCACAAAATAGTTGCGAGCAAACGCTGAAGACGTTCACACTTACAAGTACACAGGTAAGTGCGCATTATGTTATTTGCCGCGATGGAACAATACATCAAATGCTGAATGATTACTTACGTGCATGGCATGGAGGAGTAGGAAAATGGGGTAGTGTAACCGATATCAATTCATCCTCAATCGGTATAGAACTCGACAACAATGGAACGGAGCCTTTCCCGGAAGTCCAGATCAATAGTCTGCTGGTGTTGCTTGACACACTGAAGCGCAGGCACAACATACCTGCAGCCAATTTTATTGGTCATGCTGATATAGCGCCCACACGCAAAGTTGATCCAAGTATCCTGTTTCCATGGCAGACGCTGGCAAAGCGCGGCTTTGGCTTATGGTATGATGAGACAAAAGATACCATTCCCGCCAATTTTGACCACCTCCTGGCGCTTAAAGTTATTGGGTATGATTTAAAAGACAGCACAGCAGCTATTATGGCCTTTAAACGTAAATATTTCGCGATGGAGCGTACACCACCCACTTTCAGTGAACAGGAGAAGCGACTGTTGTACAGTGTCATGCGAAAAGCTCTGTAACCACTATATCGGCCTTCTTTTAAAAATCATCTTTACCGTATCCAGCTGGCGCAGGTGCAGCGCAGTGTCGTTAATGGAATAATTATTTACACGTAAAAGATTATCAAGAAACACCTGCTCTTTATAAGCGCCTGTACAAGCCATTTTTGTGGTCATAATTTCATTATCAAAAGTTATGGAGGCACCGCGTACCAGGAAGCGGCCACTTATTGTATTGCAGCCTGTATTGCCGTAGAAAGCAGCCGAGTCTACATCCAGGTGAAGGATAGGCACCTTATTCCAGTTGCTCGCATGTCCAGGCATAGCAGTAAGTTGCCACTCACCTGATAATACAGATGGTTTACGCGCCGTATCACGCTGTTCGCTATTGATGGCTGTAGTAGGAGTATCCAAGGCTTCGGCGCCAACTGAAGTGGTATTATTTTCTGAAGTACTACAGGTAGTAAAGAAGATACCAAATGCTACCGTAAACAATAGACTTTTCATATCCCCAGATTTTTTAAAAGCGCCACAATTTTTTTGCCATAGGGTCAGCTTCATATTCAAATAAGCTTTAGCATTTACTACAACTAGTGTAGCTCACATCGAGAATTCCACTGACGGATGACAGGTTGTAGTTCAACAACAAAAAACTAGTTTTGCCGCCACTATGGCAACAACAATTTGCATTTGTGGTGCAGGCACTATGGGGAGCGGAATAGCACAGGTAGCTGCTCAAAAAGGTTTCACCACCATCTTGTTTGACGTAAGCAACGAAATGGTTCAAAAGGCAAGGCTGGCTTTAGAGACTACGCTTACTGCACTTGAAACAAAGGGAAAGATAGCGGAAGGAGATAAAGACAGCATTATTGGCCGCATCACGTTCACAAGCAATGTAGATGACTGCAAAGCTGATGTTATCATAGAAGCTATCGTTGAAAAGCTGGAGGCTAAAGTCGATCTATTCAACAAGCTATCGTCTATCAATTCTCCTGCTACTATTTATGCTACCAACACATCTTCTTTACCTATAGGTGAAATTGCTGCTGCAGTGCCGGAACGTTCGCATGTGGCAGGTCTTCATTTCTTTAATCCTGCACCGCTTATGAAGCTGGTGGAAGTTGTTGCCGGGAAAGATACTTCACCGCAAGTGGTAGAGCAATTGGTAGAACTGGCAAAACAATTGGATAAAACTCCTGTAGTTTGTAAAGATGCTCCGGGTTTTATAGTGAACCGCGTTGCACGTCATTATTATCTTGAAGCAATGAAACTGGTGGAGCTGGGAGTTGCTGATCACGAAACCATTGATAAAGTATTGGAAGCTGCAGGCTTCAAAATGGGTCCATTCAAGCTAATGGATATGATAGGCATGGACATCAACTATGGCGTTAGCAATATTGTTTGGAATGCATTGGGTAAACCTGCCCGTCTTACACCGTCGCCTTTACAAAAAGCAAAAGTGAATAATGGTGAACTAGGAAGAAAAACAGGCAAGGGATTTTATAATTATGAGAAGCAATAAGTAACCGCGTAGGTACAGCTAGAAAGATATGCAGCATACAGAACAAAATCATTCACCAACATCCGTTTTTGTAACGGGAAGCACCGGCCTTGTTGGCTCCCACCTGGTTGCTGCATTGGTTGGTAAAGGATACAATGTGTCTGCATTATATAGAAAAGAAATACCTGTAGTACCACACCAAGAAAAGGTAAGGTGGATACAAGGAGATATACTGGATGTGATCTCACTGGAAGAAGCAATGCAAGGTGTGGATCATGTATATCATTGCGCAGCTGTTGTTTCCTTCAGCCCAAAGGATGTAGACCAACTTTTTAAAATAAACATAGAAGGCACTGCCAATGTAGTGAATGCAGCGGTTGCCAATAATGTAAAGAAGCTTGGTTATGTAAGCTCAGTAGCCGCTCTTGGAAGAACACCTAATGTAGAGGAGATAAATGAAACCATGAACTGGAGCGAAGAGACCAGCAACAGTAATTATGGTAAGAGTAAGTTTCATGCAGAAATGGAGGTGTGGCGCGGAATAGGAGAAGGACTACCTGCTGTTATCATCAATCCGTCTATTATACTCGGCGCCGGTGATTGGAACAGTGGATCTACCAAACTTTTTAAAACTGCTTATGATGAATTTGGCTGGTACAGCGAAGGAACAACAGGCTTTGTAGATGTAGCAGATGTGGTGGATGCATTCATACAACTAGTAGAAAGTGATGTGAGTGCACAACGTTTTATTATCAGTGCAGAGAACATCACGTACCAGGAGCTATTCACCATAATGGCAAAATGCTTTGGCAAAAAACCGCCGCATAAAAAAGTTACTCCATTGCTGGCATCACTGGTATGGAGACTGGATGCTTTAAAAGCTATGTTCACTGGTAACAAACCATTAATAACAAAAGAAACTGCAGTAGCAGCACAAGCCACTGTTAAGTACAACAATAGTAAGATCAACCAGTACCTGCACAACTTTAACTACAAACCTTTAGAAGAAAGCATTGAAGCTATCTGCAAATCGTTGATCAAGAAATACAACCTGTAGCTACTTCGTCTCCATTACCTTCTTCCATAGCTCTGGAATTCTTTTCACCCATACCAGTTCTTTCTTCTTTGAAAGAGCATCTTCTACAGGACTTCCAAAGTAGACTTTACCTGCTTCCAGGTCGCTACCAACACCACTTTGTGCCAGCACGGTTACGTTCTCATGTATAGTAAGTGTTTTACTTACTCCTACCTGCCCCCATAGCGTTACACCATCTTTCAAAGTAGTACCGCCTGCTATAGCCACCTGCGCAGCAAACAAGCAGTTCTTACCTATCACTACATCATGACCTATATGCACCTGGTTGTCCATTTTTGTTCCTGCACCAATGCGTGTATCAGCCGTTACACCTCTATCTATTGTACAACCTGCTCCTATCTCTACATAATCTTCTATCACTACATGTCCGCAGCTCTCCATGCGCTTATACCATACATCGCGATTCTTCTTTGTGTTGTAGTAAAATCCATCGCTGCCAATTACACTGCCTGCTTGTATCACTACATTATCACCAATCTCTGTATAAGGATTGATGGTAACATTTGGATGTATGATGCAGTTCTTTCCTATAATAACATCATTACCTATATAAACATTCGGCATCACTACAGTGCCTTCACCAATGACAGCAGATTCGCTTATAGGTGTAGCTGATGCTTTGAATGGACGATAATGCCTTACTATCTTAAGATAAGCTTCAAAAGGCTCTGGAACTACCAGCAATGTTTTGCCTTCAGGTACAGTTACATCCTTTGTATTTATGATGATGTAAGTAGCATTGCTATGTAGCGACTTGTTGTAGTATTTCGGATGATCAACAAAGCAAAGATCACCTTGTTCTACACGATGAATCTCGTTGATACCTGTAGCCATTGCACTACCATCGCCAACAAGTTCAGCATCTAAAAAATCAGCTAGCCATTCAAGCGAAACAGGTGTAGGAAACTTCATGAGAAAATTGTTTGCTTGCAAAGGTAATATTGATCTTCACCCGGCAAGATTCATTTTCAATTCGGGCATTACTACAAGCACAGAAAGAAACTGAGAGGCTATGTTTTATGTTTCAAGTAAGTACCGATAGAACTATGATGCTGATCAAGCAACATCTCGCAAATGCAGTAGTCATGCATGTTTCAGCATTTGAGCTATCAATATACTTGATACATCATTCTATAGGTTGATCATGTTTACTTCAATAAGTAGTCTGTAGAATGTCTGTAGATAGCAGGACATCTAGTGATGCTGTGATCATCAATTTTTAAAATACTACATCGGCTGAAACTATGATGAATAAAGGGTTTCAGCCTCATCCTGGTAACAAAGCCCTGGTAGATAATTCAGTTTTTCTTCTTCATGCAAATGATAACATCGTGCATAGATTGCTTATCCTTATTAACAACGATATGAAAAATGTGAATAAAATAGTTCAGGATTTTTTTTGTGTTAGAGAAAACTATTTTTAATATTGTGTAGGGAATTTTACGTCCCTGTACTTACTAACCCATCCATATACAAAAGCTCGGTTTTCAACCGGGCTTTTTTCATGTATATGCACTACTACTTTATCATCTATAAACCATTCCAGGTACTCTCACAATTCACTTCGCAAGAAGCAAAAACAACACTTGCTGATGTATTCAAAGTACCCAAAGATGTATACCCTGTTGGACGTTTGGATTATGATAGTGAAGGCTTGTTGATCTTGTCAAATGATGCATCACTCAACCAGCGTTTGCTGCATCCCAAGCATAAGCATGAGCGTGAATATTGGGTGCAGGTAGATGGTGCATTTACATTAGAAGCCTTGCAAAAAATACAGGCAGGCGTAACCATTAGTATAGATGGTAAACAACATCGCACGCTACCATGTAAAGCTTACATTTTTACTGATGCACCATTGGTACCTGAACGAGATCCGCCTATCCGTTTCAGGAAGAATATACCTACCAGTTGGATACGAATCACACTTCACGAAGGGAAGAACAGGCAGGTAAGAAAGATGACTGCAGCTGTTGGTTTTCCTACGCTCAGGCTTATCAGGCATAGGATAGAAAGCATAACCATTGACGGGATGAAACCAGGAGACATAAAACAATACACACAACAGGAGATAATGAAGTTGCTGTTCTAGGTTCTGTTATTCTTCTTTGCAGAAAATAATTTTTTGTAACTGAAGTTTTAGCTACAGGATGGCACTAGTTATTCTTCCACCTATAACAGGTACGCCTCCAACGAAATAGGTAGTTAACGTCTATAGCGCAAAGCATCTCAAATGAAAATATTAGGGTTTAAAAAAGTATAAATTTTCTATACCGCTTCCTTTACTCATAATACATGTTACTTTTGTTGAAACCTTTGGCAGCATGCAATTACAACCCGTTGATGTTGTAAAAAACATCTCACCCGACACCTTCAGATCTGCATATTATTCTCCTAAAAAACCGCTGGTTATAAAGGATCTTTCAAAGCAGTGGCCGGCATACAGCAAGTGGAACTGGGACCATTTTAAAACGCTTGTTGGCGAGAAGAAAGTAGCTCTTTACAACAACGTGAAGAGCGATGCATATACTCCTATCAACACGGCAGATGACTATAAAACATTTGGTGAGTACATAGACATGATAACCACCGGACCTGCAGCGTGGAGGATCTTTCTTTTCAACATTTTCGACCATGCACCAGAGCTTACAAATGACTTTACATGGCCTGAAGACCTGATGAAAGGTTTTGTAAAGAAATACCCGATGCTGTTTGTTGGTGGCAAGTCAAGCATCACGCACATGCATTTCGATATCGATCTTTCGCATATACTGCATACGCAGTTCGTAGGAAGAAAACGCGTTTTGTTGTTTCCTTACGAAGAGCAACACAAGCTATACAGGAAGCCATTTGAAGTACTTAGCATGGCTGACTTTTCTAACTACTACCAAAACAACGGCACACCTAACTATACTGAGTTTCCTGCACTAAAACAGGCGAAAGGTTACGAAGTAATACTAGAGCACGGAGATACTTTGTTCATGCCTGCAGGATATTGGCATCATATGGAATACCTGGATAGTGGCTTTGCCATGAGCCTGCGCGCTATGCAGTCTAGCCTATCCGGAAAAATGCACGGTGTATGGAACCTGTTTGGTATGCGGGGAATTGATACAGTGATGAAGAAAACTGCTCCCATACAATGGTACAACTGGAAGAAAAAGAAGATATACAAAAAGGCAAATGAAGCCCTTGCACAATCTTAAGTTTATAAATGAAAAGACCCGCCTTTACAAGCGGGTCTTTTAGTTATACATCATTTCAATTAATTGATCTCCCAAACCTCCTTACCACGCAGTAGTTTATCCAGGTCACCTTCGCCTTTGGTAGCAATGGTTTCCTCTATCTGCATCTGCATCACATCCTCGTAGCACGCCCTGTCGTTTTCGTAGAACACGCCAAAAGGTCTTGGATAGTGACCACCAGATTTCTGTGGATCATCAAACATACGCACCAGTATCTGTGCTTTATAAAAATCACGTTCGTCGTGTACCCATAGGTCATCAGCGGTTACACCATTTCCTAGCTCAACCACCACTGGCTGAAAGCCATCCAGCTTAATACCCTTGTTTTGCGTAGCACCAAAGATCAATGGCTTGCCATGCTCAAGAAACAGCACTTCTTCAGGCTTGCTTGATTTCTCAGTGAATATTTCAAATGCACCATCATTAAAGATGTTACAGTTCTGGTAGATCTCAAGAAAAGAAGCACCTCTATGTTGGTGGCTGCGGGTAAGCATTGTTTGCAGGTGCTTTGGATCACGGTCCATGCTGCGTGCTATGAAAGTTCCATCAGCGCCCAATGCTAAAGCAAGTGGATTAAAGGGATGATCGATACTTCCGTATGGAGTGCTTTTAGTTACCTTATTTGATTCGCTGGTAGGTGAATACTGTCCCTTGGTAAGGCCATAGATCTGGTTGTTGAACATCAGGACGTTCACATCAAAGTTTCTGCGCAGCAAATGGATAGTATGATTTCCACCAATGCTTAAGCTATCGCCATCACCGGTTACTATCCAAACACTCAGCTCAGGCCTGCTTGCTTTTAACCCACTGGCTATCGCTGTAGCACGACCATGAATGCTATGCATTCCGTACGTATTCATATAGTATGGGAAACGGCTGCTACAGCCAATTCCGCTAATGATGACAATATTTTCTTTAGGAACACCAATCCCAGGCATTATCTTCTGAACCTGTGCAAGTATTGAGTAATCGCCGCAACCCGGGCACCAGCGCACTTCCTGGTCTGTTGCAAAGTCTTTAGCCGTAAGGGTTGTAGGAGCAATTTGTGTTATCGTAGACATCTAATAAATTCAATTGAAGTACAAATTTCTTATAAATAAATTATCTGCAGGTGCTTTTATATTTTTTTAGCTAAGTATATGCATTTGAACATCCATTACAATTGTAAAGCAGCCATTTAGATGGTTTTTGAGTCATTGAAGTCTCTGAAACTAAGATTATATGTTAAGGATTTTCCTGGCAATCACTGCCCTCTGCTTATTTCTGTCCAGTTGTAGAAAGTACGATGACGTAGTACCAAGCCAGCCAGCTGCATCAGAATTTTCATCAACTGTAGCTATAGAATGGATGGAACAATATCGCCAGGCGGTAAAAAATGAAGGACTTAATCCTCCACGTGCTTCCAGATTTTATGCTTATGCTGGTATTGCTTTGTACGAAGCGGTACTACCAGGTATTCCAGGTAATAGGTCTGTAGAAGGACAAGTTCCATTGTTGGCTAATCTTCCTAAAATAGCTTCTTTTACCAGGTTACAATACAACATTGCTTTAAACGAGGCAATGTACAGGGTGGCAAAAGGACTTTTGCCAAATGCCAGCGCGGCTACCAAAAATCAACTGGATGCTTTGTACAAGAAGTACAACGATCAGCTGAATACGCAGGTGCATGAAACGGTAAAAAATGATTCACGCGAGTTTGGTTATATGGTAGCGCAATCAGTTCTGAACCGTGCCAACAAAGATGGTATGGCTGAAACTACCAGCATGGTCTATACAGTTCCAGGTAGAACCTCAAACGCTGCTAACTGGGCTCCTACAGGCGCTGTTCTTAACCCATTAGAGCCTTTTTGGGGTAAGGTAAAATGTTTTGCCATGCTTAGCAGTAGCGAGTGCGAAGAAGCACAGGCTATTCCCTTTAGCAGCACTCCGGGATCTGCTTTTTACAACCAGGCGGTAGAAGTATACCAGGTATCTCAAAATCTAACACAAGATCAAAGGAACATTGCCCAGTGGTGGGCTGATGGCGCTGGCACACCTACACCTCCGGGACACTGGGTAGGTATAGCCAATCAACTAGCAAAAGAAAAGAACCTGCCTTTAGCCAAAACAGCTGAAATGCACCTGATGCTGGGTATTGGTCTTGCTGATGCATTCATATCATGTTGGGATGCGAAGTACAAGTACAACCTGCTACGCCCACAAACATATATCCGCGACTACTTACCAGGTGCTTCTTCATGGTCTTCTTTTATTTCAACACCACCTTTCCCAGAGTATCCCTCAGGGCATTCAGTTTCGTCAGGCGCAGCGGCAGAAATACTTACCGGCTTCTTCGGAAATATCTCTTTTACCGATAAAACCAATACTAGCATGGGGCTGCCTGCACGCACTTATAATTCATTGCGTGATGCAGCTAACGAAGCGGCTATGTCAAGGCTTTACGGCGGTATACACTACAGGGAAGGAAACGAGAATGGCGTAAAACAAGGTAAAACAGTAGGGGAAGTAGTTTTCAAGAACATCAAGCTGAAATAGTAGCGCAACAATAGCTTTTAAAAGAAGAGGAGCAGCACCTGGTAGTGTTGCTCCTCTTCTTTTATAGAGTGAGCCACTCTGAAATCAAATTTCTCTTGTTGTCTCCGAAGCATCTTGCAATTCTTCCCAATACTCTGCCGCACGGCGTGTGTGTGGAATAACAATAGTTCCGCCAACAATATTAGCCACGGCAAATATCTCGTACATCTGTTCGGTGGTAACGCCCAGCTCATAGCTTTTGCCTAAATGATATTTGATGCAATCATCGCAACGAAGTACCATACTAGCCACCAGCCCCAGCATCTCTTTCGTTTTCTTATCCAATGCACCTTCGTCGTATGTATTTGTATCCAGGTTCCACAGGCGCTTCATCACCAGGTTGTTTTTGCCTAGTATCACCTCGTTCATGCGTTCTCTATAGTCGTTGAACTCCTCTACCAGTTTGCTCATATTGTAAAATTTAGACTGCAAAGATAGAGCGATGAAAGAACCATGATTTACAAGATGAGGAAGATTAAGAAATTGCAGGACAGAAGCTGCTTGTAAAACAAAAGACCCTGGATGATCACCAGGGCCTTTAAAAATGTATTGAATGTGGACTAGTATGGATACCTGCCGTCGCTGATCAACTTAGCAGCTATTCTTCTTCTTGCATCTTTGGTATTGTATGCTTCCACTTTAGTGAAACGCTTAATACCTAGTAGCATCATTCGCTGTTCATCGCCGCTGGCAAATGCATTCACAGCGTCTTTACCATACTTATTTATCTTATCAGCAGCATCTGTCAAGTATACTTTCATCATGTCCATTTCGTACTGGATAGCTGCTTCACCCTTGCTTTCAGCCAGCTTCATGACCCGCAACAGTGCGCTTTCAGCATTGAAGGTTTCAATTGCCATATCAGCAATATTCATCAGTATCTCCTGCTCGTGCTCTATCTGCATCATCAGCTTTTGAACAGCAGCACCGGCTGTCATCAATATGGCTTTCTTGAAGTTGGCTATAGCTTTCAGTTCTTTTGAGAAAGCTTCCTCTTCTCCACTTCCAAAATCAGGTATGCTCATCAGCTCCTTCTGCACACTCATAGCAGGACCCATCAGGTCAAGCCTGCCTTTCATTGCGCGCTTCAGTACCATATCTACAGTAAGTAAACGATTGATCTCGTTGGTGCCTTCGTATATCCTGTTGATGCGGCTATCGCGGTAGGCTTTGCTAATAATGTATTCATCGCTATAGCCATTGCCACCATGTATCTGTACGCCTTCATCCACTACAAAGTCCAGCACCTCGCTGCCATAGACTTTCAGCATGGCACATTCTATAGCAAATTCTTCCGCTGCACCTAGCAATGCTTCGTTGAAAGGCTTGCCACTGTTCACCAATTCTGTTTCCTTATCATCTATCCATTTTGCTGTTCTGTAGAGTGCAGTTTCACAAACCCATGTCTGGATAGCCATCTCAGCCAGCTTGTGCTGTATAGCTCCAAAGTTGCTGATCGGCTGCTTGAACTGTTCACGGGTAAGTGCATATTCTATGGAGGTATTCAATGCTCTTCTTGAACCACCCAAAGCCGCAGCACACAATTTCAACCTGCCAATGTTCAAAATATTAAATGCAATGATGTGCCCTTTGCCAATTTCACCGAGCACATTTTCTACCGGTACTTTGGCATCTTGGAAGTACAGCTGAACAGTAGAAGATCCTTTGATGCCCATCTTATGTTCTTCAGGTCCATTAGTAAATCCTTCTGTGCCTCTTTCTACAATGAATGCGGTGAACTGGTTACCATCTACTTTAGCAAATACGGTGTAAACATCCGCAAAGCCTCCATTGGTGATCCAAACTTTCTGACCATTCAGCAGGTAGTGCTTACCATCTTCAGATAAACGGGCTGTTGTTTTTGCGCCCAGGGCATCACTTCCACTATTCGGTTCTGTTAATCCATATGCACCTTTCCATTCTCCTGTAGCAAGCTTGGGCACATACTTCTGCTTTTGCTCTTCAGTACCAAAATATAATATGGGCAACGTACCAATACCTGTATGCGCAGAAACAGCAACTGAAAAAGAGAAACCGCCACCCAGTCCTTCGTTCACCAAAGTAGAGGTAATGAAATCTTTTCCTAATCCACCAAGGTCTTCAGGCATTGAAACACCCAGCAAACCTTGCTCACCGGCTTTGGCAACCAACGAAGGCATCAGACCTTCTTCCAATTGATCTATGCGATCAAGTACCGGTATCACTTCATTCTCAAGAAAAGAAAGACACATTTCTTTTACCATCTTTTGCTCTTCATTGAAATCTTCAGGTATGAAGGTTTCAAACGGCGAAGCTTCTTTTATAAGCCACTCACCGCCTTTCAGGCTTTGGGCATTTTGCGTGCTAGTGCTCATGATTATATTTTTTGAAGTTGTTTGCTATAAGTTTTCGCTTGCTCTCAGCAGCTATAGTTGTAGATGGTTTTTATTGAACCGGCAGTGCCTCTCTCTTCATCATCGTTGCGTCGCACACTTGTACTGCAAAACGCTCTTCTGCCACCAGCGTGGTCCTTATCCATTCTAAGAAGACCAGCATCTCCACATCCAACATCCCCAAATCAGAAATCAGACATCATCCCATCCTATTTTAGGTTGTCATATACCTTCTGCAATACAGCTTTACACATTTCAATATTCGCTTTACTTACACCTTCCAGCGCCTCATTCAGCGTTTGATTAGCCATCTCCAGTGTTACTTCCTGCAGCTCGTTCGCTTTATCTGTTAGGTATATCAGGTTAATCCTTCTGTCATCAGAAGAGGCTACACGCTTTACCAATTGCAGCTTCTCAAGATTATCAACCAGCCTAGTTATGCTCGGCTTATCCCTGAACGTACGCAGGCAAAGCTCTTGCTGGCTCAAACCGTCTTCTTTCCACAGGTGGTACAATACGCTCCACTGCTCTATGGTTATGTCAATGTTCGCCTGTTTGAAATTTTTCTGTAATCTCCGTGCTAGTGCTGTAGAAGCCATACCAGTTATAAAGCTGTATAGCTCTCCTCGCTTAAATTGGTTGTTTGACATATAGTTAGTTATGCAACTATTCAAATATAATGATCTTTTACCTGTACTTCCATTACATTATTGATAAAAAAATAGTTCGTTCTCGTCAGCTACTTTCCAAGATGGTGCCAAAAAGCTTCATCATCTTCATTGATCTTTATGCTTCTTGTTTTTTAATCAGGTATAATTTTCGTTACCAAGTTCAGGCATGAATAGTTTTTACATTCAACATACGCATTCAGATTTTCACTACCGCAAGTATGGAAGTGGTCAAAAGCTGGTGTTTGCTTTTCATGGCTATGGCCGCGATAGTTATACTTTTTACTTTCTTGAAAAACATCTTGGAAAAACGCATACTATCATTGCTATTGATCTACCATTTCATGGTCTTACAGAATGGGATAAGGAGCTGACGTTTCACCCGGAGTACCTGGTACAGGTAATACAAGAAATAAGAAAACAGCAGGACAAACTGAACGAACAATTTGTACTGATGGGCTTTAGCATGGGAGGAAGAATTGCACTGCACCTGGCGCAGATCATGCACAAGCATGTAGACAGGCTGGTACTGGTAGCGCCCGATGGATTGAAAGTAAACTTCTGGCACTGGCTGGCTACACGAACATGGGGAGGAAACAAGCTGATGCACCATACTATCAATCATCCGCAGTGGCTGCAGAAAACGCTTGGCTTTGCCGAACGTACAGGCATGATAACAAAAAGCATTGCAGGCTTTGTTCACTATTATGTAGATGACGAGGAGCAACGGCTTATACTATTTCGCCGCTGGACCACCATGCGAAAGTTTGTACCTAACCTAACCAAACTAAAGCGGCTTATAAAGAAGCAAAAGATGCAGGTGAGAATGTTGTTTGGTAAACACGACAAGGTTATTTTATACACCGGCGGACAGCATTTCATACAAGGCATAGAAGACCTTGCAAGAGTGCGCATCATTGAGTCGGGACACAACCTGCTACACGAGTTTCATGGCAGGCAGATAGCAAGCATGTTCACTGATTAATTCTTTTCTTTGCCGCACATGGTGCTAATTATCATTCTTATCATTGCTGCTGTTTTTACTATAGGTTATGCTGTACTGATAGAAACATACCGGCGCTGGTTCTTACAAGTTCCGCTGTTCCGGGCACACCAGCAGCACGTACCGAGAACTTCTTTTTCAGTTATTATTCCTGCACGAAATGAAGAAGAGCAAATTGAAGCATGCTTGCTTTCTGTATTACAACAAAACTATCCTTCACCACTTTTTGAAGTGATACTGGTTGATGATCACTCTACTGATAATACTGCTGCCATAGCTACATCTCTGCAGCATCAGTATCCTAATCTTAAGGTGCTAAAGCTTGCTGAACTACTGGACCAGAAGTCGCTAAACAGTTATAAGAAAAAAGCTATTGATACGGCAATTCAATATTCTTCAAAAGAATGGATAGTAACAACCGACGCAGATTGTATAGTTCATACCAATTGGCTTAAAACGTTGGATGCATTTATACAGCAGCAGCAACCGGTGTTTGTGGCGGCACCTGTTGCATTTACCAATACAGGTTCATTTGTGTCCCGTTTCCAGTTTCTTGATTTTATGAGCCTGCAAGGCATAACTGCGGCTGCGGTGCATAAGAAGTTTCACAGCATGTGCAATGGAGCAAACCTTGCTTACAGTAAAAAAGCATTTTATGAAGTGGGCGGCTTTAAAGGCATTGACACCATAGCCAGTGGTGACGATATGTTACTCATGCACAAGATCTACAAAAAGCATCCTTCACAAGTAGGTTTTCTTCTATCAAAAGAAGCCATAGTAGAAACCGCTCCTATGCATACATGGAGCGCCTTCTTCAACCAAAGAATCAGGTGGGCCAGCAAAGCAGATAAGTTTGATGACAAACGAATATTTAGCGTGCTGCTGTTCATCTACCTGTACAACTTCTTCTTTCTTGCATTACTTGTTATGAGCCTTTGGTGGCAGGTAATGCTGTTAGTATGGCTGGCACTTATTGCTTTAAAAACTTTGGTAGAACTGCGCCTTGTGATTCCTGTAGCCCGCTTCTTCAATGCTATGCCTTTGCTCTGGTGGTTCCCGGTGATGCAGCCGTTTCACATTGGCTATACCATCATTGCTGGTTGGCTGGGTAAATTTGGAAAATACACCTGGAAAGGAAGAAGCGTGAAATAATGCTACACCGGCTGCTTATGAAGCTTTGACTGCAATACAATGATGAACCCAAGGCTGAGCCAAAATAAACTTCCTATTTTATCTGTCTCCAAAAGATCACTGGAGAGCAATAAGCTCCCTATCATGGTCAATGATACTCCAATGGCTAATGACAGGTTTTTATAAACCTGCCGCCGGTGTCGATGATATAATTTTTCGCAATGAAGCAGCATGCTGTAGAATAGAAGTAAGAATATTACGAGCCCGGGAACACCTTGCTCAACAAGCGTAAGCAGAAAATAATTATGAACCGTTGAGTGTTCAGGATTTTCACTTACCCATGTACGGAATTGGGTTATTGTATAGCGCTTATAGTTCTGGTAGAATGTATTTGGACCAAAACCAACTATTGGTTTATCAGGAACCATATTAGCCGCAGCTACCCACCTATAAAATCGTTCTGCATTGGATACATCTTTCAGTTGCACTGTAGCAGATAAGTGTTCACCAATATCTTCATGAAAAACGGTAGTATTAAAATCGTGTGCGAAGCGCAGGTAGTTATTGTCTTTCACCAGCCAGGCAGACGCAGCTATCAATGCAGCAAGAGCCAAAATCAAAACATGCTTTAGCCATTTAAAATAAAGAATAACAGCGGCGGCTCCGCCAAAAAATAAAGCTAACCATGCACCACGAGCATATGCGAAAACAACTCCTGCCATAGCTATCGTTAAAGCTAGATTCCATATTATTCTATGCTGCTGTTTAGCTGCAGACCGCATCACAAACGCCAGTGGCAGCAGGCAAACCAGCATTGCTGAATAGTTAACATGGTTTCGGAAAAATGGAGATAGCGTGTACTTGATACCTTCGAATGAGAAGCCATACAAAGCATGTCGTGCTATTGACTGAACCACCACAAACAACATCGGCAAAAGCAACAGGTAAGCTAACAGCTTTAGCCGTCTATTACTCCAATTGATCATTGAAGGAAGAATAACAAACGGAACAATGAACCATGTTTTTGCAAGTAGAAACTTTATACTTAGCCATGTATTGGTAGAATAAAAACAACATGTGGCGATCCATAGCAGGTGGATTATTAGTAAGAAAAACAATGGGTGCTGTAAAACAGCAGCAGGGAATTTTTTAGGTGAATGAAAAAATAAAAGTATAGCTGCAGCAGTCAACAGCATCATTAGCGGTTCATCAGGAAAATCAATACCCAGTGAAGGTGTGAAATTATATTCAGTAGAAAGTGGAAGCAGGAAGATGAGCAGGTAGAACAGCCAATGTGTTTTATTAACCACAACATACCACACCGGCTTAGCCACTACATAAGCAAAAGGTAAAAGTAGAAACAGCGGCTGTTCCTTTAAAAAAGCTACAACCATTGCCGCAATGAATATTGCTGCGGCTATCATGAACTTCTTATGCAACGACAGCTGAAGCATCAGCTAGACCATTTACGATCGTACACCACTGCGGCGATAACAGCGAAAGCAAGAGAAGCTAAAAACACTGCTACCAGCACATCTCCTTTGCGCGGCTTATGATGTGTAACAGCTGGAGACGCATGCTGCATAACAACTAACGCTGCAGGTTGATTATCTATAGCCAATTGGTATTCGTTAGATGCTTTGTATAGCTGTTGTAGTTGCTCTACAAGCGCTGCACGCTTGCTTAATAAAGCAATTTGTGCTCCCTCTGTACGGCCAGTGCGTATCATGTTTTCCAAAGCAACTAGTTCCAACTCTTCTTTTTCAATACGTGTTTGTAAAGCAGTTAGTGATGAAGCATATTCTTTTCGCCAGGAGCGTTCTGCTGTAGAGGCTATCAATTCTACCATCCTGTTGGCGATGTTAGAAGACAGGTGACGGTCTTTGGTAGTAACCGAGATATACAATTCGTTGTTCTCTGTCTTAAGCAGTTTTACATCATCCTGCAGTGCCTTTACAGCAGCCTTCTCAGCACCTCGTGTATCACTTACTTCATAATAATCTTCCAGTTTAAACTGCTCTACCAACTGCTGGTATACAGTATCCATACTTGCTATGCCCAACAATCTTCCGAGATCATCGCCATTGCCATAAGGCGAATACAGGTGCTGTACATTGTTATTAAGTAACCTCGATTTATCAGCAAGAGCAGGATTGGTAGCTACAATTACAGCTTCTGATTTGTAATATTTAGGGAGAACAAAAAACAACAGCAATGCTGCCAGCAGCACCACAACAGCAACGAAAGTAGCAATGATTTTACGGTGGCGAATTATAACCTGCCATACGCCAGCCAGGTTGAACTCCGATGAGGGTTGAGACATAATACTATAATTGATGAAGATAGTTACTGGTTGGTAACCACTACATTTCTGTTGAAGCTTTCTTCAAGCGAGATAAATGTTTCGGTTCGTTCTATGCCTTTTATCTTTTGCAGTTCATCGTGCAACACATGGCGCAGCTGGTTGATATCTTTACAAACAATTTCAGCAAACATGCTATAATTGCCCGTGGTATAATTTAACCGCACGATCTGCGGGATCTTCGTCAGCTCTTTTACAACAACGTCGTACAACGAACTTTTCTCGAGGTAGATACCTATGAAGGCAATCACATCGTAGCCTAAAAGCTTCAGGTCTACATTGAGACGTGTACCTTTAACGATGCCCATTTCCTGTAGCTTTTTAATGCGCACATGAATGGTACCGCCCGAAACATACAGTTTCTTTCCAAGGTCAGCATAAGAAATCTCGGCTGTTTCCATCATTTCATAAATGATCTGGTAGTCGAGTTTGTCAAGATTAAATTTAGCAGCCATTTCAAAAACCTTTATTTGATAAATTTCATCATCAGAAGCAAATATTTGATGATTTTCTAAACTTTCAAAATATTTATTGAATTATTTCTTCTATTTCAGCTGTTCAGCCTAACATTGCAATACAAAGTTCTTATACAAACACTGTGGGGTGATGAAATTTTTGGCAGACATGCCCTCTTGTCTCGGGGGTGAGGATAACAGGATAAACTAAGCGTAGAGCCGACTGGAACTTGCGTTCGGCCGACCAGGGTTGACCACTAAACTTTGCGCCATTGCTAACTGCCTCGTGGAGGTTCGATCCCTCCCCCTACAGCAAATTGATTTTAGATTTAAAGATTGCGGATTGAAGATTTACTCTCAATCTTAAATCATCAATCTAAAATCTACAATGTTCTTTAAATACTGTGGAGTGATGAAATTTTTGGCAGACATGCCCTCTTGTCTCGGGGGTGAGGATTATAGGATAAACGAAGCGTAATGCCTTTCGAAAGAAAGACTGGGGTTGACCACCGCTACATTGCACTTTGGCTAACTACCTCGTGAAGGTTCGAGCCCTTCTTCCACAGCAAATTGATTTTAGATTTCGTGATTGCGGATTGCAGATTTACTCTCAATCTTAAATCATCAATCTAAAATCTACAATGTTCTTTACATACTGTGGAGTGATGAAATTTTTGGCAGACATGCCCTCTTGTCTCGGGGGTGAGGATCATAGGATAAACGAAGCGTAATGCTTTCCGTAAGGAAGACTGGGGTTGACCACCACACATTGCACTTTGGCTAACTACCTCGTGAAGGTTCGAGCCCTTCTTCCACAGCAACAGCTATTTGGAAATTTTGAGATTTTGTGATTTTGAGATTTTATTCAATCTCAAAATCACAAAATTCCAAGATCAGCAATTACCTCTTGTTTTCTTAGCCCGTAACTTCTCATGTGTGTTAGTTGCGGGCTTTTTTGTGCTTCCAATGTTTTAGTCAACTCTACTTGTAACTCCTGTATTGCATTTACTTACTGCTATTTTAAGTCTTCTTCCTGTTCTTACAGAACCACACGGCATAAGATTTTTATTATATGAACCTTTCCGACCCATCACCTTTCTTAGTTCATAAATCTATACCTTATGGAACCAGCAGTACCTGGATTTGTGCTTCACCGTGATTTCATTACCCCTTCAATGGAAGAGGACCTGATGAAGGAAATAGACAGCCAGCCATGGGTGGTTGACTATGACCGCAGGCTGCAATACTATGGCTACAGGAATGAACTGGAAAAGCCATATGACCTGGTAGCGTTTCCTGTTCGCATGCCTCCACTGATCCAACAACTATCAGAGCAGATAGTGGAACAGGGTATCGTGGTTGTACAGCCAGACCAGGTAATTATTAATGAATATCTACCCGGCCAAGGTATCAGGCCGCACAAGGACAGGAACTACTTTGAAAACCAGATCTGCGGTATCAACCTGGGAAGCGGTTGTATAATGCGATTTTTAAAAGGTACAGATGTGGTAGATGTAGAGGTGCCGAGGCGTTCGTTGTATGTAATGCAGGATGAGGTACGGTACAAATGGAAACACGCCATACCTCCCAGGAAGAAAGACGTAATTGACGGCAACGTGCAACATAGAGACAGAAGGTGGTCGATCACTTACCGCAAGGTGAAAGAGAAAAAGGTGAAGCCACTTAATCCTGAGGGTAAGGTAGCTGGAATGCTGAGAGAGATCTACGGCATCAACGTCTAATAATCCCGGAAGTGCACACTTCGATAAAAGTTATTTTTGCCACCACCAGCCTCATTGTAAGTAAAAGTATCCGATGAAAGCCAGGGACGAAACTTACCAGTACTACTTCTATTTCATCCAGGAGAGAATGAAGATCTTTTGGAGGAGGTTTGAAGGTTTGGAGAGTGATTTGACTGATGATCCTATTCTTGCTCAATATAAATTTACCAATGTTTATCGTGTGCTGGACAGGGTGAGCCAATACCTGGTAAGACATGTTATTTCAGAAAAAGAACAGCAATATCCTGGCGTAGATAACCTGCTTAGGATTATCGTTTTTAAGATCTTCAACAACATCTCCACATGGGAATATCTCGAAAGCCGACTTGGTGAAATAAGCATCAAAACATTTGATGTTGACAGGATAACTGCTTTGCTCGACGAGCGGATAAAACAGGTGGCCATCTTCAGTCCTGCTTACATGATGACGGGCTCTCATGCTAAGTATAACATGTATGCGAGAAAGCATGAGAAATGGTTGCGAATGGTAGAGAAAGAGCTACTACAAGGTAAAGGCTTTGAAAAAATTATTGCAGCAAAGTCTTTGGAACAAGTATACAATATCCTGTTGCAATGTTCTTTTATTGGTGAGTTCTTAGCATACCAATATGCAATTGATTTTAATTATTCATCTGTTATCAACTTCAGCGAGAACTCGTTTGTAAAAGCAGGCATAGGTGCCATACGAGGAATTAAAAAATGTTTCTCCGGTATAGGTCATTTTACATTCGAGGATTGTATCAGGTACACCCAGGATAACTTTGAAAAGCATCAACAGCAATACGGTTTCACAGACTTCAAAAACTTATTCGGTCGACCACCACAACTGATCGATCTGCAGAATTGCTTTTGCGAAACGGACAAATACCTACGAGTTAAGATGCCTGGCTTATTAGTTGGAAATGTACGGATCAAACAAAAGTTTGACAGGCCGAAGGGGAGGATATCATTTTACTTTCCAGAAAAATGGAGATTAAATAAATTCATTGATCAAAATACTCAAGGCCAATAAGTACTTCACATAGAAGAAATTAAGGCAGCTGAAATATTTCCAGAGATTGAAAAATTTGTTGATTGACAAGCACACAATCCCTACATCTCTAAATCAGCAATCACCAATTGCTTCTACCTTATTCTTACTTCTACACCATTGGCATAATTCTCTGCTTCATGCTGCAGGTACCTCAGAAAATTTTCTTCATTGGTGAACAACAGGCTGCTCATTTCCCAACCAGCTACAAACCTGAAAGTAGCAGGAGTTGAAGTGAGAGGCATCAAAACCGTATATGTATTAAGAATATCACTTCCTGCATTGGGTGTAGCAGCAGCATTTAAAAACTGGTTGCGAGGAACCATGATAGCAAGCCCCAGTTGATCGTTGTTATCACTCTGCACGCCATAGGTGTAAAGCACTTTTACCAAGCCTACATCCACCTGCTTTAGCTGCAGGTTTTTCAGGTTTACTATGCCGGCTACCAACTGCGTTCCAGCAGGTGCATTGGTTACTGTTACTTTACTTTCATAGTAATATTTTCCTCCCCATATGCTTATTTCTTCAGTTACATCTACAGGAGCAATGCCTGGCAATACACGCCAATTTCTATAGTGCATTCTCAGGATCGCACGCACAGGTCCATCAGCTACTTTTTCATATGTTATGGTTCCCACATTAGCGCCACCTATCCGTACTAGTGTATCCTTATTAGCAAGCGGTATTTTCAATGCCAATGATCCTGCTCCAAGAGATTTACCTACGGCCAATATATCCATCCCCCAATCAGCGTATTTGTGATAGCTGTTAGACGGATCCGTTCCAACGGTATCCATCAACATAGCAGGGGTCCGCTTACCAAAAATGTCTTTGATGTTTCGCGTGTCCATATACACCCTGAAAGCAACTTTATCATTTTCCCATGCTGGTCCTTCTGTTAAATACGGCGGTAATTTTTGCTTGGTGAAATCAGTAGGTGCAGTATTTCCTGGCACCGTAACAGAGTCCAGCTGAGGACCAAAAGAATTGCCATTGACTTTTTTGCGCATGCGTACATGTGCCCTTGCCACTCCACCTGCAGGCGGAGGTGTGGTGGAAGAAATTCTTACCGATGTCTTCTCGCCCGGCTCCACCTTATATAGAAATGCCACTTCATCCCACATGCCATCTTTATCCAGGTCATCCTGCTGCACTGCTACAGGCTTTCCTTCTCTATCTGTAACTGTTACATACCTGCCTTCCTGCAACTTGCCGGTTTTCTCTTCTATAGCTGCACGCGAAAGAACAACCAACTCGTCTGCTCTTTCTGATGAAGATGTATTCTTAAGTGTAACTATATAATTTCTTTCTGCTCTTCTTGTACTGCTGCATCCTGCAATTAAAGCAACTACAGTTATAGCTAAAATTGTTTTACATGTCATAGGAAGAAGGTTAGAATTATTATGCCATGCAAGATAAAAACTTACATCATGCAGGTGTGGCTGTTGCTTATTTCATAAGAAATTGAATCATCAAAACAACAACAAGATGTCTCCACGCATAGATGGCAAATCCACACCAACACTTCCTTCAGGTTTTAATTACCTTCACTTACATGAAGATTGATCTTACAGCCATACCTACACAACCACCTAAGGGTTATGTAAAAAGTGAAACGAAAGCAGAGCTTCGTAAGCTGGTGGAGGAACTGGATGAACTGCAAAATTTACTGTATGCAGAAGGCAAACATGCTGTGCTTATCATCATACAAGGATTAGATGCCAGTGGAAAAGATGGAGCTATAAAAAATGTTTTTGGAACGCTTAATCCACAAGGGTTGAAGGTGCAGTCGTTTAAAGCTCCTACACGCGAAGAGCTTTCGCATGATTTTTTGTGGCGTATACATAAGCACACGCCAGCTAAAGGAATGATCCATGTGTTCAACCGATCTCACTACGAGGACATCCTCATTACGCGTGTTCACCAAATGATAGATGACACTACTGCTAAGAAAAGGATAGATGCTATCAATGATTTTGAACAGCTGCTGTTGGATAATGGCACACACATCCTGAAGTTTTACCTGCACGTATCGCAGCAGGAACAACATAAGCGGTTACAGGAAAGAATAGATGATCCTCGAAAGCATTGGAAATATGATGAAGCGGATTTCAAAGAGTCGAAGCAGTGGGATAATTACATGAAAGCTTATGCTGATTGTTTTGAACATTGTAATGTAGTTCCCTGGACTGTAGTGCCTGCAGATGAGAACAGGTACAAGGAATACGTGATTGCAAAAGCACTGTTTGAATTGTTGTCTTCACTCAATATGAAGTACCCGGAACTAAAGAAGATGTAGCTCCATCTCAACCGCTTTTAGAAATAGATTATGACGTTGAAAGAACAGGTATCCCAGCAGTGTTGTGAACAGGTAGAAATAAAAATGAATGTGCTGGAGAAGACCCTGCACGACCTGCGTGAAAGCGCCGCCAATGAAACAAAAAGTACAGCAGGCGATAAACATGAAACCGCACTGGCAATGCTGCAGATAGAACAGGAAAATACCAGCAGGCAATTGCAGGAAGTATTAAACCAAAAACTTGTACTGGAAAGAATAAACTTACATGTTCAACCCATTCAAGTGGTACAGGGCAGTCTTGTTAAAACCAACAAGGGATACTTTTTTTTATCTATCGCATTGGGTAAAGTGAAAGCTGGAGATAATATGGTCATTGCTTTATCTCCACAATCACCTTTAGGAGCCAAACTACTTGGAAAAAAAGTGAATGACATGGTGGAAATGAATGGAGTGAAGTATTTGATTGAAGAGATTGCTTAACCTTCCTCCTGTTTTAATTTCCTCTATTCCCCTCGCTTCTCATGGACTTCCTCTTATTGTATCAAACTGGCTGCTCTAAATCCTTGTGCATGTAAACCACGCCTGGCAATGGATTATCATAATATGCTGTTGTTTCTGTAAAGCCGAACTTCCTGTACAGGCGAATCGCTGCTACCAGCCTTTGCAGTGTATCCAGCACCATACGATGATAATGTTTTGCGGTAGCATCTTGTAGTATTACTTGTACCAGCGCCTCTCCTATGCCATGCTTCCTGAATGAAGGGCGCACATACATTCGCTTCATTTCACAAACTTGTTCATCCAGTTGTTGCAGGGCAATACAACCTGCAGCGTCACCATTCAAGAATGCTATAAACAAACTGCCATGCGGCGGGCCGTACTTCTTCAGTGGTTCAGCTAACTCACTATCAAATGTTTGAAAGCTAAGGTTCTCATTTAGCTCAGCTGCATATTCGTTGAACAATGTTTGTACAAGTACAAGTTCTGTTTTATCCTCTATTCTTTTTATCTCCAGCATTAGCCAAAGTTATAGCACAAGCTAAAGCCACAATGCCAGCTGGCACAACATTAGAAGCATGTAGGTAAACATGTTTTATGGAAGAGAAACAAGATCCGAATCTTTCTTCGCCTCAAGAATCAAATACCACCAAGCATATCAACTTTAGGGAAGCGGAAGAAAATGCAGCAGCTGATGGTGAAAAAGGTAATGGTGACGAAGCCGCACCGGAAGTAAAGAAACAATGGGAAGACCTGCGGAAAGGAGAATAGAAGTTGTTTTATTTAAATAATGCAGAATGGGTAATACCATAGCACGCAGAAGATAATCGTGCTATGGTATCACCTGCTTGCTGTTAATCTTCACATCCTATAGGTGCACCGGGAGGAATAACTACATGTTGTGTAGTCTTCGCTTTTTCAGGAGACTTCATCCGCTGTTGTGCAAGTGCCAGGTGTCCCTTATAATTTCCTGTTGCTGTTTTTTTCTTGGCCTCAATAAATGAATTAAGCTCAGCCAGTGCCTGGTTGATTACAGACTGTGTAGCAAAAGAAGCTTTCTCATCTTGCGATAAGGCAAGCAGGTAAGTAAGCAGAACCTGCTCGGTTTGTTGCTGCACCAGCTCTTCCATTCCTGAACGACGTGGTGCCTTCCATGTTTTATTTACCAGGTGCTGTATCACTTCAGCGGCAGACAGTTCAGATTGCGCTTGTGACAACCTGTTTACCCGCTCCGTTACCAGTAGAAATGAAAGAGGCAGATCAGCAGCAGTTTCTGCAGGTGCCAATGCATCAAAGGCGAGGCCTGTACGTTTGCGAAACAACTCATTGCTAAAACTATATCCTGCCGGACGCGGTGGAATAAGATCAATGATACGCTGCGGCACCAATAGCACTTTAGGATCAAGTGCGTCAGTTACAGCATTCAATGCATTTAATTGCTCTGCTTTGGAAACAGGCTTCGTCACCAGTTGATTATCGCCACGCAGAGCATACGTGTAATTCAATCCTCCTACCAGTTTGGTAACGGCCTCCAACTGGTAGCGGTGGTACAGGTAAATAGGTACCAGTACATCTTCTAAAAAAGCCATAGGCGTGCCGCTGCGGATGTTATTCACGCCAAAATTATTTAGTGCCTTTGCCCGCACTTTCAGCACATTTTTTAGTTCATCTACAGGGCTGGCTGCATTATCCCAAAGGTGGGCTGTAGGATGTATACCTGCAGCTGCACGTGCATCGCGATCAGCTATAAACTGGTAACCTTTGGCCGAAGCATCCTGTAAGATTTTATTGAGCATAGCAGCTTCATTGGTGCCGGCAGGAAAATCGCGATAGCCATAGTTGATAGCTATTTTATCCCAGTCACCTATTCCTTTTGCATATGCCTCTGACAAATCAATCTGTCCACTGCTGGTAAGCTTTACATACGGTGCGGGATAATCCATCACACTTGCACGATCTGTAACACTGGCTGCATAATTATGCTGCAGCCCCAGCGTATGCCCTATTTCATGTGCTGACAGTTGCTCAAGCCTGTCTAATGCCATACGTAGCATTTTATCATCAGCAGGTACTCCATTTTCAAAAGGTGCAAGCAGCCCCTGCGCGATCAGGTAATCCTGCCGCACACGCAGTGAGCCAAGTGTAACATTACCTTTTATGATCTCTCCTGTACGTGGATCTACCACCGACGCGCCATACGACCAGCCGCGGGTAGAACGGTGAACCCAGTTGATCATGTTGTAACGAATGTCCATAGGATCGGCATCTTCCGGCAGCACCTGCACCTGGAAAGCATTGATAAAGCCGGCTGCTTCAAATGCCTGGTTCCACCATTTTGCTCCATTCAACAAGGCTGTTCTTATAGGTTCAGGTGTGCCATTATCCAGGTAATAAATGATTGGCTTTACCGCTTCACTTCTTGCAGCCGCTGGATCTTTCTTTTGCAGCCGGTGACGTACGATGAAATATTTTTCTATCGGCTCACTTACGGGTGTACTGTAGTCGTAGTAAGAAGTAGCAATGAAACTACTGCGTGGATCAAAAGCACGTGGTGTATAATTATTATCGGGTAGTTGTACAAAAGAATGATGCATGCGAAGCGTGATTGCATCCGGAGATGGCGTAACAGCATTCACAAAATTTCCTGTTTCTCCATCATTGTTCACTAAGGTGATGCTGGCTTCAAGCTCGGTATTGAGTGGAAAATTTTTACTCTGCGGCAGGTACATAGAAGAGCGTGTCTTGTCAAACGAATAGTTTCCCTGGCGCATTCTGCGCAGTGTATTTCCGATCTTCAGTGCATCGCGCAATAGGAAGTCTGTAGCATCTACCAGCACGCTACCAGCTGTTTCAGCTTCTATGGTAAATCCCCAAATGGTTGACTGCGCAAACGACTGCTCTACGGCACGCTGTTCAGCAGGGTTTTTGCTAAGGGCACGGTAGCGAAAATTTGGCTGCACCATCAGCAGTTTACGGCCCACTCTTTTAAACTGTACAATCTTTTCATCATCAAGCCTTCCGCGGTCTGCGCCTACGTCGTTAGAACCCAATCCTGCAGGCAGAGAAGTTACATACAGCACCTGGCTATCAACTTTGTTGACCTCTAACCAAACCTTACCTGTTGCTTCCTCCCAATAAAAATTCAGGAAGCCTTCATGCCGGGTCATATCTTTTGTTTTATCCTGGATAGAAGGCAACTTTTGAGCAAATGAAATGATAGGAAAAAGAAGCAGTGCAATGAGTAAGCTGTACATGAGCAGTTGTTTTGGTACAATGTAAAAAAGTTTCAAACACAAAACCTTATTTGTAGGAAGCCTAAAACCTATTTAAACCAGGATTGCTCAAAGGACATGAAGAAGCACCAAGATCATTAAAAGTAAATTCCATGTTCAGCCTTGGCCTGTTCCTTGAATAGGTTAGGCATGCAGGAGAACATCTTCATTTTGCCGGATAAACGTCAGCTAGGTTATGCTGTGTATGGACCTGTGAACGGACAGCCGGTGTTGTATTTTCACGGCACGCCTAGTTCGAGGTTAGAACCGATGTTGTTACTTGGATATAACAAGGATATAGATGTTTTGACGAACCGCTACAACCTCCGGCTTATTGCTATCGACAGGCCAGGTATGGGTCTTTCTACTTATGATCCTAACGGTTCTTTTGCATCGTGCGCTGCAGATGCAGTTGCTTTATTAGATCATCTAAACATCGATACATTCAAGATCCTCTGCTGGTCAGGTGGAGGCTCGTTCACATTATCTACATCCTATCATTATCCTAATCGCGTATTAAGTGCACATATCATTTGTGGCTTCACACGCAGCTTTGCTGATCCTGGGGTATTTGCTAATATGGGCGGTAACAAATATTACTTTGGTGCGGCAAGATTTACTCCCCGCATAATGCAGTTCATTATGAACTATGTTGGAAAGAAGACGCCTGATCGTCCATTACCGCATTGGCTTTCGCAGCTCAAGCCTGTTGACCTTAACCTGATGAAAGACCTCCGTGCATTCCGGCAGCTAAGCAAGGTTACACTGAATGAAGCGTGCAGGGTAAACAGTAAAGGCCTCGTACATGAAGCACGGCTGTACTATGGAGACACTGGTTATTCGCTTGGTAAAATTCAACCACCAGTTCACTACTGGTGGGGAACAGATGATAATGTAGTTACCAAAGTGCATGCAACTTCAGTAGAGCAGCAGGTACCTAATAATACCATGCATTACCGGCAGGGAGAAGCTCACTTGTCGCTTTATGTAAATTATATAGAAGAGATACTGAAGGTGCTTGCTGAGGCGTGAAAACAATAATCTCCTTTTTACCAACATTTCCAGCAAAGCATATGGCTACCAGCCGCGCTGCCTGCGGCTATATTTTTGCATATTGTTTCTTACAAAAAATGGCTATGGATATAAATCAGCAACAACTGGAAATGAATGTTAACCTGCACTCGCTCAGGCCTGAGTTTCTTAACAGGGAGTTGCACTACATCATTGCTTCTGACGAAAACAATTTCCGTTTTGTATCATGGGACCAGGAGCCATCTGGCAGCGAAATGAAATTCTACTGTTTCCTGGTGGAAAAAGAATTGCACATACCTGCAGGTAATGTGACACTTAAAGAAAGTTATATACTGGACACTAAGCCAATGTACCCGTTGATAAGCAATGCTGAAGATTTCATTGTTACCATAAAAAGCATGGACAAGGGTGCCACTAAATGTGTAAGAAAATTTGCTGATGATGACATTGACAATATTCAAAAAGAACTGCAGGCAGCATATGGCAATGTTGAGCAACATATGGTAAAGAGCCCCGAGTTTCAACACCTGCTGCTCGTGCTCGATAATGTAGAGATTTCAATATCTGCTACCATGGTATACTTCAAGCAAAAAGTGCAGTTTACCGAACAGCATTACCAGCACATAAAAGAAGAGGCACAGCAACAGTAACCTTCACCGTTATCACCTGCGCATACACCCTATTTTTGCCGCATGATAGATGCAAATGAATTACGTATTGGCAACTATATTTTACACAAAGCAAGTGTAAGGATACTGCCGGTGAAATGTACGCTTCAACATTTTGAGCTGCTGGCAAAAGGGCAGGCGAAAGATATGTTTCCAATAACGTTTAAACCTGATATTCTGCAGAAGTGCGGGTTCATTGAAAACAAGAAATATTATCAATACCCTGAGGTGAGAGAGTATGTGCTTACGCTTCCTGTGCTGGGCAATAATAAGAACGAGATCTATGCCTATATCAACAGCAACAACCAGGCTTATGCACGTGCTACAGTCAATGATCTTGTTATTAGCAACAACATCCACCACCTGCACCAGCTGCAAAATCTTTATCACGCTTTAGTAGGCACTGAATTGGATATAACATTGTGATGTATGGAATACAAGCAACTTGGAAAATCAGGATTAAAGATCAGCCGTACTGGATTTGGCTGTATGTCGCTGCAACCAACGCAGCACAATGTGCAATACCTGGTGGATGAAGCCATCAGTAATGGCATTAACTATTTTGATACCGCTGACCTGTACGATAAAGGACTGAATGAAGAGATTATAGGAAAAGCAATCAAAGGTCAACGGGAGAAAGTGGTTGTTGCTACTAAAGTTGGAAACCAATGGCGCCCCGATGACAGTGGCTGGGACTGGAACCCGCGCAAGTCATACATCTTACAAGCAATAGATGAAAGCCTGCGCAGGTTGCAAACAGATTATATTGACCTTTACCAACTGCATGGTGGTACCATTGATGATCCCATTGATGAAACAATAGAAGCTTTTGAAATACTGAAGCAGCAGGGGAAGATCAGGTACTACGGCATATCATCTATTCGTCCGAATGTGATAAGAGAATATGTGAGGCGCTCAAACATCAGTAGCGTGATGATGCAGTTTAGCCTGCTGGACCAGCGCCCGCTTGAAACATGCCTGCCGCTATTACAGAACAACAACATAGGCGTATTGGCGCGGGGAAGTGTGGCCGGTGGTTTATTGGTTGATAAGCCTGCCAAAGCTTACCTGGATCATTCAATAGAAGAAGTGTTAGCAGCACAACAGGCTGTGCAACAGAGTTCACCAGGTAGTCGGTCTGCTGCGCATACAGCCATTCAGTATGTACTTCATCATGCAGCAGTTACAGCTGCTGTTGTTGGTATAAGAACACAAAAACAATTGCAGGATGCACTTGCCGCATCAGCGTTTTCACTTTCAGCAGAAGAAGTACAAACATTACAACAAGCCATTCCTGCAAAATTTTACAAGGACCACCGGTAGAAGAGAATGCAAAACATTGATGAGATCCACCCTAATTTACCAGCTGGTGATGTTCAAATGTTTACCGCATAACAATCTTAATGTGCTGGTATTTTATCAACCCTATTTTTGCAGCAGTAACTGAACCGTATAACTATGATGGCCGACCAAACTGACATTTTTGATGCATGCCGCCGTGGCGATGTAGAGCTGGTGGAGAAGATATATGAACGCAATCCTGATATCATACATGTAGAGGATTTCAAAGGTTTCACTCCTCTTATCATTGCAGTGTATAATAACCAACCTGCAGTGGTTGACTTTTTATTAAGTAAAGGCGCAAGAGCCGAAATGCAAGACCAGGCCGGCAACACGGCATTGATGGGTGTGTGCTTTAGAGGATATATAGATATCGCTAAAAAATTACTGGATGTAGGTGCAGAGGTAAACCAAAGGAATTACCAGGGAGCTACAGCACTTACATTCGCCGCCACTTTTGGTCATTTAGAAATAGCCGAATTGCTGTTGCAAAAAGGAGCCGATATGACCATTCCAGATAGTCGTGGTAAGAGTGCTTTTGATCATGCCATCATACAAGAAAATGAAGACATGATAAAACTGTTGCAACGGTACCAGGAAGCCGATCATGATAATCAATAAGAACATCTATACCTGTTTCTATCAAAGGAAGAAATCAACTGGTCTTGACATTAGCAACATTCAAACTGCCTATACTTTCCAAAGCAGGTTGTAATTTAACTATTGCCATAAGCCGCAATAACAGCCAGAAGCAACACAATAGCCACACCACAAAGTATAAGCGATATAGTGCCTAATGTGCGACCCATTCTTGCATTGCGTACATCTGTGGCACCCTCCCGTATTGCTGATGTGCCAGTGGTGATAGCAAGTATACCTAAAGGCAAAGAGGCAAAACCTGCCAAAGGAAGTAAAAACATTACTCCCAACGAGACTAAGGCAAATACGCCCAACACCACAGAGGTGCCTGCTTTTCTATTAGCCCTCTCCACATCCTGCGAATTGTTCTTCTTTTTAAAAAGATCGAATAACCGCTGAACGAGTGATCTATGCTGATCATTGGAAGATATGGTTGTTGGTGTTACATCTAAAGCCACACTGGTGGTAGTTGCGGCGTTGGTTGTGAATGTTTGCATGCTTACTAGGAGGAGAATTACTATTCGGTACATAGCTGTTGTTTTAGTTTTTCACTACGGTAGTTTTAAAAACTACCGTAGTATCACTCTTCCATCAATGTACAATGGAAACAACAGAAATGCAATGGCCAAAAATTGGAAAAGCAAAAAATTGTGGTGTAAATTGTAAACCTGCAAAACTTATAACAACCAGAATTAGCAATACCTGTCCCACTGCATGAACAACCCGGACCTGCATAAACTACAGCTAAAGATCGTCAGGGTGAAGATTCACATAGTTATGTCTCTGCTAGCAATAGCCGCAATACTTGCTGGGTTCATTTACCAGGATGACGGACAGCCAGAAGTGAAACAGACATATTGCGCTACCGTTTCACCAGATTATCCAATAAGTAGAAACGATGCAGGTAGGGCGTTATTCAGCTCCAATTGTGCCAGTTGTCATGCCATACACAAAGACCTTACAGGACCTGCCTTAGAGAACTTTGATGATAGAATGTCAATGGATTTTTTCCGGCTGTTTCTTCGTAATCCCCAGAAAGCATACAAACAAGATTTCTATATACGCGCACTAGCAGAGAAATTCAATGGCGGAGAGCATATACCATTCAAACTCGCCAAAGCAGAGATTGACAGTTTAGCAGCCTACATCATCGAGTCCAGCAGATGATGATGTATTAGAAGAAACTATGTCCAGTACAAGATCTTTGCTGCAGGAAACCGCCTGCCTATCTCCTGGTAAAAAAACCGCTTCATCTGTAGCATTACATCAGCTGGATATACATATTTGCTGCCGCCAAACTTGTTGCGCTTTACTGCCCGTTGTGCTTCATCAAGGTCAAGACTTGTGTTTGGATACCATCCCAACAGCACCTCTTTAGAGCCGGGCGTAAAACGATGGGTGATCAACTCGAAAGTAAGATCGGTAGGGAAATCTAGCTTTTGCTCCAGCCTGTCCAGCAGCTTAATATACTCTTCCTGCCAGTTTTCGATAGCCATGATAGGAGCAAGTACTACACCTATAGGATAAGCGCCGCCGCCTGCTTCTTTTGGCAGCGCCAGTTTGCGCAGTGCAGCCAGTCTTGCTTCAAGTGGCGAAGTGCCTCCTTCCAACCTGCGCGACACAGGTTCTGCATTTAGACTTATACGCCAGCGGGTGTGGCCATTGTGTTCTATGTCAAGTAAAGGATCTACCGCATCAAACTTTGTAACAAACCTAAGATGCGCCTCCGGCTTCTGTCCAAAGAAACGAATGGTCTCTTCCAGGCTACCGGTAAGATGCTCAATACTCAGCGGATCAGTATAACAGCTGGCTTCAAAAGAAGTGATCTTATTTGCCTGCATATACCGCTCATTATTTTTAAGAATAAGCGGCAGGTTGGCAAATACACGTACCGCCGGTGGGCCTTGCAAGCTGCCGGCCAGGTAACAATATTGGCAATGTGCAGGACATCCTTCCGCCAGGTGAAACTGGAAATCTGCTGATGGCGGAATGGGCCTTAGCTTGAATGCGGAAGGCGGCGCATTAACTATGGCAAGTGTATTCTTAGCCAGCTTATACGTTTCGCGTTCAGTTTCGCCGCGTAAACCGGTAACCCTGTTGTTCTTCATTATTTCTATTGGCAATCCAAGCCGCTGTACCCGCTCGTACACCTGCTGACCAAAGGGTTGCTCAAGCGCTTCCGGTACAAATACCACTCGTTTTGGCATCCAAAGTTTAGGATGCTTTACTGTTGTTTCTGCTGTATTGATTGGAGGAAATTCTACTTCTGTTTGCATGCCTATACAACACAATTCATGCTCCTGAAGTTGCAGTTTGACAGGCTGTCATAGATAATAAATAGTTAATGCTTATGCCTGTTCTACCTGCTGATTTTTGCTGGTTTCATCATCTTCTTTATGCCTGAAGATCTTTGTCAGCAAACGGTATAATTCAGGATGATTTTGCTGTAACAGTTCCGGCTGCTCGAAAAAATATTCAGAAGCAACAGCAAAAAATTCTGCCTGGTTGGTGGCACCATAAGGATCAATATCTGACTGCTCATCGTGTATCTGCTGTATCTTATACTGCATCAGGCTGAGCCACGGCAAAACATACTGCTGGTCTACCAAAGAACGGGGCACACCGTCTACTGCTCCGTCTGTTTTATCAATTAAATGAACAAATTCATGGATGCCTGTATTGGTTTTGCTTTCAGAATTCATAAAGCCATAGCGCAGGTCAGGCTTCGAAAGGATCATCATGTTTTGATATGGTCCATCACCCACCACACCGGCTCGTGTTCTTTCTTCTCCTTCCTGGTTAAATTCATGATCGAAACTACCCGGGTACAGCAGCACTTCGTTCAGGTTCATGTACTCCCAGTTATGAAAATTGAATATGGGAATGATGGCACTGGCCGCAATAAATAGCTGGTCTATACGCTCCACCTCAGTATTCACTCCTGTGATCTTGACATTAGAAAGAAAATGCACCATCCGCTGCTCAAACTCCTGTTGCAGTTCTGCACTCAATTTTCGGTAAAAAGAAACGTACTGACATAGCAGCATCCTGTCACTTTCCTGCAAGGGAGGAAAAGGCTTTAGTGGCCTCCTTCTATAGCGAATGATGATATATAGAATAGCTAAAGCGCCTACCGATGAAACTATAATGGCTACCCGTTCTATCATCGGGTGAAAGTAGAAGAAAAATCAGAAGCGGAATAATGCCTCAGATTAAGCATACATCAAAAGCTAAAGCTTGCATCCTTTTTTGGGTTATCCAGTTTGGTGCTCTGGCGCTTGCCATTCATCATTACATGGATTATGTTTATCTGCTCTTTAGTAAGATCATAAAGAATGGAATTACTTACCGCAATCTTTTTTGACGGTGCCAGGTCAGTTACTTCAAAATAACAATACACCGATTCCTTATCCTTTTCAAAACCAACAAACTTCAGTTGTACAGGCTTACCTTCTATTTGAAGGCTTAGTCTTCGTTGAATATAATCTTGTATCACCCGGTTATTCTGTTCCTGCAATTTTGCATTGCCCAGGTCAACAGCGGTTTTATAATTGTGCTTCAATACCTCTTCCATATCATCTACAAACATCTTACAGCTAATTTCCATGGAACGGCTTTGGGCATTGTAGTTCATCTCTGTTACGCTTACGTAAAAAGGATGATATACGGTGCTGTTTGCCGTAGTACAAAGAAGAAACACACCCACCACGCAAGCCACCAAATACTTATTTAACAAGAAGGACATCAAAAAAAGTTTTCAATACAAAACTCTGGTTTATTTTCAACCGAAGTTTAAACAGGAGATATTTAACAAATGAGTGATTTCGGGTTTTACTTTTCCCTCGGATGGGAACACATCATTAGCTTGGATGCTTTAGATCACCAACTTTTTGTGATAGCACTTACTGTATTGTATACTCTGAAGGACTGGAAGAAAGTGCTGATTTTAGTTACTGCTTTCACCATTGGTCATTCCATCACGCTTGCCCTTAGTACGCTTGATATCATTGCTCTGCCAACGGAACTGGTGGAGTTCTTGATACCACTTACGATTTCTATTACAGCGTTATTCAATATCATCAAGCGAAAGCCTTCAGTTAAGACGGTACAGGTAAATTATTTATTTGCACTATTTTTTGGGTTGATACATGGACTTGGTTTTGCAAATACACTAAAGTTCATGTTGGCAAAAGGGCAAGCTTTGGGCACATCGTTGCTTGCTTTCAACCTTGGGCTGGAGGTTGGGCAGGTGATTGTAGTCGTTTTGCTACTCTTGCTTACCCATCTTATCCTTAGTTATACCAAAGTACAACAGAGAACATGGATCATTTTCATATCTTCCATAGTCCTTGTTGTTTCTTTAAAATTAGTTTTGGAAAGGTTATCATTTTAAACATACACACTACAGATGAGAAGAACATTCTTGAGTTTTCTTTCAGGGTTCATCATTTTATCAGCTGGTGCACAAAACATTCAAAACAACCCCGGCTCCAACCACGGGAACAAGTTTGAACAGTTGGGTACCATCTTATCTACGCCTAATGAATACCGCACAGCCAGCGGGGCCCCGGGTAATAAATACTGGCAACAGCGCTGCGACTACGACATCAAAGCAACGCTTGATGAAAAGAACCTGCGACTTATAGGAAGTGAAACACTTACCTACTACAACAATTCTCCTGATCCGCTTTCTTACCTATGGTTGCAGCTGGATGAGAATGAGCATAGCTCTACAAAAAATGCGAACTACCAGACCAGCAATTCAATGCGGTCAGTAGCAACTACCCGCACATTGGAAGGTATGGCGGATACTAAAAAAGACAATGGTTTTGGTGTAAACATCACCCGCATTCGCGATGCACAGGGTAAGCCTATCCCGTACGTGGTAAACAAGACCATGATGCGTGTAGACCTGCCTGCTCCACTGAAGCCTGGTCAAAAGCTGGTTTTCTCCATCGACTGGAACTATAACATTCCTGACCGTATGGTACAGGGTGGACGCGGTGGATATGAATATTTTGCCGATACCAAAGATTACCTGTTCACTATTGCGCAGTGGTTTCCACGTATGTGCGTGTACAGCGACTTCCAGGGATGGCAGAACCACCAGTTTACCGGCCGCGGCGAGTTTGCCTTAACCTTCGGAAATTACAAAGTACAAATGACCGTTCCTGCTGACCACGTTGTTGGTTCTACAGGTGAATGTCAAAACTACCAGCAGGTACTTACGCCACAGCAGCTGGCGCGTTGGCAACGTGCACAAACAACCAAAGAGCCAATTGAGATTGTAACGCTGGACGAAGCAAAGCAGCGTGAGCAGAAGAAATCTACTGGTACCAAAACATGGATCTTCACGGCTAAAGATGTACGTGACTTTGCATGGACCTCTTCACGCAAGTATGTGTGGGATGCTATGCCTATCAATATTGAAGGAAAGAAAGTGATGTGCATGAGCTTTTATGGCAAAGAAGCCTATGGCCTGTATCGTCCTTATTCTACCAAAGTAGTAGCACATACTATTAAAACTTATTCTCACTTCAGCATTCCTTACCCTTACCCTGTGGCACAGAGTGTAGAGGCGAGCAATGGTATGGAGTACCCAATGATCTGCTTTAACTATGGCAGAACAGAAAAAGATGGCACTTATACTGAGCAGGTGAAGAATGGTATGATTGGCGTTGTTATCCACGAAGTAGGTCACAACTTCTTCCCTATGATCATTAACAGCGATGAGCGCCAGTGGTCGTGGATGGATGAAGGACTGAATACATTTGTAGAATACCTGACCGAGGAAATGTTTGATAACAAGTTTCCTAGCCGTCGTGGGCCAGCCTGGACCATTGTAGATTATATGAGACTTCCAAAGGACCAGCTGGAGCCTATCATGACCAATTCTGAGAACATCATACAATTTGGACCAAACGCTTATTCAAAGCCTGCTACAGGTTTAAATATTTTGCGCGAAACGATCATGGGCCGCGAGTTGTTTGACTATGCCTTCCAGCAGTATTGCCGCCGTTGGGCATTCAAGCACCCTACGCCTGCAGATTTCTTCCGCACCATGGAAGATGCCAGTGGCGAAGATCTTGACTGGTTTTGGCGTGGATGGTTCTATAGTACAGATGTAACAGATATCTCTCTTGATACTGTACGCTTCATGATACCGGAATTGAATGCCACACCACGTACACGCGATACAACGGCTACTGTTGCACGCCCAATGATTCCTGGTTTTGACGATATTTCAAAAATCCGCAACCGCGAAGACAAGAGCATCCGCTTCCAGACTGATGTTGATACTACTCTTCGCGACTTTTACTGGTACTACAGCCGCGGCCTAAAGAAGGTGGATACCAGCAGGTTCCCTGTTACAGTTGGTGGTGCGCTGGAAGCACTGGACGAAGAAAGCAAGCAGCAGTTCCGCAACAAATACTTCTACGAGCTGACCTTCTCGAACAAAGGCGGTCTTGTAATGCCGATCATTATAGAATGGACCTATAAAGACGGAACAAAAGAAGTAGAACGTATCCCTGCACAAGTGTGGAGACACAATGAAAAGCAGGTGGTAAAATCTTTCATGAAGGACAAAGAAGTTTCTGCTATACAGATAGATCCACTACGCGAAACTGCTGATATTGACCACACCAACAATATTTGGGGAGCTATCACAACGCCTCCAAGTCGTTTCCAGGTGTTTAAACAAAAGCAGGAAGGTCGTGGACAATCATCTGGCCGCAATCCAATGCAGAGCGAGATTAAGTAGCTGTAACGCTTCAAGTTTATAAAGCTCCTGCCCCAGCGGCAGGAGCTTTTTTGTTTTTAAAAAATGTTTAAAACCAGCCGTAGGATAAAATAAGCCGCTATACGCGCCGTTATGGTCTAGCCTGCCATTGCAGGCATCCATTCTTATGACGGCCTTCGGTAAACATCTTTTACTTCTTGCAGCAGTTGCCCTTGCCTGGGTAAATGCTGGTGCGCAATCATCCAACCGCTATACCGGGAGTGCACTTTCTGCAGCAGAGGCGTCAAAGATTTTAGAACATCACAACCAGGCAAGAAAGGAAGTAGGCGTGCAGCCGCTTGAGTGGAGCACATCCATGTCTTCCTATGCACAGGAATGGGCAAACTATCTTGCGGCAACCAAGGGCTGCGATCTTATTCACAGGCAAAGAGCTGGTGAAGATGGGAAGAAATATGGTGAGAACCTGTTCTGGGGAAGCTCCACCAGGTCGTACCAGCCTTCGGATGCATCAAATGCCTGGTACAGCGAAAAAGGTAGCTACGTGTACGACCAGCTGGCCAACAACAACTGGAATACCACCGGCCACTACACACAAATGATCTGGAAAGGCAGCAGGGAAATAGGTGTGGGTGTAGCCTACTGCGCTGGCGGAGGATTGATAGTAGTTGCCAATTATTATCCTGCAGGAAACGTGATATCCCAATACCCGTATTAGTTGCTGCAGCTATTGACGTAATCATTTCTTCGCTGTATTATGTAGTAGCCTGTGTAGCACCACCTCACCTACAAATCTTCCTTCATGAGCTACTTATTGCAGCAGATCCTCAGAAGCTGCTTTAGATGTTTTTGAATATGCTTTCAATAAAGTTCAGCAGAAAAAATATTGATGACCACCATGATTGATCAGCTGCGTAAATAAGATGCCCCATTCACATCCACTATTCCGCCTGTCATAAATTCTACTCCATCGCTAGCCATCATGGCTACTACCCGGGCTACTTCTTCCGCGGTGGCTACCCGGTTCATGGGGCTCTGCTGCCGTACCTTTTCACCAGCCTCACTTTCCAGGTAAGCTGCGGCCATATCTGTTTCTACAAAACCCGGCGCTACAGCTCCAACCACAATATTATACTTACCAAGTGCTACAGCTAGTGATTGTGTCAAAGCATTTAATCCTGCTTTGCTGGCTCCATAGGCCGGATGATCCGGCTCCCCACGAAATGCACCACGCGAAGAGATATTGATGATCTTACCGTACTGCTGTTGTATCATCTGTTGTGCAACTATAAAACAGAGATTACTCACTCCCACCAGGTTTGTCGATATGGTTTCAGCCCACACCTTCTGCCACACCTCGTAGCTCACTTCTGCTATTTTATGTTCTAAAAAAACACCCGCATTGTTTACCAGTACATCCAGCCTGTGGTATTGATCCATCACCTGTTTATAAACAGCTTGTATGGCAGCGGCATCAGCTATATCCAGCTGGTACATGTTGTGCTTTCCCGGGCGCAACATTGCCAGCGTTTGCGCTGCCTCCTTTTCATTGCTTTTGTAGGTGATGATGACCTTAGCACCAAGATCTGAAAACAGCTTAGCACACGCTCTGCCTATACCTCTTGAGCCACCTGTAACCAGCACATTCTTGTTTGTAAAATCCATTATCATAGCCTTCTAAATTAATTCATTGCTTGCTGCACAGCTAACTATATCTAGTTCTTCTTTAGCTAAAACATATCCTATTCAAAACAAGATTTCTACCTAAACCAAATGGATAAAGAAAGCGCCACCTTGTTCAAATCATTTACTTGTTAAAGCCTTGCTAAACCAGCCGCTGCTGCTCATTGCCTTTATGTAAAACTTCTGCCTGAATCATCCAAAGCAAAACTTCTATTTATGAAACTGCTGCTCACCACCCTCGCTGCCATGTGCACATTTGGCACATACCAACTCACAAAAAATTCTGCCGACACCACTGAGGTTACTTCATCAAAACAGGAGATAATCCAGGCAAAGAAACCAGCATCATCATCCAAAATACAAGTGGCCATCCTGCTGGATGTAAGCAACAGTATGGACGGCCTGATCGACCAGGCAAAGTCGCAACTATGGAATATGGTAAATACAGTAGGTAAGGCTACTTGCGAAGGTGAAACACCGGCCATAGAGATAGCGCTGTATGAATATGGCCGCAGTAGCAACAACCAGCGCGATGGCTACATCAAAAAGGTCAGCCCTTTTACTAAAGACCTTGACCAACTATCGGAAGAACTTTTTAAATTAACCACCAATGGCGGCGATGAATACTGCAGCCATGTTATCTACATCTCGCTGCAGCAGCTTAATTGGGACACCGCAGCAAACACGTACAAAGTGATCTTCATTGCCGGAAACGAAGACTTCAACCAGGGATCAGTTACTTGGTCAACAGCCTGTGCAGAGGCAAAACGTAAGGGTGTAACTGTAAATACGATCTACTGTGGCGACCGTGCACAAGGCATGCGTGAGCATTGGAACCTTGGCAGCGAGTGTGGCAATGGCAGCTATACCAACATCAACCAGAATGCAAAGCTGGAAGACATTCGCACTCCCTACGACAGTATGCTCTTTGTGCTGAACGACAAGTTGAACGTAACTTATATTGGATATGGTACTATGGGTGAGTCTAAAGCTGCCAAACAGGTAATGATGGACAAGGCAAATAAATCTGTAAGTGCAAACACAATGGCCGCCCGTGTTTCAGTAAAAGGAAAAGCAAATCTTTACAAGAACGAGGAATGGGACCTGGTAGATGCAACAGCTAAAGATCCGGCAATAATAGAAAAAGTTGACATGAAGAGTTTACCTGCTGAATACAAGAATAAAACAAAGGAAGAGGTAAAGCAGCTGATTCAGCAGAAAGGCATAGAGCGCGGTAAACTTCAAAACCAGATTGCTGCGTTAAGTGCACAACGTGAAGCCTACATAGCCGCAGAACGTAAGAAGAATGCAACTAAGGCAGAAGCAACACTGGAAACAGAAGTGGAGCGTGTGATAAAGCAACAAGTGCGCAGGTATAACATGATCATTGAGTAAAGAAATGAATGCAAACAAAAGAGGCGGAGCTAATACCGCCTCTTTTTATTTATCTAGTGCAGAGATATCTATAAAGCTTCAAATAAACCGGTAGCCTTATTCTTTCTTACCGTACCTGCTTTAAAGTACCTGCCATTCATGGCTACATAAACGCCATTGGCCAGCGCCTGCACAAAGGCCATAGCGCCACCAAGATTGAATAATCCATCGGAGCTACCAAACTTGTAAGGGATCATTGCGCCGGTAAGTACAATCGTTTTTCCCTGCACAACCTCCTGGAGAAAGCTAGCTGTATTAGTCATAGTATCCGTTCCGTGGGTAATGATGATCTTATCTTCAGCAGAAGCAATACAGGCATCTGCAATAGCCTGCCGGTGCTCATCCGTCATCTCCAGGCTGTCTATCATCATCAGCGACTGCACCTGTACATCTACCACACATCTTCCCAACTTCAGCATCTCCGGCAAGTGCGTGTCCTTGAAAAACAGCTGGCCATTCAACTCGTTATACTCTTTGTCGAACGTGCCGCCAGTAATGATGATCCGTATGCTCATAATCAGGATTTGAAATGCAAAGATGAGGCAGAATGGTGGTTGATGCAAAAGCAGCTGGTTTGGACGTTGGTTTAGAACGCAGATGACGCGGGTGGTTAAGATTGAGTTTTAATTGCTTTAGGATTTGCATGGCCTCTTTTAAAGAAATAGGAACGTATATGATTTGGGATTCAAAGATGTAATATGATGTCTTAGCACTTGCGTGGCTTGCAGCCGATGTAGTTTTTTGGAGTGGCACACTTTTATCTCTGGTAAACGAAAGACAGCCATGAAAACATTAATCTACATACTCTTCATCATTTGCCTTGCTGCCTGCGGAAGGCCAATAGATGTAACCTCGCGACCTAATGCACACACCGCCACAAGCGGAACTTTAGGATCAGCAAAATTCAATAATCAACTTCCTGCAGGAACAATGGATACATTAGCTCGTAATGTACCACGCACAGATACACTTCCGTAAGAAGCGTTAATCTTACAGCTCCAGTTGAAGAAGAGATTACTATTTCTTTTCTTTTAACACAGGTGGACAGGCAAAGGCTTTATTTTAGTTGACTATGAAAAAGTTCGCCGGCCTGTTTATTATTACTTGCTTGTTTTCAGCTGCTTCACCTGCTCAACCTGCCTTAGCGCAAAGCCAGCAAAATAAACAGCAGGCTACTGCTGATGCTGGCGCTCCTGATTATTCTAATTTAAAATATTGGGCTTCGCATCCACGCAAGCGCGATACTGGTGATAGTATTCCTTCATTTTTAAAGAACGAGAAACGCGATACGCTTGCAGATGTATTCTTTCTCCATCCTACAACCTATACACAACGTATGGAAGAAGGGAAATGGAATGCTGATGTAAACGATGAGTGGCTTAATCTACACACTGACAACAGGACGATCTTAAACCAGGCGACTATTTTCAATGGCAGCTGCCGCGTATTTGCACCTCGTTACCGCCAGGTTCACCTGCGTACATTTTTTACTTTCAATAACCCTGCTGCTGCTACTGCATTCGATGTAGCTTATGAAGACCTGAAGCAGGCATTTCTATATTATTTACAGCATCACAACAATGGCCGACCTATATTAATAGCAGCTCATAGCCAGGGGAGTTTGCACGCTATCAGGTTGCTGAAAGAATTCTTTGATGGCAAGCCTCTACAAAAGCAATTGGTATGTGCATACGTAGTTGGGTGGCAAATAAAACCTACTGATCTTAAAACAATTCCTCTTGGTCAATCTGCTGATGCAACAGGTTGTATAGTAGGCTGGAGAGCTTATAAAAAAGGAACCAGTGATTTTTTAGTACAAACAGAAAATGGTAATGGGATGGTAGTAAATCCACTTACCTGGACCACCTTAGATGCGTGGGCACCCGCATCCTTACATAAGGGAATGGTTGATAAAAGATTTAACTCACTTGCTCCTGTTACTATAAGTGCAGGTATCGATCCAAAGCTGAAAATACTTGGAGTGGAAGTTAGTGGCAGTGCTGAAGGCATAGGTAGCAATACAAATTATCATGTGGCTGATTACAACCTCTTTTACATGAATGTGCGGGAAAATGTAAAAACAAGAGTTGATGCTTATTTAAAAAAGAATATGCAGAAAAAATAAATCGTGTTGTTCCTACTGCTGCTGATGATGATTAGAAAAAATCACTGCATCATCAGAGTATTTATTTCAGCTTATTCTTCTTTTTTAGCAACAATTGGTGCATGACATGTTGAATTAATTTCACATGAACTTAGCAATATGCATTCTTCAAAATTGTCCTGGTAAACCTTATGAATTGAATTTCAGGTAAAATCTTCTTTATGTGAAACCCAGTATTGGCGCGGGTTCCAGGAAAATGCAGCTGGCATACTATTGTATCTACTTTCCTCATAAATCTAATATTATGAAAAAGGATACGAATTGGCTGGAGGGGCTAATAGAACAGATATTGGAGCAGAATAATGCATTAAGTAAATACCTCGTTATACTTCTGGTTTTATTTATTGGGGCCGGAAGTTTATATGTTCTTTTGAATACTACTGGATAGCAGCAAAGGGTGTTAGTAGAAGTTGTATTTGTAGATATTGCAGTTGTTGTTGGTCTGTACGATCAACAACAACTCCAGTAGTTTTTTCATTTATGATTTTTTTTTCCTAATTATCTCCACCTGAGTCCTGCACATATTTCTTTCTGAAAAAATAATACATCGGTATTCCTGTAGACATTAATATCAATCCCATTGCAGCTTCACGTGGCCTGCTGAAAAATGTATTGAACACAAGTCCTATACAGAACAACACTACAATCGCCGGTACGATTGGATAACCCCAAACTTTATAAGGCCGTGGAGCATCCGGCATTTTTTTCCGCAGAATAAATACACCTAACGTGGTAGCGCCATAATATATAAATACTGCAAAAATGATCATATCGGTCAGTTGATCGAAAGTGCCTGACAGCACCAATACACATGCCCATATACATTGGTAAAGCAGCGAGTTAGCTGGTGCTTTTTTCTCATTCAGTTTTTCTACGCTTTTAAAAAATAGGCCTTCACGCGCCATGGCAAAATAGGGACGGCTGCTTGCAAGAATAGTAGCATTGGTACAGCCCAACGTAGTGATAAGAATAAGTATGGAAATGAATAAGCCACCGCCTTGTCCCCAGAAACTCCTTACAGCTTCTATGGCCGCAATCTGGTTACCACTGGTATACACGCCTTGCAATGCATCCACAGGCAGCAGCGACAGGTAAGTAGCATTTACCAACAAGTAAATGCTTATTACAACCAGCACACCTATTGTAATGCCTCGCGGAATGTTACGTTTCGCATCTTTTATCTCTCCACCTATATATCCAATAGCAGCCCAACCCTGGTATGCCCAAAATGCCGCAAGCATGGCTGTGAAAACGCTGCTGGTAGAAACGGTAGATCCATCAAGTGTTTGTAGTGAGATCCTGCTAAGGTCGGAGCGGCCACTACTAAGACCAAAGATGATAATGGTAAATATGCCTGCAAATACCAGCAGTAGTATTGCTGTACTTACACCTGCTCCTGTTTTTACACCATGAGTATTTATCCAGGTGAGAAGGATGATGAGTGTTATGGCTATGAGTTTAACCTCGAAGTACGCGAAAGGAAAAAATACCTCACCGATAGAAACTTCAGACATAGAAGCTAAAACAGGCGGTAACTGGATAATGCTCTGCAGCGATTCAGCAAAAACATAAGCCAGCGATGAGATGGCTGCCGTTTGTATAACCGTGAAAAGTGACCAGCCAAACAGGAAGGCGAAAAACCGGTTGTAAATTTTTTTATAATAGGCAAACTCGCCACCTGTATCAGCTAAAAGCCCTGCCACCTCTGCATTACACAAGGCACCAAACAAACTGATAATGCCGGCAATGATCCAGCAGACAAGTACCCACCCCGACGACTGAAGCTCTGCAGCCATGGGTGCTACTTTTTTATACACGCCTGAGCCAATGATGTTGCCTATCACCACTACCACCACGAGTTGTAAGCCAAGCGACCTGCTAAGATTGGATGCACTCATATTGCTGTTTGGCTGACAAGCTAATTAAGAAAACATTATTAACCACAACATCTTTTCTCCTATTGAATGGTTCCAAAACTACCAAGTTGACCGAAGCAACTGCTTGCTTTTACCGTTCATGTTAATCTTTAATATGAAAATATAAGTCCGCCTAATTTTGCCGCGCCTTTTAGTACACACACCTTTTATATATGCACCCATCTTCCCGTTCTTTTAATAGAACAACCCTTAAGCGTAGTTTACTTGCTTCTTACACGTTCCTGTTGTTATCAATTTTTACTGGATCTTTTGCTCAGCAGCGTACCGTTACCATTTCTGTAGTTGATAATACCAAACAAGCTGTTCCTTTTGCTACAACCAAAGCACTACTTGCCTCAGATACACTAATGGTTGTACAGAAAGTTACTGATAGTACAGGCGTGGCTCGTTTCCAGCTTCAGCAAGGAGCGCAGTATATACTGCGTGCTACTTCTGTAAACTTCCTGGAAGCGGAGAAAAAGATAGTGGTAACAGGTGACAACAGGTTTAGTATTTCCCTTTCGCCAGCTGCATCTACACTTGGTGGTGTAGTGGTTACTGCCAGCAGGCCGCTCATGCGACAGGAAGATGACAAGACAATTGTAGACCCTGAAGCACTTGCTGTAAGCAGCACCAATGCCTACGAGATCCTGGAGAAAACGCCGGGCTTATTTGTAGACCAGGATGGTAATGTATACCTGAGCAGTACAACACCTGCACGTATCTACATCAATGGCAGGGAGCAGCGGATGAGCGCACAGGACCTGGCAACCATGCTGAAGAGTTTGCCTCCTAACTCTATTCAAAACATTGAGATATTACGTACACCTTCTGCACGGTACGATGCAAGTGGTGGTGGTGGTATAGTGAACGTGGTGCTGAAAAAAGGGGTACGCATTGGATTGACAGGAAGTGTGAATGCCGGCTTCAATCAGGGGCGGTATGGCAACCAGTTTGCGGGATTGAACCTGAACAACAGCAGTGGCAAACTGAGCAGTTATATCAACCTGCAGTACACACGTCGGAAGTCGTATGATAATATCATCACCAATCGACTTTTCGCTGCTGATTCTTTGCTTAGTCAAAATGCCAATACCGTTTATCCGGGTAGTAGTTTTTATATAGGTGGCGGATTGGGATACGAGATCAACAAGAAATGGGAGATCAGCTACGATGGCCGTCTTAGCCTGAACCGTTTTGATAATGCTACCATCAACAGCTCGCAGATAAATAAGATTAGCAATGGACAGTTGATCACATCGAACCTTGCTAACGTAAATAATACAGGTACCAATTCAACTATTTCCCAAGCTATATCTACAAAGTACAAGATCGATAGTCTTGGCTCGGAGTGGACCAATGACTTCTCTTACACAGGTACGCCAGGCAGTAGTCACCAGGACTTTGGGACTTTCTTCAATCAACCTGCTAGGGAACCTTTCTTAGGTGCTGGTGACATCAACACGCGCTTCAACTTTTTTAGCGCCGCCAGTAATGTGCTTTGGAAGCTGCCAAAAAAACTAACATTGGAAGCTGGTGTTAAATCAACGGTTGCCAGCTTTAGAAATACTACGGATTTCTTCAGGCAAATAAACGGCAACATGTTGCCAGATGCTGTTCGTACTGCGGCTTACCGTTACAATGAGAACATCAATGCTGCATTTTTACAAGGCTCCAAAACAATAGCTGGTATAACCCTGAAAGTGGGAACAAGGCTGGAGAATACAAACATGCAAGGTAACCAGATGGTGCCCAAGGATACCTCTTTCAATATCCATCGCACCGACCTTTTTCCTTATGTGTATATCAGCCGCAACCTGATGACCATAATGAGCTATGAGCTGAGGGCTTACCTGGTGTACCGACGCACTATCAGCCGCCCTGGATACGAGCTGCTCAATCCATTTCCGCGGTTCATAGACCAGTACATGTTTGAAACAGGAAACCCTTCTTTGCGGCCGCAGTTCACGCAGAATTACGAGGCCAACATCTCTGTGAATGAGCGTCCCATTTTTGCGTTAGGTGTAAATGAAACAAAAGACATTTTTACAAACGTGATATACCAGGCTGACACCAGCAGGAGCCTTGCTTACCGCACCTACGACAACTTGGGCACCAACAAAGAAACTTACTTCAGGTTGATAGGTGCCATTCCGCCGGGTAAACGATATTTTATAGTAGTAGGCGGACAGTACAACCATAACTTCTATAATGGCCGCTACGAAAACAGCCCGCTGCAGTTTAAGCGCGGAAGCTGGTCAATCTTTAGTTACCAGACCTTGCGCATCACGCCTAATACACAGTTTGTGTTGAATGGTTTTGCGCGCTTCAATGGGCAATTGCAGTTCTACGAACTCAGCTCCTTTGGCGCACTTAATCTTAGCATCAACCAGCAGTTCCTGAAAAAGAAGTTGATGGTGTCTTTAAGTGCTACTGATGTATTCTTTACCAACAACAATAACTTCAGTCTGCAGCAAGGGACCGTAAATGCCACCGGCTACCGTGAAAGTGATACGCGCCGCTTTGGGCTGAACATCCGCTACAACTTTGGTTTACGTAAAAAAGAAGAAAATAACTTCCTGAATATTGAAAGCCCGGAGAAAGCTCAATAGAGAAATAAACATCAATAAAAAAACCACCCTGGACTGGGTGGTTTTTTTATTTAGAGCGAACGAGTTTATTTAGCCTCGTTAGCTATCCTTACTTGTTCTAACCTTTTTACATAGGTCTCTATCCAGTTCTTATAAGTTCCTGTAGACTTAGCATTTCCATATTGTTTTCCTTGCAGCCTGTCTACTACATCGTAATTAAAAGTGAAGCTGGGCGCCATCCTCGACATGCCCATATTCACAGCTTCAGTGTACCTGACGGTAGTGCGAAACATGTAACGATACTTTTGCCTGTCGCTGTACTTGCTGCTGTTTATCATAGTAGGGTCAACCATTTCAAAAGGACCCGTATAAAACTTTTCGATGCTGGAATGAATGGTCCTGTTGATATGCGTGTGGTCTGTGTTCAGCACGAGTAAAGTAGTTTGCTCTTTACCAAAATCCGGCGGCACAGCTGTTTCATTGGCAGATATACTCCTGGGGCTAGAGCAGCCAAGCAAAACAGAAATAGTTAAGGCAGGTAGCAAAGCATATAATGTTTTCATAGAACGTGTACTATAATTTCGGCTCAAGTTACTGCTGCTATGCATTATAAGCACGACATAAACTATAGCATGCAGTTAAAAAGAAGATATTGTATACAAATGAAACTTACTGGGCAACAGGATCACTGTGAAGTGCTACGCGATTTCCTTCTGTATCCTGGAATACAGCCATATAACCAATCTCATCGGAGATCTGAGTCTTAGGTATAAGAATTTTCCCACCTGCTGTTTCTATTCTATCCAGCACTACCTGCAGGTCTGGGTTGCCATTAAGATAAACCAAAGCACCTGTAGTTGATGGTTGATAAAAACCGGGAGAATGGCATATAGCTCCGCCTACACCACCTGGCTCTGTAGGAAACATTCGCATGCGAAATTCCCCAAGATCCATGGGTACTAACTGTAGATCGAATATGGCTTCGTAAAATGTAGTGGCGCGTTCAAGATCCTCAGCCGGGATCTCGAACCAGTTAATGGCATTTACTTTCATAGCAGTTGTATTTGATGAAAAAGTATCCTAAGATATTCATTCATCAACTAATGCAAATGCCCGTTCATGAAATATAACGCCAGTAACCTTAGTATCTCATTTACATACCAAAGCTACCCTGCCATGTGCACAGGGTGGCTTTGGTAGTAAAATTATCAAGGAATATTAAAGGACGATCACGCTATTGTTATCACCAAACACATTTGGTTGGTGCAGGTCAGCTTCCGGCTCATTAAGCCACTGTGTAGCGTTTACGCGATATCTAAATTCGTGTTGTGTATTCTTTGGAAGAGATAGTTCGCAGGTAAAAGAACCATCTTTCTTTTTTGTCATCTCAACTGCATTTTCCCAATCACTATTCAGACCAAGGATCTCTACTTTTTCAGCTGCTTCAGGCTTCAAGGTGAACTTTACTTTGCAATAATCTTTAGTCTTGAAATATGTTTTTTGAACCATGATATTAATTTTAGTTAGGGTACCGTTAATACAAATATTAAAGAAAGGTAACCTTCAACATGGTTTTCAACCAAAGAATGTTTTTCACAATATGGGGAAGAAACCTTTGCTGGTAGCGGATTTCAGCGGGTTCCCTTTATGGCTTGCAAGCGTTTTCCTATATGTAAATAAATGATGAACTATCATTTAACCGTCTTTAGAGCCTCTTCACACTCTTGTGGTGTATCGTATGGAACACCATTGCATTGTACCCACCTTCCCTGCACTCTTCTATAGCAATAATATTTTCCATCATCCTCATCTTGCTGGCATTTGTAGTTGCTGTTTCGGTTCGTGAACCGGTTTGACTGGAACAAACGAATAGAGAATTGGTGGTTCTTTTTGTCGCTCATATACGTGAGTTATTAAAGCTGGATAGTAGTTAAATATCTAAATAACAGCGCGTGCTCATCCTGCATTACTTCCTTTACAGGAAATACAACTGGCTTATATCCTCCAATTTTATTAGGGTCGAGAAAAACGATCTTTTCTACTTTGATAGAAGTGATATTTCCAAACGCAGGTTTCAAGAAATCTGGAGAAACGAAAAGCACTCCTCCCGGCCGTGTTTGTTTTCCTTGCACTACCAGCTGAAAATTGCCCGCTGGTTGTTTTACCGCCAAATCAGTAGTAAACCTGATGGACTGCAATGATGGATTAACAACGCCAAAATATGCCGGACCAAAGCCAAGGCATTCTCTATCAGGATTGAATTTAGCCGTGAAGAAAACAGCTGCATTGATATTGCTTGGCGATGTAGTTACCAATCCCAGGTAAAGCCGTGTAGCATATCCATCTACTTTATGATAGGTAACTTTTTCTTTACGTGAGCTATCATTCATCTCGTTCCACTCCAGCACATAATCTTTTTCTATATAAGCCTCTTTCAAAACCGCAGCATACATTCTGACCGACTCCAGCTTTTGTATATCCTGGTCAGGATACAGCTTTTGAGCAGCCGGCAGTAGCTGGTTGAAGAAGTGGTCTTTCCCAACATCTTTATTGAAAGAAAACGGTACCGTTTTTTGCATGCACGATTGCATTAGCAACAATGCAAGCGCCACCGGGATAAGCTTACAGTTTGACATTTTGAAGATTATTGTATGATCCACCTATATAGTACCTGTTGATATCGCTATTTGGATGTAGTGGGTAAAGCCCGCGCACATGGATGATATCCTGCAGGCCAAACACTCTTCCGCTTTGTGTGCGCAGCGAGCCTAGTACTCCTGCATCTATGGCAAAGCCGGCAGCAGGAAAATACCGGATGTTATAAGCTGAAGCATTGTATGTGGGAGGTATTTTACTATTGCGACCGCTAACGGTAGAATCCGGCAAACTATACTGGGGCATGTTGATACCTATAACATTCGATAACTCGTACAGCAGGGGCGAGTAACCTGTAAACTGGTCGAAAGAAAATTCGAGGATATTGTAATTGCTATGGCTATGAAGGAAGGCACCAAAGCCACCTGTCCACCACCTGTCAAAGTTGTCGGCCAGCGGAAGAATATTGAATGGCGCTGCGCCATCATTGTAATAATTAATTGAAACATTAGGCGAGGAAAAACTGAATGAACCAACCACCTGGTTGCGCTTGTTATTGTTTACAATGAAGTTGGTCCCGATCATGAGCGCGTACTTCTTGTTAGTAGCAATGTTATAATACCCACCTGTATTGATGGTGCGGTAATACTTGGTATACGGCAGGTCTTCCCAGCCATAGCCTATATGAAAAGAATTAGTGAGATCCATTTGGATATCACCAATCAATGGATTGAGATTAGCGCCGAGTGATTTGGTGTAAATACTAATTGTAGGAGCGTAACTCAGCAGCAACCTGTTGCTGTTTATACCATTGATATTATATGCTGCAAACATGCGCAGCCCAGGAAATTGCTGGCTCACCCTATAGTTCAGCGTAAGGTTACATCCTACATTGAAGTGAGAGGTAAACTGCCAATTGTCTTGTGCGGCTACAAGAAAAACCTGTGTATACAACAGTACGCTTAGAATGATCTTTTGCATGATTGGACAATTGTAGATCAAACATCCATGTGAATGATGATGTTAAACTATAAAACCTATTGCTTCCTTACAAGTACATGCAGTATTTTAATCTAAAGCGTTAGCCATAGTGTAAGAAGCAAATAGGATTAGCCATTTATCATCTTCATTATCTCGTAAAGTAGGAGATTGACAGCTCATCAATTAATGAGTGCAGCTAAGGCCGATGCTATATCTTCAATTTTTTGTAGCGTAAAATTTACCAGCACATGAATAAGCTTGTTGCCCTTGTCATCATTACCCTATTCTACCAATCATCAGCAAGCTGCCAGTTGGCGCTTCCCTATCCTTCGGTAGATGCGCAACGTGCGGCTTATGCCAATAAAAAATGGGTAAAGCCAACAAGACTGCTTGATAGCTTACAAATAGTAACGGATCTAAAGTTCCTGGCATCTGATACATGCGAAGGACGCTCCCCGGGATCGGTAGGACATGAGCTTGCAATGAAGCGGGTGATAGCACGAATGAAAGCTGCAGGACTTGATAGCCTGGACAACTCGCTGGTGCAAACTTTTTCTGCAAGAGGACCATTCGGAAATACCACCGGCAAGAATGTTATCGGCTGGCTGAAGGGGAAAAAAGAACCTAACAAGTTCATGGTTATAAGCGCACATTACGACCATGTAGGCAAGAATAGCCGGGGTACTTTTTATGGAGCAGATGATAATGCAAGTGGTGTAGCGTGTCTACTGGCCATGGCTAAATATTTTAAAAAGAACCCGCAGCCATACTCCATCATTTTCGCTGCATTCGATAGGGAAGAAAGCGGGTTGCAAGGTGCTCACAAATTTGTAGAATACATGGATAGCACCAACAGGTTGTCTGCCATCAAGTTTAACCTGAACATGGATATGATAGCCCGTAGCGACAGCAACGAGATGTTTGCTTCCGGCACCCGCCACTACCCGGCTTATATAAGCGTGGTAGAAAAGGTAAGGCCGCTTACCAATACTGTTTTACTAATTGGCCATGACTATGGTTCATCGCGTGAAGACTGGACAAAGCTGAGCGACCAGTTTGCTTTTCACAAAAAGAACATCCCGTTTTTGTTCGTAAGCGTAGAGGATCATGAAGACTATCACAAACCAACCGATACAGTAGACAGGATAAACCTTAGCAGGTATATTGAGAACTGCAATATGCTGCTATTGCTGGCAAAGTCGATTTCCCTGTAGGATATAAGTTGATAAACCTGGTTGATACTAGCTCGCCAGGTTGAGCCTGCTGGCACACATAGCTGCATAAAATTTGAAAGTCTGCTTTCTCTCTTCAAAATTTTTTTGGAGATCGCTGTTGTTTCTAAAAACAAACCTTGGAAACTTCCTGTAAACATTCAATTCACGGGCTATATCAGCAAGATGGATCATCGCTTCCACTACCTCGCTATTCCTGGTCATTTTTTTCCTAATAAGCTTATTTGGCAGGCAATACATATCATAAGTTTTTAGATTATGGATAACATCGGGGAGATGTTTGCACCATCAAAGACAAACACTGTTCCAAAAATTTATAGTTGAATTTCCAGGAAGAAAATTGGTTAACAAGGGTTCTTTTAGAGTGCTAAACAAACATTGCGAAATGCAGGCCTGCAGGCTTTTCCAGCGTTTTTCGCCAATAAAAAACCACCCCATTATGTGGTCAGAAGAAAAACTTACCCTTCGTAGTTTCGCTTAAAGAATTACCCCCAATGCGTTTTATCTTTTTAATCCTCTTCACGGCCTTGGTAGTACAGGGCACTGCACAAACGGTGCGTCTAGCTACTTACCGTTATGGCAATAACAGCCGCCTTCAAAGTCTTCAACCATATGCAGATCATTTACGTAACAAATACAAGTTTGATGTTTCTATAAAAAGTTACGAGTCGGTGCACGCGCTTATACAGGCCATGCAAAAAAATGAAGTTGACATCGCGCTGATCAACACCTTTGGTTACCTGCTGCTGGAGTCGGAGGGTAAACATAATATGCGTGCAGTCGCTACGCTAAAAGTTACACGCCAAATATCTGATGGTTATCGCACAGCCATTATAGCTGGTCCACAGGTTACGGTTCATAAGTTGGAAGAGCTAAAGAAACTGGGTTCAAAGCTTCGCCTTACGCTGGTCAACAGGGGCTCTACCTCAGGTTACCTGGTACCACGCATGGCATTGGCTGGTGCCGGCATTCCTTCACCTGAAAGTACTTTTAAATACGTGCTGTATAGCGAAATACATGATGCAGCTGTTGATGCGGTATTGAGCAGAATGGCTGATGTGGCCGCAGTAGGTTATTCTGAATATAGCAGGTATGTACAGCAAGATGCCTCTAACAGGAGCAAGATGCGCCTCCTCTGGTTGTCTCCTGAAATACCGTATGGACCTATCATGTTCAATAACAAAATGAGCGCGGGATTGAATGCTCAATTATTGCATTCCTTCTTAAACCTGCACAAAGAGAACGCTGCTGCTTTCGAAGCTATGAAATCTGGTTGGAGTGAAACAAAAGACGCTTCTTTCTTCTTTACAATTGATGGTAGTTACTACTCCAACTTTAAGAAATTGCTGGGCAGCGAGCATGACATCCAAAAAATGCTCAAGCAAGTGAAGCGATAACTTTTTTGATACATCGCATGCATCTTATCCTCCTTCGCCATCAGTTATCTCACTGCCTACTCTATCTGTGGCAGATGGATCTGGCTTAGGATCCTCAGACGGATCCTGGCGGATATTTTCATTGGCTCGTGGATTCTCGTTTTGTGCCATGGGCGATGGCTTCCCTTCTTGTCCTGCCTGTTCGGCTTGATTCTGCTGGTCCATATCTATGCTTTTATCTATAGGTAAAAAGGATTATGCCAATTATAAAAGGCATGGTTTTTTGAAGCTGTAGGAAACAGAATGGCCACTTATTTAATTTGTATCACCGTTATTGGTATGGCAGCATTGCTAATGGCATGGATGCCTGCTATTAGCCAGAAAACAAAAGTTTCTTATTCTATAGTATACGTGGTCACAGGTATGATCCTCTACATGATCTTTACCAAATTGCCTGATCCTGATCCGCTGCTTCACGAGGATTTTACAGTACACCTTACTGAACTTATCGTCATCATTTCATTGATGGGTACCGGCTTAAAAATTGACGAACCCTTTGCCCCAATGACTTGGTCAGTACCTCTAAGGCTGGTAAGTATTACGATGGTTCTTTGTATAGCAGCTATGGCTGTTTTATGTAAATATGCATTAGGCATGGATTGGGCAAGCTCAATCTTAATTGGAGCATGCCTGGCGCCAACAGACCCGGTGCTTGCCAGCGATGTACAGGTAGGGCCGCCTATGGAAGGTGATAAAGGAAAAGTGCACTTTAGCCTGACAGCCGAAGCTGGTATGAACGACGGTACAGCATTTCCTTTTACCTGGCTTGCAATAGCCGTGGCAATGCTGGCTGGTAATGAACAGCTTGATGTATGGCATTGGGTGTGGAAAGACCTTGTATACCGTGTAGTGGCAGGTGTTGCTATGGGCTTTATTATTGGTCGCATATTGGCATATTTTGTTTTCGACCTTCCCGAGCGAAAAAAGGCTATACAAATAAAGGATGGTTTTGTGGCTGTGTCTGCCACACTGTTAGTATATGGCTTTACTGAACTGGTGCATGGCTATGGCTTCATTGCGGTTTTTGTTACTGCTATTACGCTACGCAATTACGAGATCAACCACAAGTACCACAAGAATCTGCACGACTTTACCGACCAGATAGAACGTATACTTATTGCAATAGTGCTCATCCTTTTTGGTGGTGCAATTGTGTCCGGTTTACTAAATGCACTTACCTGGCCAATGATACTTTTGAGCCTGGCGTTCCTGCTAATTATAAGGCCTGCATTGGTGTGGCTTACTTTATATGATATTCCTATCAACCGCAGAAAGAAATGGGCGATCGGCTTTTTAGGTATCCGCGGTATTGGCTCTTTCTTCTATTTATCATTTGCGCTTTTACAAGCTAAGTTCTCAGAGCCATCTGCTTTATGGTCCATTGTTGGATTTATCGTTCTCATCTCTATCATCATCCATGGTTTTACAGCAACCAGTTTACTGGAAAAACTTCCTACAAATAATCCACCTATAAAGGAGCAATTGAAGAGGTAAATTCCTTCTTAATCTTCGTCTAGATAAAAAGGTGGTTCATCCAGTAAAAAGGCACGTTCATCGTTTTCGATATATGAGATTACACATGCACTTTATATTTTTAAGTTCCTAAAAAATGATGCATGAAAAAACTGTTTTTACTAACGCTCCTGTTTGCACAACTAGCTAGTTACGCACAAACAACTTATAAAGGTTTACCTGTTATCCGTGCCAATTCTATGAAAGCTGATTACCGCTTCAACGACTGGTGGTCACGCGGCAGCTGGACCATAAGCCCTAATATATCACCGGACCCAATTGATTTTTTTGCAGGTAAAAATGATATTCAGTTTGCTTTTTACACAGATATTGATTCCATTGCTTTTCCTGTAAACAGGGAAACAAAAAAGCAATTTTATGTACTTACTGCAAAAGGTGATTATGCACTAACAGAGGTAAGAAGCCTGCAATTAACCGGTATTGGATTTGATAATAAAGCAACATCAGAAGGATATAAATTCCAATATCAAACCAGCGCGAACAATAAATATTTACAAACCTTAAGAGAACAATACCAGCTAGACAAGGTGGTAGAAAATAAACAAACCGAAACAGAAAAAGCACTTGCCCTGCTGCATTGGGTACATAGCCAGTGGAAGCATGATGGTGACAATGAACCAAAGAAAAGTGATGCTCTTTCCATTTTGGCTGAAGTAAAAGAAGGAAAGAATTTCAGGTGTGTTGAGTACGGGATAGTAGGAACAGCTGCAATGAATGCTATGGGTATGCCTGCGCGTGTACTGGCATTGAAAACAAAAGATGTAGAAACAACAGAATATGGTGCAGGTCATGTTTTGATGGAAGTTTTCTTAAAAGAACATAATAAGTGGGTGCTGATGGATGGACAGTTTGATGTAATGCCGGTGCTGAATAATGTCCCGCTAAATGCAGTAGAGTTTCAGCATGCAATTGAAAATAATTATGATGAACTGGAGTTGCGCAGCGGTGTTGGCACCAGGAAGCATAATTACGTAAGCTGGGTTTACCCATACTTATACTACTTCGATATTAAGTTTGATAACCGCCAGCTTGTAGATGAGCAGCCTGTAAACTACAATGGTAAAAAAGGATTGATGCTGGTTCCTACTGGCGCAAAGCAACCAACCGTTTTTCAAAAGCAGTATCCTATAACTTATTGTGCATACACCAATTCTTTAGCTGATTTCTATGCTGCACCATTTTAGCGCATATCGCTTGTAGTTGGTTGCAAATTAAAAGGAGCGTAAACAAGAGGAAATGATCTCTTATTTACGCTCCTATTTTTATTGTATAAATTATTACTGCTTTTGCAGGTAACGAACAATAGCCAATCGAATATCAGAAAGTGAATTAGAAGTAGAGGTTTCAGCAGGATATACTTTTACTATATCCTTATTCTTTTCATTTAAAAAATCCATATTGGCTTCTTTACCTGTAAGCAGGAAATCGCTAATTGCTACTCTATAAGTTTTATTTGGATCTATAGATGCATTGTTGATCATCCACGTGCCATTGTTATAAGTAACAAATTCGCTGTGCAGCAAATAACCACCAATACCTGTATTCTTTCTTCCTGTTTCTAACGTTTGAATAAGCAGGTTTCCTTTCATATCTACCTCACGTATGCCGCCACCAAAAGGCATACTGCGGATGATATCATATTGTGTCACAGGTACCGGCAGTATATCATCTACACGAATGGATCCTGAATTCACAATGGCTACATCTGCCTGCGGTGCAGCTTCATGCATTGCCTTTACAATAAGGCGGGTGAGGTTAGTTGGTTGTTTACGTAAAAATTCTTCACGTCCATCCAGAGGCTCACCACTCTTCATTACCACTGCACGTGCATCAAAACCTAAAGAGCTATAGTTCTTTTCAGCAATGTCTGTCCACTTGTTTACAACAATATTAGTCAGGCTATCGAATCCAATGGTCTCATCTATATACCGCAGTTGTGGCGTTACGGTTACTTTCCCATTCTTCCGGTTGATGAGCAGTTTATTTACATAAGCTGATTTGGCATTTGCATGCGCTTTTGTAATGTACACTTTACCTTCTTTTACAAAACGCATATTGTGCTCGTGTCCGCCCATGATAAGTGCAAGACCCGGAATTTCTTTAGCCAGCTTTTGGTCGTCCTCTACCAGCAAATGTGTAAGTGCTACCACTGCATCTACAGAATCTTTAATGCGGTTATACAAGGTTTTGGCTGTTGTCATCACGTCTGTATAGCTTACATAATCAGCACGGTTAAAAGGCAGTGTCAAACCAATGAAACCGATCTTAGCTGTAGTACCATCAGCATCTTTTACATGCATAATATGTGTTTCAGGAAAAGCTGGTCCACCAGAAGTTCTTCTAAAAGGCTGCACCTGTCCATTGGTTTTATGAAAGGTGTTGGAAGCGATCCACATGAAGCCTGATTCATTTATTCTATCCTGCAATTCGTTTTCCGTGATATCAAATTCATGGTTGCCAAACACCGCATAATCCATTCCTGCAACATTCATCGCTTCTACCATTTGTTTACCACGAATTCTCTTGCCCTGGTACTGCAGGCTGTTGTAAACAGAAGGGCTCAAAAAATCACCGGCCATCACCAGGAAGGTGTTTGGGTTTTGTTGCTTGTATTCTTTTTTCAAAGCAGCTACCCGCGCCATTCCACCTTCTTTACCTGCAGCTAATGGTTGTATCTCGTACACATCGTTTACCTGTACAAATACTACTTCTATTTTTCCATCATCATTGGCGTTAGAAGGAACGTAGCCTGTAGTTTTACAAGAAGCCACAGCAAGGAAACATGCAGCTATTAACCAATTCTGTCTTTTCATGAACATGTATTTTTTAAAAATGCAAGTTAGCAGTTGTAGGAAAATGAAATCTTGATTGTAAGCAATAGTAAACAGATATTGCCGGGGAGTTAGATCATTTTTTTGTGAACGAGCAAGTATTTGAAAATGCTATCATTCAGAAATGATCGATCTATGGCTGGTTAATCATTTACATGTTATAGGCAACCTAGTATTCCCATATGCCAGGTTTTGTAAGCGGTGCATAAAATAGGCAAGCACAACATTCGCTCCTCTATCTTTATCAAAAAAGTTTTGGACCTACACGAAATATACCAACAGTTTGTACTAGGCTTGTTAGCCACCACATGGTATGAAGCATTAGCAGTAGTGGCTGGCATTACCAGTGTTTGGTTTTCTAAAAAGGAGAACATCCTGGTATATCCTGTTGGGCTGGTAAATACAATTTTATACGTCTACCTAAGTATAGATGCGCAGCTGTTTGGTGAAGCAACAGTGAATTTATACTACACCATCATGAGCATTTATGGCTGGTTGTTGTGGAGCAAAAAAGACCGGCAGCATCATCCTGTTTTACATGTTACGCATGCTACGGCTAAGGAGTGGTTACATCACCTGCTGTTCTTTGCCGCTTTTTATATAGCTATTTATGCTGCGCTGGTATATGTACAAAAAGCATTTTGGCCTGGAGCCATTCCATGGGCCGATGCACTAGCCAGTGCCACTGCATTCACTGGTATGTGGCTCATGGCAAAGAAAAAAGTGGAAAGCTGGATCTGGTGGATACTTACTAACATCGCTTCTATCCCTTTGTATTTTGTAAAAGGCTTCGTCTTTACCAGTGTGTATTATTTCATATTGTTGTTGCTTGCCTTTGCTGGGCTTGCAGAATGGAATAAAAGAGCTAAAGCAACTAAAAGAGAAGCACTGGTAACAGCATGAAACAACAAGAAAAAAAAGTAGTGATCATAGGGCCTGAGAGTACAGGTAAAAGCACTTTGTGTGAAGCACTTGCCAACCATTACCAAACTACATGGTGTGCTGAATATGCACGTGAATATTTACTCGAACATGGTGCGGATTACACGTATGAAGACCTGGTGGTAATTGCAAAAGGACAACTATCGCTTGAAGCAACCACTATTGATCAAGCAGCGGATTTATGGCAACAACAGCCGGTAAAAAGTACACCGGTGCCGCTGGTGTTTGTTGATACAGATATGTACGTGATGAAAGTATGGAGTGAGTTTGTTTTTGGTAAGGTGGATCCATTCATCCTGCAAAAAATAGATGAACAACATACTGACCTGTACCTGCTGTGCAATATTGACCTTCCATGGGTGCAAGATGAACTGCGCGAATACCCCGACCTGGAAAGAAGGCAACAGCTGTTTGACATATATAAAAAGATAATGGAGAACCAGGATGTGCAATGGGTGCTGGTAGAGGGCCCTCACGAGCAACGCATAGCAACGGCAATCGCTGCTGTTGATTTATTTCTTAGCAGCCTTACCTGAGTGTACTAGCTTCTGCACATCAGGATCTACTTCTATATTCCGCATCTGTTGTAGTACACGCGGATAGCGCCAGCTAACCCACCTGCTCATAGGAACTACTGTATATCTCTTAGGGCTTGGTAAACAGGCTATCACCATGGCAGCTTCCTGCCTGCTCATGTGTATAGCTGGTTTTTTAAAATAAGCTTGGGAAGCTGCTTCTATACCAAAAATCCCAGGACCCATTTCAGCTATATTTAGATATACCTCCAGTATCCGCTCCTTTCCCCAGATCCATTCTATCATCTTAGTATAATACAGCTCAGGCACCTTGCGTATATACCTGCCTATACCGCTGCCTTGCCATAAGAAAACATTTTTTGCAACCTGCTGGCTGATAGTACTGGCACCGGCACCACGCACCTTTTTGCTTTTTCCCGGCTTTGCCTGCATGCTTTTCTCCAGCGACCTCCAGTCGAAGCCACCATGATCAGCAAATAGTTGGTCTTCGCTGGCCATAGCGGCAAGCTTTGGTGCCGGTGAAATTTCACTGTAGGAAACATAATCGCGCTTGAGGCCATAGCCTCCAAACAGGCTGCCGAGTTGTGTAAGCGTTACAGGAGGCATTATCCATTTGCAAATGACTAGGTAGATATTAGATAACAGGAAGGCCCAAAGCAGTATCCTGAATACCCGCCGAAATAGTTTACCGAATAGATCTTTTACCGTCATGCAATAGAATATGCGGCAAGATAGCAAGCCCAGCTTTATGGCGTACCCAGTGGGATGTAATGAGTAGAATATTTTTTACCAACCATGTAAAAATCTTTGCGCAACTTATTGATGGTAATGCCTGCTGCCAGCGCTCCTGCTGCAGGTAAAATATTGCGTAGATTATCTTGAGCAAAGGGTGAATAATTAATGTAAAGAGAATTTACAAGATTAACAGCCAGGAAACCGCCACCACCCAATACCAGCAGATTACCTACAGATAAGGTGTTGAACTTTCGTGGCTTTGGTATGCCTGCAATCTCCTTGAAATGTATTGAACGCAAAACCGTAGCTACGGTATCCATGCGTGTTACTCCCAACTGCGTAGGCACCTGCCTCACCACCAACTCACGAAAAAAGATACTGTCACTTTTTATATTTGTTATCTGAGTTGCTACATATTCACCACTTGAAGTAATGAACGTGGCTACAGATCCTTTGAAGAAGGTTTTTAAGGTGCGCTGGTTCTTTTTAAAAACAACAATATCACCTTGCGCCTTTGCCTGCACAACAGAGAAAAGAGATAATATAAACAACAGGTTTCGCATGGTTCAGTCTAGTGAGATTGATAAAAAATTCATTCCTTAAACCTGTTCGTCCATTGGCAATGAAGCTTATAAATGTGAAACAACAGTCGGTGGTTGTTCCTGCAAAAGATTATTCTATTCTATCTCCATATGCCAGTATGCCCCATGTAAGAGCAACGCCAAAACCAATTAAGATCAACCCGCTAATGCGGTTGATGATATGGATATTATGAGGTGTAAGTTTTTGCCTGATGCGGCCGGCAAGCAACACCTTAGCTATATCGAAAGCAGCCACTACTACCAGGCAAGTTGCATATACTACCAAGCGGTAGTTAAAAGATTGAACCAACAATGAGGTGGAGGTAAGCAGCCAAAATCCGATAACACTGGGGTTTAGTGTGTTCATAAAATAACCCGCCAAAAAGATCTTGATGTAATCGTGCGTGCTGATCTGGATCACCTGCATGCCGCTTTCGTTCACAGCTATTTTTTTAAAGAAAGTAACATAAATGCCAAGAGCAATCAGCAGTGCACTTCCTCCCAATCCTATAGCTAATTTGTAATCAAGCAGGCTACCAAATAGTTCGGTAAATAGGTTACTGGCTATCACCAATGTTATATCGCTGGCCGAAACTCCTATGATAAATGCAAAACCACCTTTCAACCCGTTGTTGATGCTTTGCTTGAGAATAGAAAAAATTACAGGACCAACTGAAATACTCAGCATTAACCCTAAGGCCAATCCCTTTAGTAGTGCAGCAATCATTCGTTCGTTTTACTTATTTATTACCAGCTCACCTTTCAGAAACTTCTGCCAATCTTCCAGCATCCTGCCCTTCAGTACACGTGGAAATTTATGCTGGCCTCCCACTTTACCTTTCAGCCTCATAAATTCCATGAAGTCATCCTCGGTAAGTACATCAAGAAAAACTTCCTTTAATGCACTTGTTCTTTCTACAGCATAATCGTCGTTCAGCTCTTTTAGCTTCTCATCTATTTTTACGCGCAACAGTTCTTTATCTACATTATCGTTGGTAGCTACATACCAGTGATGCGCAAAGAAATTACCATGCGGTACACCAGCCACAGTAAATTCAGGTATGCTTACATTCAGCTCTTCGCTCACCAATTGAACAGCACGGTTCATATTATCTACACTCAGGTGTTCGCCTACCAGGCTAAGGAAGTGCTTGGTGCGGCCTGTGATAATGATCTCGGCTCGTTCTTTATCAGTAAAACGTACAGTATCGCCTATAAGGTAGCGCCACGTACCTGCCGGTGTAGAAAGTAGCAAAGCATAATCTTTTCCTTCCTCCACCTGGTGCAGCATCAGCACTTCAGGATTTTCTACCACGTTGCCATCTGCATCAAAGTTCTTTTCATCAAAAGGAATAAACTCGTGGAAGATGTGAACAGAGGTAACCAGCCTCATGCCTTTAGCATATTGCCTGTCCTGGTAAGCAATAAAACCTTCGCTGGCTAAATAAGTTTCTATGTAAATGAGTGGCTTGGCCAGTAGTTTTTCAAAACCTTTTTTATAAGGCTCAAACGCCACACCGCCATGTACAAAAAATGCCAGGTTAGGCCAGATGTCGTGAATGGTCTTCAGGTTATACCGCTGTATCACCTTCTCCACCAATAGTTGTATCCATGCAGGTACACCTACTATAAAACCAATATCCCAATCAGGAGCTTTTTCTACTATCTCATCAATCTTCTTATCCCAATCTTTTGTTTTGGCTATTCGTTTCCCTGGTTTGTAAAATGGCTGAAACCAGAACGGCGCTTTTTTTTGTGTAATACCACTGAGGTCGCCGGCGTAGTAGCCTTCCTTCTTTTGAAGATCGGTGCTACCGCCAATGGTAAGCCAACCTTTTCCGATGGATTTTACAGGAAGATCCTGGTAATACCGCAGCGTAAAAAGCTGCTTGATCATTACCATCTTATTGCCTCGCAGCAAATCGTTGGTAACGGGAATATATTTACTGGCTGCTTCACTGGTGCCACTACTAAGCGCGTAATATTTTATTTTACCAGGCCAGCAGATGTTGGGTTTATTTTCCAGGGTCTTGTACCACCACTCCTTGTATATCTTGTTGTAATCATATACGGGGACCAGTTGCTGAAAAAGCTTTCCCGGCTGCTTACTCATTAATATCTCGTCAAACTGGTACTTCTGGCCAAACTCCGTAAAACGGGCCTTTCGCAACAGCTTCTTCAACACCTTCTGTTGCTGCTTCTGTATATTCTTTTCGCGGAGCCGTAATACTTTGGCAATAGAGGATGGTAATTTGATATCAAAAATGGCCATTAAGCAACTTTAGATTAAGAAAAGGTTACGAAACTACATTAAAATGCAGCATTATGGTGGTTTACCTACAAAACCATACCTCCGCTGCTATAGCTATTGCCCTAGTTTTTTGTAATTTCTGATAATGATCTTTAGATCGTGTGTCCATGTGTATTGCCTTGCATACCAAAGATCTATCTGGTATGCATCTGCCTGCAGCTGCTGCATGCTAGCCGGATCACCGGTGGTGGTAAGTACACCAGGTAAAAGCTGTGGCAACCCTTTGCTGTTGCTGCTAAAGCCCACCCATGTTTTCTTATTCACTAATACCATGAGAGCATTGTACATGCTTTTAAAACCACAGAGAAGTATATGAACCGGGAAAGTAATAAGTATGAATAATGCAAGGCTCACGTCAACTATACGTTTCATGCGCCGTTGGTACGGGTGCGCCAGCTGAAACTTACCTTCCACAGAAACAAATTCGCCTGAAGTGTCTTTGGAGTCGCTGCCAACAATGCTGTGGCTGCCATTCGCATGAAAACGCACACAGACATTGGACGGAAACTGCTGGATGAGATCAATGATCTTTTTATAGCTAAGATAGCCTTGCGAAAAAATCACCTCCCGAACCCTTGTGTTCTCTATCAACAGCTGCAACTGGTCGAGCGATGTAACTGAGTTCTCTTTTGCACCATTAGCCGCTATTCGCCCCATCAACCTGTTGGCAAGGCCTGCCTGGTTAAGCAGGTTTACTATTTCCTTGTATTCATCTGCAGTAGCCACTACCAATGTTTGCTGCTGCCGCTTTTCTTCATCATCATCTTCTACCATACCCCAATTTTGCAACATCCACCTAAACAAGGTAATGAAGGCCAAGGCCATTAGTCCACCAAAAAGTATCACGCCCCGTGAGAACCTATACTTTTCTGGTAATAAAGAATACACTGCTAACATGACCACCGTAGCAACGATAGCGGCATAAAATGCTTTAAAGGGTTTGTACTTGTTGTCGTAAATACCGGCCAGTGTGGCTGCTACCAAAAAAACCAGCGTAAAACCCGGCAAAGAGATATTGATTAGCCGCGGGTTGAAGGCATCGCCATCGCGCACAATATTTATCCAGAGCTCATTTACCAGGTGAAATGCTGCAAGTATGAAGAGCGCATCAAATAGGGGCAGACCTATTTTAACTATAAAATTTACAACAGCCGAAACACCAGCACGCAATACAATGGCCAGTTGGATGAAGAACGTGAAAAGCCTGGCCTTGCTCCCACTATAGTGTTTGCTCACAAATATGCTCATCGCCTGGTAAAACATCTTTACATAGTTCAGGCTGCCTTTGCGTGTGCTTTCTCCTTTAAAATGAATTATGCTGCTGCCACTAAAGTAGTAGTTCTTATACCCTGCTTTTTGTATTCTATAGCTCAGGTCTACATCTTCACCATACATGAAGAAAGTTTCGTCATATCCCTTTAGCTCAAGCAGCAGATCGCGGCGCGCCATTAGGTATGCTCCCGCCAGTACATCCACTTCATGATTGCTATGTTCATCAAGGTAACCAAGCGAATATTTTCCAAATACACGGGATGTAGGAAACAACCGGTGCAAACCTACCAGCTTATAAAAAGAAGTAGTGGGAGAGGGAAAAGAACGTTTGCTTTCTGGTAAAAACTTACCACTACCATCCAACATTCGTATGCCTAATGCACCTGCGTCTGTATGCGATTTCATGAAGTCATAACACTTTTGCAGGCAGTCCTCGGGCAGCAGCGTATCAGGATTTAAAAACAGAACATATTCACCTGAGCACTGGTACAACGCAAGGTTATTGGCTTTGGCAAAACCAAGGTTGTCAGGACTGGCAATGAATTTTACCCAGGGAAACTTTGGCTGCAGGTACTCGATGCTTCCATCGGTAGAGGCATTATCAACTACAAAAACTTCGGCTTGCAACCCGTTGATGCTTCGGTATACTGAATGCAGGCACTGCTCCAGGAAATACCTGACATTGTAGTTTACTATGATGATGGAAACATTCACTCGCTTTACAGGACCACGAAATACGCTGTTTTAGGTTATTTATCAAAAACAATGGCTGGTGCAGCAGCTGTCGCTGGTACAATAATGGTGATTGTGGTAAACTTATATTTGCAGCATGCTAAAAGAAACATTGATCAAGGCTACATACGATGGTGCCGAAGTTTTGAAGAAGTTCTTCAACGGCACTTTTACCATCAGCAACAAAGAAGGCATTAATAACCTGGTAACGGAAGCCGACCATGAATCAGAAAGAGTGATCATGGAAACGATAAAAGCGGCTTTTCCTGATCATTACATTCTTACTGAAGAATCAGGTGAGCTAAAGATGGATAGCAATTACAAATGGATCATCGACCCCATTGATGGTACTGTGAATTTTGCTAATGGCATTCCTATCTGCTGTGTAAGTATCGGCTTAGAAAAAGATGGCCAAATGATATTGGGTGCTGTATATAATCCTTTTTTCAACGAGTTCTTTTTTGCTGAGCGTGGCGCCGGCGCTACTTTAAATGATAAGAAGATCTCTGTTAGCGAAAAGACGGAGGTGATGTCCAGCTGCCTCGTTACCGGCTTTCCTTACACCTACCTGGATGCTCCAAATGGTCCACTCCAGATTTTTGAAAAATTCATACGCAGTGGTATACCTGTAAGAAGACTAGGTAGTGCAGCTATTGATCTTTGCTGGGTAGCCGCCGGTCGTTTTGATGGTTTTTACGAGCATAAACTACAGGCATGGGATAGCGCAGCCGGCTTTTTAATGGTAGAAGAGGCAGGCGGAAAAGTTACCGACTTCGACGGCAACCCTTACAGCCCATACCAGCCACACATATTGGCTACCAACGGCAAAATCCACGATGAGATGCTGCTGGCGGTGAAGGGGAAATGGAAGCAGTAGAAGTTTAAAGTACAGGGTAAGAAGTACGAAGTACGGTTGCATTAGCTGCAAACAGTATGTATTTTGTTTTGAACAAGCAAACAGTACATGCCTTACCTGGACTTGAAAATCAGAACCTTCAACTTTGCTGTAAATGTTGGAAAGCTTATACAGCAGTTACCATACACTATTTAAATAAGCAGTATTGCTACCAGCTTATCAGGTGTTCTTCTTCAGTAGCTGCAAATTATAGTGCTTCGCAAAGAGCTAAATCAACGGCAGATTTCATCAATAAATTGAAAATAGTTGAAGAAGAAGCTGATGAAAGTGTTCTATTCCTTAAGCTTCTGAAGGAGTTTAATCCTGCCTTTCAGCATCAACTTGAAGAACTTATTGCCGAAGGGACCGAACTGCTGAAAATAATTGTAGCATCTATCAAGAAGACCAGGCTTAATACTTCAGAAAATTTTCATTCTTAAATAGTATGAGCAGGTATTCACATCGTACCTCTAACTTCGCAACTCGTACATAACCACTCTATCATTATGGAATCCCGTACCGAAATATCTACCCTTGGCGAGTTTGGTCTTATTGATCATTTGACCAAAAATTTTGAGATTCAGAATGCCTCTACTTTAGTGGGCATTGGCGATGATGCAGCTGTTATTGACCATTTTGGAAAGCAGACAGTTGTATCAAGTGATATGCTAATTGAAGGCATTCATTTCGACCTGATGTATACACCGCTAAAGCACCTGGGATACAAATCGGTAGTGGTGAACCTGAGTGATATCTACGCCATGAATGCTACTCCTACACATATCACGCTCAACATTGCTTTCAGCAATCGTTTTAGTGTAGAAGCACTTACTGATTTTTACGAAGGAGTATATGCTGCGTGCGAGAAATACAATGTAGACCTGATTGGTGGCGATACCTCTTCTTCTCAAAAAGGGTTCATTATAAGCGTTACCGCAATAGGCGAGGTAGTGACAGAAAAAGTAGTAAAAAGAAGTGGCGCAAAAGAAGGAGACCTGCTGTGTGTATCAGGTGACCTGGGTGCAGCATTCCTTGGACTGACCCTGCTTGAAAGAGAAAAGAAGATATACCTGGAATCGCCGGAAGTGCAGCCAGATTTGGAAAATGAACAATATATAGTTGGAAGATTATTAAAGCCAGAGGCTCGTAAAGACATTGTGGAATTTTTTGAACAGGCCCAGGTACAGCCAACAAGTATGATGGATGTGAGCGATGGTCTTAGCAGCGAGATACTTCACCTGTGCAGGCAAAGCGGCGTAGGGTGCAAGCTTCACGAAGATAAAATACCCGTACACGAGGATGCCCGCCAGTTTGCCTATAAGCTTGAACTTGATCCAACCGCTTGTGCTTTAAGTGGTGGTGAAGATTATGAACTCATTTTCACTATCCCGCAATCTGATTATGAGAAGGTGATAAAGAACGAGCAGATCTCCATTATTGGTTATATGACTCCTGCTGATGAAGGCTCACATATAGTTACCCGCGGCGGAAATACACATAAGCTTACAGCCCAGGGCTGGCAAGCGTTTGCATAGTTTTAACAATGTGTGGATGGCCTGTCCTTTGTTCTTTTAAAAGAAATAAATAGACAGGAAATGAAAAACATAATACTCATCGCAGCAGCATGGATAATGGCATTATCTAGCTGCACAAAAGAAGCAACAGCACCAGCACTTGAAGAAACTAACAGCAATACCATAAGCATGTCGAATGGTGAAAGTGCAGAAGAAATCAAAGCAACTATAGAATGGACCGCAAGTCCGGAAGTAGACGGGTTAGGTTGGGTTTTGAGCTTACCAAAAGACCAGGTAGAAGTCCCTCTCAATCTTTCAGAAGATTACAAAAAGCATGGAATGGAAGTGATTGTTTCTTTTAAAAGAACCAACCAAAGAGTTCCGTGTCGTTGTGCAGAACCTAAGTACTATGTAGAGATAACCTCTATTCGCGTAGCCAATCCTTAATAGAGGAAACGTATATTGCAAGGGTGAAAAGAATTGCTGTTTTACTTATACTGGCTGCAGCGGTCTATGCATTTACAGGTTGTAAAACAGGCGCTCCGGCATCTTTCCATCCAAACAACAAGTACAGTGCGCAGGTATTGCAAAACGAGCTTTCGCTGTTACAAAACATTTTAGAAGCCAATCATCCAAGCCTTTACTGGTATACGCCAAAAGACTCTTTGGATGCTTACTTCGCATTAACCCATGCTTCCTTACAAGATTCTCTTACAGAAAAAGAGTTTAGAAATAAGGTAGCATGGGTTATTAGTAAAATAAGGTGCGGTCATACTGCAGTCAGGCATTCCAAACAATATAGCAAACACTTTAGCCGCAACCAGTCGCCGCTTTTCCCTCTGTCGGTAAAAATATGGCCCGATAGCGCCGTGATCATTGGTAACCTGAACAGGCAGGATTCTGTATTAAGACGCGGCACCATCATCACGGCTATCAACAACTACCCTATTCAAAGGATCATCGACAGTATGTTTAGCCTGATGAGCACCGATGGCTATTCAGACAATTTCAAGTACCAGGTTATCAGCTTCAACTTTCCGGCTTATTACAAAAACACGTTTGGCCTCGATAGCCAGTATATTATCCATTATGTAGATTCATCGGGAAGGCGGAATCACAAGGTGCTCAACAATTTTTACCCGAAAAAAGATACAACTGCACTACCGCTGGTAGTAGCACCATATAAAGTAAGCAGGCGAGACAGAATACGAATGAGTCGGCTTAGCAAGCGGAACCTGCGAATTGATACTGCACTCAATACAGCTGTACTTTCAGTTAATACCTTTAGCGAAGGCAGGCTTCCTTCTTTTTTCCGTAAAAGTTTCAGGCGCATACGTAAGATGAAGATTGAAAACGTAGTGCTGGACCTGCGACAGAATAGTGGCGGAAGTGTATTGGCGAGTACGAAGCTGACGCAGTACCTGGTAGACAAACCTTTTAAAGTTGCAGATACTGTTGCCGCTATCAACCGGCGGCTCACTTACCGGCAGCATATCCAGCCCTGGTTCCTGTATTGGCTAAGCATGCACCTTACGGGTAAAAAAATGAATGATGGCAGGATCCACTTCCGCTATTTTGAGAGGCATCACTACAAGCCAAAGCGCCGCAACCATTTTGATGGAAACATTTATGTAGTTGCAGGCGGATATACTTTTTCCGCTGCCACGCTTGTAACAGGTTTTCTGAAAGGACAGCAAAATGTAACAGTGGTAGGGGAAGAAACAGGCGGAGGCGCTTATGGAAATTCTGCCATGCATCTTCCTGTTATTATTTTACCAGCCACACGTTTGCGGGTATCGCTGCCCCTGTACCGGATAGTGCTCAACAGCGACCTTCCCAAAAATGGTCGCGGCATTTTTCCTGATGTAGAAGTACCACCATCGTCTACAGCCATACAAAAAGGAGTGGACGCAAAAATGGAGAAGGTAAGAGAGCTGATTCAAGGTTCCAGTAAAGCAAATGAAATTTTACGTTCACCATGAGGAAAGAGTAACTAGACCATCCAGTTCGCTCCAGCTAGATAATTCCACCTGCTAGCCCACCACCTAATTTTTTGGAACTGAAGTTTACTGCTCCTGCCCCTCATCATGAATGATCATGAAAGGATCGGCATCTTTCCAGAACGGCATTTTTTCACGTATGCTTTCCACTTCGGCTTTTTGGAGCGTGATGGTAAATATGTCTTCGTCGTGTGACTTCGTGTAAAGAACTTCACCCAGCGGGTTTATCACCATGCTATCGCCACTATGGTAAATGTCTTTGCCATCGTTGCCTACGCGGTTTACCCCAATGCAGAATGATTGATTTTCTATAGCCCTTGCCTGCAACAGCGTTTTCCACCCATGGCTACGGCGCTCCGGCCAGTTGGCTACATACACCAGCATGTCGTACTCCATCGTCTTTTCGTCTTTTTCGCGCCTGCCTTGCCTGCTCCAAACCGGGAAACGCAGGTCGTAGCAAATGTTCAGGTTTATCTTCCATCCTTTTACCGAGGCTATCAACCTGCGGTTGCCGGCAGTATAATGTTCGTGCTCGTTGGCATATGCAAAAAGATGTCTCTTGTCGTACTTGCCCATGGTGCCGTTTGGAAGCATCCAGATAAGGCGGTTGTAGTAGTTGCCATTTTCCTCCACCATCAGGCTGCCGGTAAGTATCACGTTCTTTTCTTTGCTCACCTGTTTCATCCACTGCACCGTTTCGCCCGTCATCTTTTCGGCAAATTGTACCGGTCTCATGCTAAACCCCGTGTTGAACATTTCTGGTAAAATGATCACTTCAGTTCTCTCTGTTATAGAATTGATCTTATCATCGAACATGCGCAGGTTAGCCGCTTTATCTTCCCAATGCAATGCTGTTTGAATAAGTGTACAGGTGAGTGTAGACATGCTATACTTTTTTAAATGTTTGTAGATGCATATGAACCATATCGGGTTCAAAACCTTTTTGCACCAGGTAAGTTTTTGTTTTATTCAGTTTCACCAGGTACTGCTGCCCACGCAGCGAATCCCATTTAGCCAAAGCTAATTTGGCCAAGGTGTTTTCGTATTCTTCTTCGTCAATACTTTTTAATCCGATTTTAATACAGTAGCTGCTAACGCCTTTCTGTTTCAGTTCGTAACTGATCTTCCTTTTACCCCAATGCTTTATCCTGAACTTTCCGCCGGCATATTGAATAGCAAATCTTTCTTCATTTAAATAATTGTCTGCTATAAGATTAGCTATTATTTCCTCCACCTGGTTCTTATACAGGCCCAGGCTGTAGAGCTTTTCTTTTACTTCAGAATGGCAGCGTTCCTGGTAGGCGCAGTAGTGTTTTATTTTCTTTAAGATTTGCTCTTCTGCCATTTGTTTTGAACCATTAATAGTGGTTTCCCCTTAGCTTTATCAAAAGTGGCCAGTTTGTTGTTAAGCAATGCCAAAAACTTAACATCCCCCAACAAAACTAGTTAAGCTGAAATGAAAAAGGAACTGAACCCTATCGTGTGTCTTATTGATGATGATAATATCTACCAGTTGATCACTACCAAAATCATTGAAATGGTAAATCCTCAACAACAGGTAATTAGCTTTTCTAATGGCCAGCAAGCCATCGATTATTTTACCAGCCTTAGTAATGAACATACCACGCTTCCTGATATCATTTTCCTTGACCTGAACATGCCCATTATGAACGGTTGGGATTTTCTTGATGCTTTTTCTTCGCTGCAAAATCTTCCAAAAAAGATACCTGTGTACATGGTAAGTTCTTCTGTAAATGAAGACGATGCTGTACGCTCAAAAACGTATCCCGTAGTAAAAGATTTCATCATAAAACCTTTTTCTAAGGTGCAAATAAAGGAGATACTTACCACTGGGATTGGTGTGAATTAATACCGCCGCTACAGAAGAAATACACATTTATGCATTTACCCAGCTCCGTGCTCAGGTTATCTTTGTGCAATTAACATTTTACTGTAGGTTTGTTTCTTTTGTTAAAACCAGATCACAAAATGAAGTTTATTGTTTCGTCTTCATCCTTGCTCAAACATTTGCAGCAGATAAACGGGGTGATCAATGCCAATACGGTATTACCCATTTTGGAAGACTTTCTATTTGAAATTGAAGACCGCAAACTGACCATTGTAGCCACCGATCTTGAGACCGTAATGAGCGTTCAGATGGATGTGGAAAGCAAATCAAACGGGCGTGTTTGTATCCCGGCTAAGATCCTGATCGACTCTCTTAAGAATATAGCAGACCAACCACTTACTTTTAATATCGATAAGAACTTTGCTGTAGAACTGACCAGCGATAATGGTAAGTATAAGGTGATGGGAGAGAACCCAGACAACTTCCCTAAGGCTCCTACTGCTGATGATACTACCCCTTTTACCATGCCTAGTGGCGCTTTGGTAACGGCTATCAATAAAACATTGTTTGCAGTAAGCAACGATGACCTTCGCCCTGCTATGACGGGTGTATTCTTCGAACTTTCTAAAGACTATATACAGTTTGTAGCTACCGATGCTCATCGCCTGGTTCGCTACAAGCGGCTTGATGTAAAATGTCCGAAGAACGAGAATTTCATTGTGCCTAAGAAGCCGCTGAACCTGCTAAAAAATGCACTGCCTGACAACGACGATGAACTTACTGTTAGCTATAACAGCAACCATTTATTTGTTTCGCATGGCACTACACAGCTAATCTGCCGACTGATAGATGCACGTTTCCCTGATTATAAGGTGGTAATACCTACAGACAATCCATACAAACTGGTTGTTGGTAAAGGTGATTTCCAGAGTGCGCTGCGCCGCGTAAGTGTTTTCAGTAACAAAAGCACCAACCAGGTTGCTCTTACTATAAGTGGTAGCGAACTACAAATGGCTGCCCAGGATGTAGATTTTTCTTTTGAAGGAAATGAAAGAATGAATTGCCAGTACGATGGCGAAGATCTACAGATTGCTTTCAATGCGCGTTTCTTAATTGAGATGCTGAACGCAGCTGAAACAGATGAAGTAAAAGTGGAACTGGCTACTTCTACCAAAGCAGGTATCATCAAACCAACATCAAGCGAGGATAACGAAGACCTGCTGATGCTGGTAATGCCACTCATGCTCAACAACTAATACGCTACTAACCATTCTTTATATAAATCCTCCTGCTTCAGGAGGATTTTTTTATTTTTAATAGGCTGGTCTTTGAAGGAATTGTTGTGTTGCCAGCCACGGATCGACTATCAGCTACTGTTGCGTCGCACTCTTGTACAGCATCTCGTGGCGCAGCGCTTCGGAAGCTAAGTACATTCAGCTTAAATAATCTCTTGCCATATGTTCGAAAATATAATTGATCATTTTCAAACGCTGGAGCAACGGCCGCTAGAGCGAATGGCTTTTATAGTTGGCGGCCTGCTTATCTTCTGGATCATTGAAGGAGCCATCCCGCTGGTAAAACTCCAATACAAGCGAAACAAGTGGAAGCATGCAAGTATCAACTTCGGCTTTACGGTTATTCATCTTGTTATTCATACTTTTCTTGCTATCATCATTGTCTTAATGAGCGACTGGTGCAAGGCTAATGGTTTTGGCCTTGTGTACTGGACAAATGCTTCTGTGTTAGGAGCCATACTGATTTCTTTCCTTGTACTGGATCTTTTTGGTGGCTGGCTGGTACACATCACCCAGCATAAGATTTTTCACCTATGGCGGTTCCATGTTGTGCACCATGCCGATAATAATGTAGATGTCACTACAGGCTTACGCCATCACCCGATAGAAAGTGTGCTGAGAGGCATATTCTTCTTTATGGGCATCCTTGTCTCCGGCGCGCCTATGTATGCTGTCATGATCTTCCAGACGTTGCTGGTGCTGGCTACCGCATTTACACATGCTAATATCAGGTTGCCGCGATGGATCGACAATAGCCTGAGCTACGTATTTGTTTCTCCGAATATGCACAAGGTGCACCATCACTACATGCAGCCGTATACCGATAGTAATTATGGCGCGGTTCTTTCCATCTGGGACCGCTTGTTTGGCACCTACCGAAAACTGGATCCCAAGGATATAAAGTATGGCCTTGACAGGTACTATCCTAATGAGAAAGATGAGGATTTTAAGATGTTGCTTTTCCACCCGTTTAAGAACCAGGATTTGAAGGATTAGGTTCATTTCGGGAAAATCTATTTCAGCATCCACCTCGAAGTTTATGCTTTATCACTTGAAGTTTTACATCATTTACAGAGGTTGATTGTCCTTGTCATAACTTCATCCTTTACTCAAACTTATATTCACACATGAATCGTGGTTCCACCATCGCCGTTATTCCTGCCCGTTATGCAGCTACACGTTTCCCTGCCAAGCTAATGCAGCAGTTGGGAAATAAATCTGTGATCAGGCATACGTACGACAATACAAAAGCAACAGGATTATTTGATGAAGTATTTGTAGCTACCGATAGCGACATCATTTACAATGAGATTACCAGCAATGGTGGTAAGGCAGTAATGAGTATAAAGCAACACGAAAGTGGCAGCGACCGGATAGCAGAAGCAGTAGCCGACATGGATGTAGACATAGTAGTGAATGTTCAGGGAGATGAGCCTTTTGTTCAGAAGGAGCCACTGCAGAAACTGTTAGAGGTCTTTGAGGGTGAAGAGGGGCAGGATGTTCAGGTAGCATCGCTGATGCAGGTGCTTACGGAGCAGAAATTAATCAATGATCCTAACTATGTAAAAGTGGCTGTAGATAACAAGATGAATGCGCTGTTCTTTAGCCGATCAGTTATTCCATATTCGCGCAGCAGCGAGGGCAGTATTATCTACTATGAACACATTGGTGTGTATGCTTTCAGGAAACAGGCGTTGCTCAATTTTACCAACTGGCCAATGACACCATTGGAAAGCGCTGAAAAGATAGAATGCCTGCGGTACCTGGAAAATGGCGTCAGGATGAAAATGATAGTAACAGAGTATATGGGAGTAGAAATAGATACACCGGAAGACCTGGAAAGAGCTGCTAAATTGCTTTAGTTCTGAAGCCTGTCCAGTATGCCGTTGATCCTTTCGTAAACCAATGTTAGTTCTTCGTCGTATTTATTAGAATTCTCTTTAAAAGCTTTATACAGCAGTTTAGCCTGTTGCACTCTTAGGTCTGCATATTCAGAAAGCAATTCACGCTTTTGATTAAGTTCTTTGTCTAGCTTGTAATTCTTGGTTGTAGCTACTTGTTTTTGAAAGCTTTGCCATTCAGGTAAAGTGCTGTCAGCTAAAATGCCTGCGGCCTGGTCCATATTCTGAACATACTGCAGCCTGCTCATTTGCTGTACAGCCTGCTCCTCCACCTTGTTCATCTGAACAAGGGTCTGTTCAAAAAGAGGTGTATCGTCGCGACGCGGCCTCAACAATAAAAATGCTGCAATAGAAGCTACCCCGGCTATACCGATAAATACTTTTTTATTCTTACTAACTATATCGCGGGTATCGTTCCAAAGTTTGATAGGATGTGGAAGTTTCCACACATTGTCGTTCATATAGGGTCCTTTCTAAAGGAGAGACCAAAAGTCGGCCATTTCCACCGCAACAATAGTATAATTTCGCATCTGTAAAAAATATAAACGATGAGTAGTTTTCGCAATTTCAAAATGATTGGTTATGTGGTTTTTGGAAGAGGAAGTTTTAACCAATTGAATGATATATTGAAACCGCATAGGAAGGATAACAGACCAATGGTTTTCCTTGTAGACAACTACTTCGAAAATGGTGCTAATGGCCTTGTAAAAAGGATCCCTGTACAGGAAAATGACAAGGTGATTTTTGCAGATGTAACGTACGAGCCTAAGACAACTTATGTAGATAGTATTGCACAACAATTAAAAGATGAATATGGAACTGTAAGCGGTGTAATAGGCATTGGTGGCGGTTCTACTCTTGATCTTGCTAAGGCTGTAAGCCTCATGATGACCAACCCCGGATCATCTGCCGATTACCAGGGTTGGGACCTGGTACAGAAAGCTGGTGTTTATAAAGCAGGTATTCCTACACTAAGCGGTACCGGTGCTGAAGTAAGCCGCACCACTGTGCTTACAGGCCCTACGCGTAAGCTCGGCATGAACAGCGATTTCACTCCATTCGACCAAATAGTTTTAGATCCTGAATTGATAGCTAATGCACCGGTAAACCAACGCTTTTATACAGGCATGGACTGCTATATACACTGCATTGAAAGCTTGCAGGGAACATACCTGAACGAGTTCAGCAAAAGCTATGGCGAAAAAGCACTGGAACTATGCAGGAAAGTATTTTTAGAAAAAGATACATGGGATGAAGAAAGCGATGACAAGCTAATGATGGCAAGTTATGCCGGCGGTATGAGCATAGCTTATAGCCAGGTAGGTGTAGCACATGCTGTCAGCTATGGCCTTAGCTACTTGCTTGGTACCAAGCATGGCATTGGAAACTGTATCGTCATGAACCAACTGGAAGAATACTACCCGGAAGGAGTAGCGGAGTTTAAACGTATGGTTGAAAAAAGCGGTGCAGAAATACCAACCGGAATTTGCAAGGGATTGACTGATGAACAATTTGATACCATGATAAACGTAAGCCTTGGTATGAAACCTTTATGGGAAAACGCACTTGGTAAAAATTGGGAGCAGGTAATGACGCGACAAAAGCTTCGTGATTTATACGAGAAACTATAACAACGATAGCCGCTTTTGCGGCTTTTTTTCTTCTAGAAAATACCATAGCACCGCCACCATCTCAACATTCAAATCGTCTGTCCACTATCTTTAATCAATGCGTCCTCATAAATACATCAAACGGATTATTCAGCCCATTTTTACTACCGGCCGTACCAAAGAGATCCTTCATGTAAACCCAACCGTTCAACCCATTCGTGAAGAAGCCAAAGAGATCAAGATATTTATTTACAACTACGATGGCCGCCACCTGAACGAGATGCAGGCTGAAACACCGGAAGCGTGTTTTGATTTTAAAGACACGAACAATGTAAGCTGGATAAATATCGATGGCATACGTAAAAAGGATGTAGAACTTATTTGCAGAAAGTTTGGAGTACACAACCTGATAGTGGAAGATATTTTAAGTGTTGGGCAACGGCCAAAAACGGATGAGATAGAAGGCATCATGTTTTGCCTGCTAAACATGCTTTACTTCAACGATAGACATTGCTCGGTAGAGCAGGAGCAGATAAGCATAGTGTTGGGAAAGAACTTTGTGCTCACCTTCCAGGAAGATGCAAGCCGCGACGTATTTGATTCCCTTCGTGAAAAACTACGGTTATCGTCCAGCAAGATCAGGCACAGCGGTGCTGATTACCTCTGCTATTCATTGATAGATATGATCGTTGACCACTACTTTGTAGTGATGGAAAGCCTTGGCGAAAAGATTGAACAGCTGGAAGAAGAGATCATCAGAAATACCAACACCCGTTCGCTGGCAAAGATCAATAGCCTGAGAAAAGAACTGATAGTACTAAAACGAAACGTGTCACCGGTTCGCGACCTGGTGAATGGCTTTATAAAAAGTGAAAGCGAATTGCTGGAAGACCGCACTACAAAATATTTCAAGGATGTATACGACCATATAGTACAGGCTAATGACCTGGCGGAAAACTACCGCGATATGATGACGAGCCTGCAGGATCTGTACTTGAGTAAAGTGAACCTGAAGATGAATGAAGTAATGAAAGTGATGGCTGTAGTTACTTGCCTACTTGCACCGGCAACTGTTATAGGAGGAATCTTTGGAATGAACTTCGACATCATACCCTATGCACATAATCAATGGGGTTTTCATGTTACAGTAGGATTCATGCTACTGGTGCCTGTGATGATGTTATTCATCTTCAAAAGACGCGGCTGGTTCTAATTACAGTTGATTATATAAACAACAAGCATACTTACTTTATAAAACAGTAAGATCTCGTAATAGATAAGCTGAAGATATCGTTACCTGAATCTACTGTAAGCCAACGTAAGCAGGTCTTTTTTCCATTTAAGAAAGCGAAGGCGAAGACGAATATCATTAAGCACTGTAGCGCTTTGTTCTGTAGATAGCTGCATTTCCAACTGTTGTATTTCTTGCTGAAGAGCATCAAGTTGCTGTCCGTGCATACCCATACCTGTAGAAGGACTATTCATCTCCCAAAAATAGAGATCACCTCACACAGAAGAAGCCATGTTTATAAAATGGGAATAATTACAGGCTCGCCCGTACAATACACAGAACGACCGCTAAATATAAGCTGATGCAATAACCTAAACTGCCTTGTTCATTTCTTGGATGAACTGTACTTCTGTGATTTGTAGCGTTACTGTAGTGCCCATATTGGGTAAAGAAGATATGAACATGTCGCCGCCGGTATGCTTTAGATACTGACGTGTAAGGAATAAACCAGCGCCCGATCCTTTTTCATTTTTTGTACCCAAAGAAGAGGCTATAGGCGAATCATTTAAAATGGTATGAACCGTTTTTTTGTCCATTCCTTTTCCATCATCTGCTACTTTTATAAGTAGTGTATCCTTCTCTTTAAAGATCCAGATATTGATATTGCCGGAGGTGGTGTACTTGTTTGCGTTGTGAAGCAAATTATTCAGCACTAGTTGAAGTCCTATTCCATCTACATAAACATCTGTATCAATGTAGCAGCTTATAGAAACCAGGTTTTGCTTGGCTTCTATATCCTTTGCTTGTAGCGCTACAGTTTCGCGAACAAGCTCTTCTATGTTATAGAACTTCATGCGGCGGCTACTGCTATGAAGAAGTTGTGTGCCCAGGTACATAAGCTTTTCAACCGTGCATATCAATAGGTCTACCCGCTCCTGCGAGTCATCTACCAGGTGTGTAAGCTCTTCCCTGCTTAGCGCGCCCTGCTGAAACAAGCCCAGCAGTTGTTGAATATTGCTAAGAGGCGTTTTTATCTCATGCGCCAGCATCGAAAGCATCAACTTGTTGATTCCTTCTTTTGACTGTAATTCCCGCACTTCTTCCTGTGCCTGTTGAAAAGCTGCTCTTTGCTCCAGCAGTAGGTCTACCTGCTTACCTAGCAGTTGCAAGGCGTTTACCTGCTCCTCGCTTAGCTGGTGATGCTGCAAGTGAAACACGCACAAAGAACCAATGGTAGTACCCGCAGGTGATTTTATAGGAACACCTGCATAAAAGCGCAGGTGATGTTTTTTTACCAGCGGATTGTTGCTAAACAATTCATTGGTTTCTGGCTGGTCTACTATGTATATGTTTTGCCTGGAAGCAATGGTATGAATGCAAAAAGAATTTTCTACCGGTATGTTCTTAATTGCATTGGCAGTGCCTGCTTTTGTCCATTGCCTGTTTTTATCAATAAGTGTAATAGCACTGTCGCTGGTCTTACAGATCAGCGCGGCCATGTTCACTATATTTTGAAAAACTTCTTCATTTTCTGTATCCAGGATCTTTAATGAATAAAGTTCTTCCAGGTGCAATGGAGTCATTGTATGGGATTTTAGGGCAAATACAAAGCTACCGGCACTAACAGCCGTATGTTATTAAAATGAAGTAAAATCCGTTAAAAGATGATTAGTGCTTTTATGGGTGTTTCAGCCAGTTTTGGTGCTGGTTTTCTTTTTATTTTTCTTCACCAGGTTGAAAGAATCATCAATCATTTGCAGCACTTCTTTCCTGGGAATGGTACCATCTACAACCACTGTATTCCAGTGTTTCTTGTTCATGTGGTAACCGGGTATAACAGCTGCATACTGCTCCCGAAGCTCAAGCGCTTTTTGAGGATCGCATTTTACATTCACCCGGAGAGGGTGTTCATCGAGCGAAGCGAGTAAAAATATCTTCCCATCAACTTTAAAAACCAAAGTGTGCTCATCAAAAGGAAAACATTCCTCTGCACCTGGCTTCTGGATACAATATTCACGCAGCAGTTCTATATCCACCTGTACATAGTTTAAAGCAATTACCGCTTCTTGAAAATAGGCACTGTACTGCAAGGCTCGCCGTACATAATGCTTTTAACCACTGGTCTTAGTAATGAAGTGATAGCTACGTAAGCAGTTTCCGGGATAGGTACATCGCCACAACCTTTTACCACTACACGTTTGTCTGCATAATCCTCTGCTTGTACCTTACTGATATTTTGAAGAAGGACATTTTGTACCAGTTCTTTCCCGGTACCAAAAGCAACCTCTTTTGCCACCGGCTGTAAGTTGGAAGCTACCAACATATAGGCCCACATAGGAATGATGGCATCTGCAGAGCAGGTAACTGCTACATATTTATTGCGGTATTGCTCCCAGTCGTGCGACTGCAGCGATGCTCTGAAATCCTTCTCTTTCAAAATAAGACCCATGAACAAGTAGTCCTTAAGGTCAAATACAGTTATCTCGCCTTTTGGATAAAAGTCCTCCAGGTCTATTGTAGTAAGTGCACTTTCTGTTACCCTGTTTACTATCGGTTCCATACTACAAATTTACAACAGCAGCAGGTTTATTGGTGTTAAAAGGAAATGATCTGCACGCCAAGATTGTTGAATTGCGGAATTTCTCAACCAAACCTTTAGCAAATAAAAACGCCCCGCATGAGCGAGGCGTTTCACATATTTGAATTGATATTCTACTAGTAGAAATCAAACCTGTTATCAGTAACCTTAGCAGCTTTCTTAAGTGCTTCCATGCTACGGTAGCCACTCATTTGCTTGTACTGCATTTCCATTTGGCGGCGTGTATCTTCTACATTGATGCCAGTGTTTGCCTGTGCACCAACGCTTTCACCTCTTACTACGAATACTCCACTATTACCTGCAATTGGCTCGCTGATCTTTCCCTGGAGAGACTTGTTGAAAGCAGCACCTGTTACTTTTGGTTCATTACCAATCTGGGGAATGAAAGGCTGTGCGAAACTTACACTGTCAGCACGCTGCACTGTCTGACCAGCACCTTGTGCTATAGCTTCCAATGTAGCGCCACCTTTGAACTTGGTGTTGATAATCTGCTGTGCTTTCTTCTCGTTGATGATGAGAGGCTCAGCGCTAGGACGTGCACGGCTTACGCTCATCAATCCTTTTTCTGATACACCAGTAATAAGAGCTACTACATATTTCTCACCTACTTCAAAAGGCTCACTTACATCACCAGCCTTATTCTCGTAAATCCAACGTACCAGGCTGCGGTTTTCACCTAATCCCGGAACTGCATAATCATTAGGTTTTACGTCCATGATCTGTAGCGGCTGAAGACCTTGCTTGTTAGCATTCTCTTCAAATTGCTTTTTGTTGCGGCTTGAACCTGCAAACTGTGAAGCAACTGCACTTGCAGCATTGATCGTAGATTGACTTGCATCAATTGGCTTAGCCAGGTAAGCTACTTTGAAGGCTGGTTCAAAACCTTTTTGGTTCAATACTTCTATATAATGGTAACCACTGTAAGAAGCGTTTTCAACCTTCACAACTCTCTTGTCGCCGGTCTTGCCATAAAAAGCAACTTCAGCAAATTCCCTGCTCAATCCACCAAATTGAGTAGAAGAGAAATCATATTCACCTCTTGTTTCTTTACTTCCCTGGTCGTCGCTATACTGAACAACCATAGAGTTGAAATCGGCACCACCCTGGATCGCTCTTTGAATACTGTCGATACGTGCTTTTGCTATACTGTCAGAAAGTGTTTCTCTTCCTTGCTCGCCTGTCTTTACCAGGATATGTCTAACCTTAACGCTATCTGGCATTTGCCTGCGGTCAATCATTTTTGCCAACACAAAATTGTTAGCATCTATATATGGTCCGTAAACTTCACCATTAGCCAGGTTCCTGATTGCATCTGCATTTGACATTTGCATTTTAGAACCTTGTGTATAACCATCAAAAAATGGTATTTCGCTGGTTACCCTGTTTATGAATCCTTCATTGTCAGTAGTAGTAGCAAATTCATCGCGAAGTGTAGACAGTTGATTTAAGATAGCAGCAGTGTCTTCTGCGCTTGCAGTTGCATTGAAGCTCACGTATGAGATACTGCGGCTTGCTTCTTCTTGCTTGAATTGTTCTGGATGTTTATTGATGTATGCTTTTACATCGTCGTCAGAAACTTTGATGGCTGTATCAGCAATGCTTGAATAAGGAACAGCTACATAAGAGAAACTAGCAATAGCATTTTGATCTGCCACAGTTTTCTCAGCCATCCACTTTGGCACGTAAGCACTTTGGCTTAGCAGGGCCATATACTTCTGGCGTAATCCCTGGCTGATAGTAGGAAGTATATATACCTCCTGGAACATTTCCAGGTTAGGATTATTCTGTTGTTTTTTGATGTTGGCAAAGTATGCCTTTGCGTCATTTACTTTAAACTCGCCGGTTGCCGGGTCAGTAAATTCATTTTTAAGCCACTGCGGAGCATTTGGTCCAAACAATACGTCGTTCAGTTCTTTATCAGTGAATTGCAAACCCAGCTCATCGTACGCCTGCTTCATTACAATCTCATCAATGGTTTGCTCCCATACATTTCCAATCAGTTGTTCGCGTCGGGCCTGCTGGCCATACATGGTTTGCGCTACATTGATCTTTCTCTCAAACTCATTGTGGTCTATTTTCTCACCGTTCACCTTACCTACTACAGTGCTCCTGCTTCCCATTCCTGAGCCGCGCCCTACAAAGGCATCCATTAAGATGAACCCGATCAAACTAAGGGCAATAACCGCAATCACCACAGCAGCGTATTTATCCCTGATTTTTTGAATAACCGACATGTTGTTATATAGCTTTTTTTAGTGGATGGCAAAAATAGGGGAATATATGGTTTGAACAAATTGTGGAAAACGTGCCGAAAGCCTTGTTCTTCTTGGCTTGTATATATATTGGCACAATTCTTTTATGTTGAAAACTTGAATAATCGACATTTCCAAGAATATCTTGAATTTTTCTATCCACAGCCTCTTGTTTAAAAGCATGATTCTCTGTGGATATAGCTGGTTTTTGGCTTTCTGAATCGTGGAGACGTGGGGTCTAACTTCATTTTATTTTTCCGAAACCGGGGTAGTGGCCGGAACCGGAAGAAGTTATTCCACCTGCGCCTGCTGTTTTCAACTGCCCGCTGGAGTCTGTTTTTTTACAGCCCTTTCATTTTCCCCAACTGTTGGTAAACCTCTACAACACTTAATGATATGGTAATAGTAGCTGTGGATGGTATGTGAATATCAGTGGATAAAGCAGCATATTCTACATTTGCAAATAATAATTTTAGAAGTTATCCCGCTATTAACAGCCGTAATAGTAGTAGGGGTTTATATAAATAAGTGTATTTAAATACTATTACCTGAATTATGAACATCGAAGCAGCAAAAAATAAAGTAATCGAAAACGGTTTTTTGGATGTGGAAGTTGACGTTCATTTAGACCTGTTTTCGGAGATCGAAAGATTGAAGAAAGAAAAGAATGCAATTGTGCTTGCGCACTATTACCAGGAGCCTGACATACAGGATGTGGCAGATTATATTGGGGATAGCCTGGGGTTGGCTCAAAAAGCGCAATCCACAGATGCGGACATGATCGTGTTTGCCGGCGTTCACTTTATGGCCGAAACAGCCAAGATCCTGAACCCGACCAAGAAAGTTGTATTGCCCGACCTGAAAGCAGGTTGTTCGCTGGCTGACAGTGCACCAGCTAACCTATTTCGTGCTTTCAAAGAAAAGCACCCGGACCATATTGTTGTCAGCTACATCAACTGCACTGCAGATATCAAAGAATTGAGCGATATCATTTGTACCAGCGGAAATGCAGAAGCGATCATCAACAGCATACCTAAAGAGCAGAAGATCATTTTTGCACCAGACAAAAACCTGGGTGCTTACCTGAGCAAAAAGTTAGGAAGGGAGATGTTGCTGTGGAATGGTGCTTGTATGGTTCACGAGATCTTTAGCATGGAGAAGATCGTAAAACTAAAAGTTCGTCATCCAAATGCTAAGGTGCTTGCACACCCTGAATGTGAAGAACCGGTATTGCGTATAGCTGATTTTATTGGAAGCACCACGCAAATACTGAAATACTCAAAGACAGATCCTGCCACTGAATTTATTGTAGCTACTGAAACCGGTATACTACACCAGATGCAGAAAGACTCTCCTCATAAGACTTTCATACCGGCGCCACCAAATAATTCGTGTGCGTGTAACGATTGTCCGTATATGAAGTTGAACTCGCTGGAAAAGCTTTACCTGTGTATGGAATACGAAACGCCGGAGATACATATGGATGAAGCGCAAAGAATAGCTGCCAAAAGACCTATAGATAAAATGCTAGAGATCAGCAGGGCAGCCGGGTTATTAGGGTAATCCAACTTTCGATAAAATAATAAAGGCTCTTCCAATCAGAAGAGCCTTTTTATTACCCGATGTTCAACTAGTAGTTATACTCAAAATTCAGCATGTCTTGTTTGTAATAACGCAGCCTTCTCCTTTTTGTAGAGATGTTTGATATTACAAATCCTAATGCTATTGCCGCACTTACACTGAAGGCTTTCCAAACCATGCCATTGCTTGCAGCGTTTTGTTTTTCCGGAACATATACCACGCCATTTACGTCAGCCACTGCAGGTTGGTGCAGGTAGCGGCCTTGGGCAGGTAAGGCAATCTCCCTGAAGTTCTTTACAAGATGCTCGAGCGATTCTTTTAATTCTGCACCTTCCATAGGTGCACCATGGCCTGTAGCTGCAACGTTCGGATGCAGGTAGGCCAGTTTACGCACAGAAGCCTCTGCCGCATCCCAGTCGGTTGTAAAGTATTTAGGCGGACCTGATAATTCTCTTCTGTTGGTCATAGATGAGATAGCAGATTCTTGTTTGGTAGTTACAAAGGCATCGCCTGCTATCAAAATTTTGTCATCTTCTCTAAAAAGGCTGATATGGCCAGGTGCATGACCCGGTGTATGAATGTATTTCCATCCATTTAGTCCGGGGATGGTTTCATCATTTGGTAAAACCCTTACATGTTGCCAAATATTAATAGGAGTCTTAGGATACATAAAGGCCATTGCGGACATCATACCGCCCCCCACTGATGGATCCGGGGGTGGATAGCTCGATTTGCCTGTTAGGTACGGAATCTCCATGTAATGGGCAAATACGGGCACTTCCCACTCCTCTGCTAACCGTGCTACTGATCCTACATGATCAAAATGCCCGTGCGTGAGCACAATACAGGTTGGTTTACTCTCTTTACCAAACAGTTTAGTGGCCATACTTTTAATCTTACCATATGACCATTTCAAACCCGCATCTATCAAAACCCAGCCTCCTGATTGCTGGTCTTCTATCATATAAAAGTTGACTATCTTGTCTTTCATACCCCATATACCCGGGGCAACTGTAAAGGCACCCGCTGGTACTTTTCTCTCTTTGTTCATAAAATATTATTGATGGTTGTAGAAAAAGTTTGATGTATATCCAAACAAAAGCATGCCATAGAAGCAGCGCCAGTAGCGGGTTTTGGGATTTAAAACCTATTGATTGATGCGGGTTGCAAAAAGGCTAGGCATATTTTTTATACCTGCTTAAGAAACAACAAACTATGGCGGAAGAAAAATATGAAGACAGCCCAGGTCAACCAACGCCTGGAGAAAATGATCCAAAAGAAGCTATTGACACTCCAAAAGAGGTAGAAGAAGCAAACGATCCCAATATTGATGAGGATTTCCCTGGCTACCCACATTACCCGGCTAAGGAAGATCTACTGAACCCGGAAAACAACAATGGAAAAGTGGACCTGGATGTGGAAAGCTTTAGCAGGAGTAATGCTATTGATCCCTTACACATAAAGAACATTGAAGGAACTTCTACTGTTGATGGAATAACTGCAGTAGAAATTGCGGAAGATGATGACAATGATATTGGTATAGTACCGGGAACAGAGGCAGATGTTACTGCTGAAGATCTTGCTTTGCTTGGTCCACGCGATGCAGATATGGATATGGGAGAAGATGAAGAGCTGGCTGCACGTGGATGGAAACCTAAAGCTGGTACTGACTTGGACATTCCTGATGCTGACATGAATGATGTAACAGGCGATGCTATGGGACAGGGTGATGAAGAAAATAGTTACTACAGCCTTGGTTCAGATAATAAAGATGCCCTGGAAGAGAATACAGATAACAACTTTTAGATGTAAGTATTTTCCAAATAGAAATGCCGGAGTTAAAGATGCCGGCAATTCTATTTATGGCAAAGCCTGATGTGTTTCATGATTTTCCGCATTAGCAGATTTACGCCAACTAATCTTCCTCCTGCCTTTGAAGTACCTGCCGGTTCACCTTTATCCCTCTTTTGAAAAACTTATAAGCTTCCTGGATAAAGTGCCCAAACTCGAGGTCGTTAAGATGTACTACCATTTCGTAAGTAGGCCTGTATTCCACCATGAAAGAATCTATCTCAGGTGAGGTAAGACCAGTGAGTTTTCGTACTAGTCCTTTATTGAACCTATGGTTGATATACTTATCCTTTTCTTCCTGTATCAATCTTCTTTGAAAAGCCATGGTAGACCTAATCTTTCTAAAACGAAACATATTGATCAGTTCATTTAGGTCTATACCTACACCAGCAGCTCCGGGTGTTGATAAAGTAGAAGTTTTTATTCCTGGTTTTGAATACCCGAAGATCTTCGCATAATCCGTTCTATTCTGGATAGAATCCATCCTGTAGTTTCTCGGCTTAACCGTTACTCCCGGCAGCTCTTGTACTTTTTTAAGAATGGAAATATCAAAAGAGTAGATGTTTGGAATGCTTGCAACAGGGTATTTGGGCGTGGCTTTATTTAAATAAGAAAAGTAGATTGAATCATTAGGGCTTACTGTTATAGAATACCTGCCAGCCGAATCTGTGAAAGTTCCCCTGCCCGAAGTAGACAATACACTTACAGCTTCAATAGGTGTCTTTCTTGTGATGTCGTAAACTGTACCGCTAACTACTACTTGCGCGCTTACATTATAAGCAGTTGCAAAAGCCATAAGTAAAAGTAGAAAGACCCTATTCAAAGTGGTTGTAGTTTGATTTTCAATATTAAATGATGCTACTGAGCTGTAAGAAACAGTAGTTTAGTTTTAACGGTGAATTGGGAATAAAAAAAGGCTGCAGATTATGCAGCCCTTAAAATTAGTCGGTCATTATTTACAAATACTTGTCACCAATATTTCGTTTTACTTCTGCTACGTATTCCTTTATCTCTTGTTCCTTATCTTTTTTACAAATAAGTAATACATCGGTAGTATCTACAACAATAAAATCATCCAAACCTTGTAGTACCAATAGTTTATCATGTGGTGCTGAGATCATACATTGGGTAGCATCTACTACCATCACTTTATCACCAGCCACTGCATTTCCTAAATAATCCTTTTCCAGGTTATCGTATGCACTTGCCCATGTACCTAAATCGCTCCAACCAAAACTGCTTGGTATTACATATACATTCTCCGCTTTTTCCATGATTGCGTAATCTATAGATACGCTGGTACACAAAGGGTAAATACGGTCAATAGCTTCTTTCTCCTCGCCGGTATTGTACTTATCTTTTTCTGTTGCAAACACCTCAAACATTTCTGGTTGGTGTTTCTCAAAGCGATTGATAATGGTATCGGCTTTCCAGATAAAGATGCCTGCATTCCATAAAAAATCACCGCTTAATAAAAATGTTTTAGCCAGCTCAAGATTTGGCTTTTCAGTAAAAGTTCTCACTTTAAAAAGATGGTCTTCTTCTGAATTTGCCTCATGTTGAATGTAACCATAACCTGTATTAGGATATGTTGGTTTGATACCTAAAGTAACCAGGGCATCATTGCGTTCTACAAAATCTATTGCTTTAGCACAGGTTGCTTCAAAGGCCGCATTGTCAAGTATTAAATGATCTGCCGGCGCAATGATCATAGTTGCATCCGGATCTTTTGCTAATACTTTAAAAGAGATATATGCAATACAAGGCGCAGTATTTTTCCTGCTTGGTTCCGCTACTATATTATCTGTTGGTAATGCCGGAAGCTGCTCCTGTACAATAGAAGTATATTCTTCGGAAGTGACTACAAAAATGTTTTCTGCAGGAATGAAATTGGCAAAACGCTCATATGTCCATTGTATAAGTGATTTTCCAGTATTCAGTATATCGAGAAATTGTTTAGGATACCCGACACGGCTCTTTGGCCAAAAGCGGCTTCCTATTCCTCCGGCCATTATGGCAACGTAGTGGTTCTTGTTCATTATGTTATAGGGTTACTATTTAATTAAACTATTCCTTCTCTCACCAGGTCGTGCAGGTGTAGCATTCCAAGGTAAGTTCCTTCTTTATTTACAACGATCAATTGGCTGATATCATGTTGGCGTAATAGTTCCAGTGCCTGTACCGCAAGTTCATCATGTAATATGGTTTTAGGCTGAAGAGAATAAATATCAGTTGCTTTTATATTATCTAACAATACATCTTTAGTAAGCATACGCCTGACGTCTCCATCAGTTATTATGCCTTCTATTTTTCCATCGTCACTTACAACGGCTGTTGCTCCTAAACGTGTATGTGTTATCTCCATAATTATTTCACGAAGATCTGCAGTAGGAGGTACTGAGGGTTTTGCATTGTTGGGATAAAGATCCTGTACCCGCAGGTACATTCTTTTACCAAGATTACCACCAGGATGGTACTTAGCAAAGTCTTTTCCGGTAAAGCCAGCTAATTCCATCAGGCATACAGCCAGTGTATCGCCCATTACCAATTGAGCAGTAGTGCTGGTGGTGGGTGCAAGATTGTTGGGACAAGCTTCTTGTTCTACAGTGGTATTTAGAAATATATCTGCATTGCGCGCCATGTATGAAGTGGCATTTCCACCCATACCTATCAGCACGTTCCCAAAATTCTTTATTAGTGGAACAAGGACTTTGATTTCAGGACTTTCGCCGCTTTTACTTACCAGCATTACCACATCTCCGTCCTGTATCATTCCAAGATCGCCATGTATGGCATCGGCAGCGTGCATGAAAAGACTTGGTGTTCCTGTACTGTTCAAGGTAGCTGCTATCTTCTGTGCTATGATGGCACTTTTACCAACTCCACTTACAACCAATCTTCCCTTGCTTTTATTGATAGCTTCAACTGCTTTTTCAAAATCTGCATTTATGTAAGCAGCAAGTCCTGCAACGGATTGAGCTTCCATTTCTATAGTACGCAACGCAGTCTTTTGAATGATAGGATTCATGCGGCGCAAAAATATGGGTTATGGTATGCTTTACCTAAATAGCGGCTTATATAGAGAGCATAATTTATATGAAGTTTCTGCGTTATTAGTATAATTAATCAGTTTATTAAATGGTCATTAAAGTTAAAACTTTAACAAAAGGCGGTTTTTATTGCGCCAATCGCTTTGTTACCTTCGCTAACCTTAAAAATAAATGGAATTAGTTGCTCAAACAACCTTTTAGAGATGAGTGATTAGTGGTTTCTCCTGAAAATCTATATCTTATTTTATAATGAACTGCCGAGGAGGTGGATCCGGAAAAAATGATAAATGGCAACGACAACAAAAAAACCCGCTACTAAAAAAGCTGCTTCAAAAAAGGCGAAAGAGGTAATTGAACCTTTAAGCCCTGGTTCCCAACAACAACATTCTTACGATATACATGCAGCATTACTGCAGTACTTTGGCTTCAATAAATTTAAAGGAACCCAGGAACAGGCTATTAATAGTCTTCTGAATGGCAACGATACTTTTGTTATCATGCCTACCGGTGGTGGTAAAAGTTTATGCTATCAATTACCGGCATTGATCATGGAAGGTTGTGCCATCATTGTTAGCCCGCTGATAGCGCTAATGAAAAACCAGGTTGACCTGGTGCGTGGATATAGTGAAAAGGATCATGTTGCGCATTTTCTAAATTCTTCTCTTACTAAAGCGCAGCAGCGCGAAGTAAAATCTGACCTTGTAGAAGGAAGGACAAAACTTCTTTATGTGGCGCCAGAAACACTTACCAAGCAAGAAAATCTTGATTTCTTCAGTGACCTGAAGATCTCTTTTTTCGCTGTAGACGAAGCGCACTGTATTTCTGAATGGGGTCATGATTTCAGACCTGAATACCGCAGGCTGAAAGAAATGATGACCATGATAAACCCGGATGTAGCCATTGTTGCACTTACTGCTACAGCTACACCTAAGGTTCAAAGCGATATTCTTAAAAACCTTGGACTGCGTACGCCTGCTGTTTATATCTCTTCCTTTAACAGGCAGAACTTATACTACGAGATCCAGCCTAAGGTAAAGAAGGAGCAGACTATAAAACATATTGTTCGTTTCATTAGCCAGAACAAAGGAAAGAGCGGTATCATTTATACACTCAACAGGAAGACCACTGAGGAACTTGCTGAGATTTTAGTTGCTAATAAGATTAAAGCTGTTGCTTACCATGCAGGTTTAGATGCTAAACTTCGTGCTGAGCGCCAAGATAAATTCCTAAAAGAAGATACGCAGGTTATTGTAGCTACCATTGCCTTCGGAATGGGTATTGACAAACCAGATATTCGTTTTGTTATCCACTACAACATTCCAAAAAGTATAGAGAATTACTACCAGGAAACTGGTCGTGCAGGACGTGATGGTTTAGAAGGAAAATGTATTCTCTACTATTCTCATAAAGATGTAGCCAAACTGGAACACCTGATGCGTGATAAGCCACTGAGTGAGCGTGAAGTGGGTGCACAGTTGATAAATGAAACTGTTAGCTACGCCGAAAGCAGTGTTTGTAGAAGAAAGATCTTACTTCACTATTTTGGTGAAGACTGGGATACCAGTAAATGTGGTGGTACCGGCGGATGTGACAACTGTGTTCCTAAAGAAAAGATAGAAGCAAAAGATAACGTCGTTAAGGTTTTGAAAACCGTCAAAGCTTTGGATGAGCGTTTCACTATTGATTATGTTGTGAACGTGATCATTGGTAAGGCTACACCACAGATCAACATGTACCGCCATAATAATCTTGATGTATTTGGTATTGGTAAAGATGAGGATGCGCATTACTGGAATAGCCTGATCCGCCAGCTGTTGCTCGAGAACCTTTTAGTGAAAGACATTGAAGAATATGGTTTGCTTAAGTTCACTAATACAACTGAAGTTTTCCTTAAGAAACCACAGAGCTTTGAGATAGTGCTGAACAACAAGTTTGAAGAGGCTAATGAAGACGATGAAGAAAGCACAGATGCTGGAACGAATGTAGGCAACGCAACAGACGATAAGTTGTTTGAAATGCTGAAAGAGCTTAGGCAAACAGAAGCAAAGAAAAAAGGTTTACCACCATTTGTTCTTTTCCTGGAGTCATCGCTTCAGGATATGGCTACACTTTATCCAACTACACTAAAAGAATTGGAGAAAGTGTCGGGTGTTAGTGTAGGTAAATCGTTGAAATACGGAAAGCCTTTTGTTGAGTTGATTGGTAAATACGTAGAAGAAAATGGAATTGAAAAGCCGGATGATTTTGTAATGAAGAGTGTTGCCAATAAGAGTAGCAACAAAATATTCATCATTCAAAATGTAGATAAGAAGATACCTCTTGAAACAATTGCCAAAACCAAAGATCTACGTTTAGATGCATTGCTGGAAGAAATGGAAACCATTGTAGCCAGTGGCACAAAGTTGAATTTAGGTTATGCAATTGATGATATGTTGGATGAAGACGAACAGGAAGAGATCATTGATTATTTCCGCAGTTGCGAAACCTCATCATTGCAAGTAGCGCAAGAAGAGCTGGCTGATGGTGGTTACGACTGGGAGCAGTTAAAGATCATGCGAATAAAATTCTTAAGTGAATACGGTAACTAAAAAGAACGCCCACTCAAATGAGTGGGTTTTTTTATGGAGTTTGTTCAGGATTGCATCCAAAGAACAAATTTACTCTTATGGCCGAAATCACTTCAACTATTGTATCCAGGAACATAACTGGTGTTCGTCGTAGTAAAAAACTTTCTACCCGTGTTGATCTTACACCTATGGTAGACCTGGGATTTCTCCTTATCACCTTTTTCATTTTTACTACTACAATGTCTGAGTCAAAGGCTACTACTTTAATTATGCCTGATGATTCGAAACCTGTCAATTCCAACAAACATCCGGAACACAAAACCATCACTTTTATCTTAGGTGAGAATAATAGTGTGTTTTACTATCCTGGTACTGATTTGGAAAACATGGTAAGGCTAATTAACCCAAACGATATCCGCAATTACATCATTTCTAAAAAGCAACAACTCGCGCAGGTAAATGAGCAAGACGATCTGCTTGTTTTGATCAAACCTACTACTGAGTCTACATTTTTAAACATTGTAGATGTATTGGACGAAATGCTGATCAATGATGTAAAGAAATACATGATCGTAGAAAACGATGAGCAGGAGGTTATGCAACAAAAAAAAGTTGCATTATGATGAATAGGTGAAGCAGCTACCGGCATAAATTTTGTGTCATATCCCTACACACCTTTAAATATTTCGGTAATGCAAATCCAAGATTTCCAAACTTCTGTAGCCGAGTCTATCAGCTATCTCAGTATAGTTGCAAATAATATAGGTAAGCTTACGCTTAAGATTTTTGACACCAATGGTTTTATTGCAAAAACTATAAGTACCCAAATAGCTCAAGGTGCTCAACTGTTAGACATCAATCTTGGAGATCTGAACGAGGGAACATATATCATCAATGCTTTCAATGGCGATGAATTTTTAAAGGCGTTCCGAATAACAAAATAGAAATATTGCATCTTACCCTAATATCAATCCTGCTTCTGCAGGATTTTTTATTTATACTACTTCTCAAATAGCAAAACATATTTTTCCCCAACCTTCACCTGCTACTGGATAACTTTTGTATTTTGCCCGCCATTTCTCTTTATTTATTTTACTCTAACTCTAACATGTTATGTCTATTCCCGTTGTAGATCTTGCGGAATTTTTAAGTGGTGACCCGGAGCGTAAGAACGCATTTGTACAGCAACTTGGAAATGCTTACGAAGAAGTGGGTTTTGTTGCAGTTAAGAATCATGGTGTACCTGATGAGCTTATTGCTAATCTCTATGAATATGTTCAGCAGTTTTTTTCTCTGCCTTTAGAAAAGAAATTGAATTATGAAATTCCTGGACTTGCTGGCCAAAGAGGTTATACAAGTTTTGGTAGGGAACATGCCAAAGGAAGTGAAGCGCCGGATCTTAAAGAATTCTTCCAGTATGGTCAGAATGTAGAAGATAACGATCCGATCAAATCTGAATATCCTGATAATGTGCAAGTAAATGAGGTTGCTCATTTTAATGAGACCTTGTACCAGGCATATAAGCATTTTCAGAAGAGTGGCACTTCCATGCTACAGGCTATAGCCATCTATCTTGGTGAAGATGAACACTTCTTTGATACTCATGTTCACAATGGGAACAGCATATTGCGTTGCATTCATTATCCTCCTATCACGCAAGAGCCTAAAAGTGCTATACGTGCCGAACAACATGAAGACATTAATCTAATCACGCTGCTGGTAGGAGCCAGTGCGGATGGATTACAAATATTGACCAAGCAAAATGAATGGGTTGGTGTTACCTCGTTACCTGAACAGATCGTTGTAAATGTTGGTGATATGCTTCAACGTCTTACCAACAACAAATTAAGAAGTACAACACACAGGGTGGTGAATCCAGCAAGAGAACACTGGCACACTTCACGCTTCTCTATGCCGTTCTTTCTTCACCCGCGTAGTAATATGAGTTTGGCTTGCCTTGAAAGTTGTATTGATGAGGCTCATCCAAAAGCTTATGAAGACGCTACAGCAGGAGAATATTTAGATGAAAGATTACGTGAGATAGGGCTTAAGAAATAACAAAAGGAAATACTGAATACCAGGTATTGGTTTTTATTCGCCACATATCTTTTTTGAAGGCTGTGTTATTACACAGCCTTACTGCTTTTGGTGGGCCACAAATGCATTTTGTACGAATGCATCGCTTCTTTGTAAAGGAGCACAGGTATATAGATGAAGCCGAGTTGCTAGAACTAAATGCTTTTGTACAACTCTTGCCCGGTGCTAGTAGTAGCCAGCTTCTTACACTCATTGGTTACAAACGAGGAGGGATTTTTCTAGCTGCTATTACATTGTTCATCTGGATGCTGCCTGCTTGTATCCTCATGACACTTCTTACATTTTTACTATCCTACGTCAATGTAGAAATGTTCAGGTATGTACAACCAATGGCTGTTGGCTTTCTTGCATTTTCTGCATTTCATAGTTACAAGCTTTTCATCAGGCACCAGGCCACATTTTTTATAATGACGGGTGCGCTTCTTATTACAGCACTTATCAGTTCTCCCTGGGTTTTTCCTTTATTGATCATAGCTGGTAGTATTATCAGCAACTTCAGTGATAAACGCATTCCTGAACCAAAAGAGAAACCAAAGCCAATAAAGTGGGGTAATATATGGCTATTTATTTTAATATTTGTTATAGCTGGTTTTCTTAGTGAACTTGCTCGTATAAATGATTGGCAACTCAGGAAGCCTGTTAACCTGTTTGAGAATTTCTATCGTTTTGGAAGTTTGGTTTTCGGTGGGGGAGGAGTACTTATACCGATGATGTTTGAGCAGTATGTTTTAAGAGCTAAAACACGTTATTTAACTCCTGAAGAATTTCTTACTGGTGCAGGAATGGTACAGGCTTTTCCAGGACCCATATTTTCTATAGCTGCTTTTGTTGGAGGAATGGTGCTGCGCCACCTAGGGCCGGGTTACCAGCTACTGGGTGCTTTCATTGGTTCTGTTGCTATTTTTCTTCCTAGCTTCCTGCTGGTTATTTTTTTCTATCCTATCTGGAATAAACTTAAACAGCATGTGATAGTGTTTAGGGCAATGGAAGGTATTAATGCTGTAGTGGTAGGAATTATGCTTGCTGCAACAATCTTATTATTCGTTTCCATTTCTGCTCCTTTCAACTGGTTAAACCTGTTGGCAGTTGTTTTCACCTTTGCTGCTTTACAATTCACGAAACTTCCGTCTCCTTTGATTGTACTAGCATTTTTGTTGTGGGGCTTGTTGGGCTAGCTTTTGTAGTACCTGTTTTGTTCTATCTCTTCGCGTACTTTCTCTGGAACCAGATACCTGATTGACTTATTGTTTTTTATCAGCAGCCTTACCTGTGTTGCAGATATTTCTAATAGGGGAGCATTTACAATAGTGATATTTTCTGCTGGATTCTCAACAGGGAAATTTGGCCGTTGGTATATGTATACCTGGTAATTGTTCAGGAGCAGCTCATAGTTTTTCCATTTAGTAATGTTCTGGAAACTGTCTGAACCCATGATGATGGAGAACTCGTGCTGCGGGTATTTTTCCTTTAGGTAAGTCAGGGTATCAATGGTATAGGAAGGACGAGGAAGTTTGAATTCAATGTCAGACACCTCCAAGTTTTCATCATCTTCCACTGCAAGCTTTACAAGATGTAAACGGTTAAACTCATTCAACAAGCTCTTTGATGGCTTCAGTGGATTGTGTGGCGAAACCACCAGCCATATCTTTTGCAGGTCAGTTTTATTTTTAATAGCACTAGCAATGATGAGGTGGCCAATGTGGATAGGATTAAAAGAACCAAAGTACAATCCGATTTTCATAGCGAGGAGGTGAAGGTTACGACTGCTGTTGTTGTTTATATATCTTCTACAATGATTTTCTCAGCTTCGCTTATGCGTAAGCTCAGGTTATATCCTGCTACGGTTATAGATATAGGATCTCCTAATGGAGCTTTCTGCTCAACCTTTATCTTTTCCCCCGGCACACATCCCATCTCCATTAGCTTTATAAAAATATCATCCTTCTCAAATGAATGTATAATTACTGTCTTTCCTATTTCTACCTCTGATAGTTTCCTCATCATTCTATAGTTGTTGTCAAATGTATAGGGTCTGATCTTCTTTTTGTTACGAAATTTGGAACAGCAAAAACTAAATATGTCTATACGCTTCTCTTATGCCGATGTTTCTACTATTCCTTTGAAGAACAAAAAGGTGGTTAAACTATTCATCCAGGAGCTTTTTCAACTGGAGAACAAACCTCTTTCACAACTTAACTATGTATTCTGCAGCGACGAATACCTTCTGCAGATCAATAAAGACCATCTTCAGCACGATTATTATACTGATATCATCACTTTCGATCTTACTGACCCATCTTCAGAAGGTACTATTGGGGAGATATACATTAGCGTGGATCGGGTAAAGGATAATGCTAATGATCATAAGGTTACCTCAACTAATGAACTGTTACGGGTAATCTTCCATGGTGCCTTGCACCTGTGCGGCTATGGAGACAAAACGAATCGTGAAATAACAATTATGAGGGAAAAAGAGGATCATTATTTACGTTTATTTGAGAAACGTTTATAACCTGATGTTCCACGTGAAACCCCTGTTTTTCCTGTTATTACTGGCTCCTGTTCTTTCTTTTGGTCAACATTTTAGTACAAGCACCATTGAAGTTCGTGCTATGCCTAATATGCCAGCAAGAGATTTGGGTATTGAAGCCTTTTTGTACTCTTTTCCTGAAACCAAATCCATGCCTGCTGATGTTAGGGAGTGGTTTTATTGGACCAATTTCAGCAGGAGCAAGCCTCGAGTGTTCTGGGACAGTGTAGTGGCACCTATTCTTTCTACTCATCCAAACCTCAGAACCTCCTATGCAGCTAGTTTAAAGAAGGATCTTTATGCTACCGGTCCCTTAGAGATGCTGAAACCTAATGCTATTCTTTCTTCTCTTGCCCAAGCACATGCTAATGAGCTAAAGAAGCGGAATGCCCCTCCTTCTCATACTTCTCCTTCTGGTGCTACCTTCCAGGATAGGATGGTAAAAGGAGGAATAGAGAAATGTGCAGGCGAAAACATCAGTTTTGGCCCTTCTAATACCATCTTAGCCCTTGTTTTTCTATACATAGATGAAGGAATACCAGATTTGGGGCACAGGAAATCCCTGCTTAATAGTTCATACAAGGAAATGGGCGTAGGAATTTCAGCCTATAACAACGGTAGTTTTATGGTAATTCAAGACTTTTCATGTTTACAGTAGCTTTTGCTGCTGTTCCACGTGAAACAATTCATTTAAAAGATAAACCTCCTCATAGGTTTATCTTTGTTTTTTTAATAGAGAATGATGTTTAAAGAATATGATGTAATAGTGGTTGGTGCTGGTCATGCTGGTTGTGAAGCAGCAGCAGCGGCCGCCAACTTGGGTAGTAAGGTGTTGTTGGTTACAATGAATATGCAAACCATTGCCCAAATGAGCTGTAACCCGGCAATGGGTGGTATAGCTAAAGGTCAGATTGTAAGAGAAATTGATGCTTTAGGTGGTTACAGTGGTATAGTTACAGATGCCAGCCTCATTCAGTTCAGGATGTTGAACAGGAGTAAAGGTCCTGCAATGTGGAGCCCTAGGGCACAAAGTGATAGGATGCTGTTCGCCCAGAAGTGGCGTGAAATGCTTGAAAATACTCCAAACGTTGACTTTTACCAGGATAATGTAGTGTCTATCATCGTAGAAGGAGAAAGGGCTTGTGGGGTAGTGACTGGTTTAGGTCATTCTATTCGTTCAAAATCTGTGGTTGTAACCAGTGGAACCTTCCTGAATGGCGTTATCCATATAGGAGAAAAACGTTTTGGTGGTGGTAGAATGGCAGAAAAAGCCTCTACAGGCATTACTGAACAGCTGGTTGAACTAGGTTTTGAGAGCGATAGGCTGAAAACAGGTACGCCTCCACGTATAGATGGAAGAAGCCTTGACTACAGCAAAATGGAAGAGCAGAAGGGCGATGATGAGGTTGTAGGCTTCTCTTTTATGGATGTTCCTAAGATCAAACCTGAACAACAAAGAAGCTGCTGGATAACCTATACATCTCCTGAAGTACATGAAATGCTGAAGACAGGCTTTGACCGGTCACCAATGTATGCAGGAAGAATAGAAGGAGTAGGTCCACGCTATTGCCCTAGTATTGAGGATAAGATCAACAGGTTTGCAGAGAGGGAGCGCCACCAGCTGTTTGTAGAGCCAGAAGGCTTCAATACAGTGGAGATCTATGTAAATGGTTTTTCTACCTCGTTGCCTGAAGATGTTCAATACGCAGCTTTACGTATGGTTCCTGGTTTTGGAAATGTAAGGATGTTCCGTCCAGGATATGCTATTGAATATGATTATTTTCCACCTACACAGTTGAAGTATTCCTTAGAAACCAAAAAGATCTCACACCTATTCTTTGCCGGGCAGATCAACGGTACCACAGGGTATGAAGAAGCTGCATGCCAGGGATTGATGGCTGGAATAAATGCGCATCAAAAGGCAGCGGAACTGGAACCATTCATCTTAAAAAGAAGTGAAGCATATATAGGTGTATTAATTGACGACCTCATTAGTAAAGGAACTGACGAACCTTACAGGATGTTCACCAGCCGTGCTGAATACCGTACGCTGCTGCGACAGGACAATGCAGATCTTCGTCTTACTGAACTTAGCTACAGGCTTGGACTTGCTACGCAGGAAAGAATGGAGAAGGTTCGGGATAAGCAGCATAAAGTAGAAGCGCTAAAGCTGCTGGTAAAAGATTATTCAGTAGAACCAGAAGAAATAAATCATTACCTGAAAAAGGTTGGCTCTGCACCAATCAACCAAAAGCAGAAGCTGAACCAGTTGATGCTAAGACCGTCTATAGATATGGCCGGGCTTATTTCTGCATCTCCAAAGCTGCAGGAGTTGCTCAAAGATTTTCCTGCTGAAGTGGTAGAACAAGTAGAGATACAGGTAAAGTATGATGTGTATATCAATAAAGAAAAAGAACTGGTGGCGCGGATGAGCCAGATGGAAGAACTTGAAATTCCTGAAGCTTTTAATTATGATAGAGTAATGTCTTTATCGAACGAGGCGCGGCAGAAATTTCTGAAAGTTCGTCCACGCACACTAGGACAGGCCAGTAGAATTAGTGGTGTTAATCCTAGTGATGTTCAAATACTTATGGTATATATGGGTCGATAATCTTTTTCTTCATCAGGGAGAAAAGCTGCAAAGAAATCTTGTTATTTCTTCTATTCCTTTTTGGAAATCTGGAGCAGAAGGTGTTATATTTGCAGCCCCTAAGGGGAGAAGGTGCGGTAGCTCAGTCGGTAGAGCAAAGGACTGAAAATCCTTGTGTCGCCGGTTCGATCCCGGCCCACACCACAACCTAAAAGCTCAGAATGTAAGCGTAAAGCAACTTCTGGGCTTTTTTGTTTTTCCTAAGTTCTTCGCTCTCCAACCTTTCTTCTTATGAGACGCTGCTTAACTAGCTTTCGGCATGCAAACAATTTAATATATTAATAAAAAATATAATTTAATTAACTCAATGATCTTAACAAGCACCCGAAGATGTACACTTCCATATATCATAGTCTGGCGTTCTTATTGTGAACTGATTAAATTAAAGGAAGATAAACGTCAGCTTGTGTGGTACCACTTTTATCTAGGTGCACAAGTATGTAGGACTTAATAAGTACGTTACGCTATGTACTTCTAACCAATTCATTTAATTGTCTACAAAAAAATCATTATGCTGTGATGAATGGAGCTCGTATCAGTCCCACATTATCATCACATCATAAGCAGCACCGTTCGAACGACAATCTGAACTTGGAGCAGCATGTATGATCAAAACATCATTTTTTATTTCGTACCATTCCCACGATGCCGGACCCGTATGTATCTCGTACCAGCCAGTAGGTGGCACATAAACAGGCATAGGTCCACCTCCGGAATACTTTGACAGAAACACTTTAATACCAGTGGTGGACGGTATTGCAGACGATAAGTTGGGAATACGCATCGTGCAGGAATCATCCCACCCCAAGCCAATATATTTTTTCATTTTGGACGAGTCCGGCAGGACTGTCACTTTCATCGTATCCCAGGAAACAGCATTATCATTGTCAGTTACTGTTAATTCAAATTGATAAACACCCTCCTTGAGATTGGAGACAAAGGCCTCATAAACCTTCAATCCCCCAATTGTAACCGTAGTACTCATGTTTGGAGAATTTGGACCTGTTAGGTTCCGCCATTGGTAAGAGACAATGCGACCATCAGGATCAAACGAAAGCTGACCACTAAGGCGCGTAGTGTCTTGTGGCTTCATGATTGTTTGGTCTGGCCCGGCATTGGCGACGGGTACTTTGTTGACATCCGTTTCAATAACAGGCTTGCGACAAGACGTTACAATAAAAATCATTAACAAGAGATAGGTTAAACGTGCTCTGATCATACACTGGATTTTTAATGTTTGTAATTATTCCAATCACTTTACATCTCACCTGTAGTTCTTATCCTTCCATTTGTGGCAGGGATCGTGTAACCTCAGCTTATTAATTTTATTAGCTCCGAATAATAATCTGAAGCATCCAATTGCCTGCGCCAGTCACAGGTCTCGGGGTAACAAAAGCTGGCGTTTCTGAAAGAGCAGGCAACCAGTTGGGATCACCAGTTGTATTTTCATTTCCGTCATTTGCAGCAAGGCGTATTGCAGTTTCCGGTCTCCAGGAATAAAAATGATAGCCGGCATTAAGTTGTGAGCTGATACTTTCAGCCATTGATACATGCATAAGAGCAAATAATCTTGCCGTCTTCCACGCATCAAGCTTTTTATTTTGAATAGCCTTTCTAACAATATTGTTCCAAATGAACGACGGCCTGTTTTCACTCCAGAATTTCCCGATCTTCTCTTCTTCTGCAGTGCGTGTACTACCAACGCGGGCACCTTTCACTTTTACTTCATTAAATTCTACAGTATACTCTGCTGAGTTAACGCCATAAGGTCCCGCGGGCCTGAACTGCTGATTGCTTTGTATCACCCAAGGCTTCATGACTGTGCCCCAGTTCGGCAGGTTTCTATTTGCAACCAATGTTTGCGTGGGTACCCAATTGGCTGCGGAAAGCGTGGAGCGATATTCGCCGGGATTAACACCATTGGGAGGGTTTGGTGAATTGATAATAAGTTGCGTAAATCCATCATTGGCCCGATTGGCAATTAATGCATCGGCAGATCGCTTTCCCAAAGCCATACCCAAGTCTTTACCTTGTCCATCCGGGATTGTTGCCAGGCTTTCAGTATACCATTGATCAAGTGGAGGATTTCCTACGAGCGTAGTCCGCTTCATGACCCAATAGGCAGCACTAGCAACTGCCGCATCAGGGTCAGCATCTTTTTGTCTTTCAAAAAAAGCATAATGCTCATACTTTGGTTTAATACTATTTAGCGCATCGTGTACGGCAACTTGTATTCTTGCAAAAACACGGGTTCGGGCAGGTTGTGTGAACCCTGGATTTAGTACTGTAGCAGCTTTTTCATTCCAAAACATCACCATATCATTTTCAGCAAATCCGTTGTTAGATTTCATCTTTAAATCAACCTCTGGATTGACAGGGCGAGTTGGATCTTTGTCTATTTCTTTGTTACAGGAAAATAGGATAACGACTAAAACCACCGAAGCTAGGAAGAGTACTTTTCTCATAAGTCAAGTTTTATTTGTTACGGAAATTGGTCTGAACAGCATAAAACTATATCTCGAGAAAGGCAGTTTTTGATAATTGAGACAGGCCGGTGAAGCACGAATACAGAAAGGATAATTCAGGGAGCTTATAGATTAAATTGTCTTTGATCTGCGACTAAATCGTTTTGTCGAAGACTCTGAAGCTGCAAGAATATTCCTTTGGATGAAATGTTATAGCCTTCAAGGCAGATGAAAGAATGACTAGAGGTTTCTGATTACCACCTATTACTTTAAAGACAGGTCATCCGTATGGCTTCTTTAGAACACTGGCTAAGTTCAGATTGCTATCAAGGAAACTAGTTGTAACCGGCGCTTCCTGCCCGATGCATAATGAAATCAATAGCCGTCGTACACAGGACTAGCCGTTTCGTTGTTTTTTCTTCTGCATTACTATTCTCCTAAAAACAAAAAGGGCTCCTCCGTGGAAACGGAGCAGCCTCTAACGATTGCTTGCCATATGAAAGAGTTCGAATAATTTTATCTAGTGTCACCCTTAGGTGAATAAGTGTCTTTTAAACACTTAAACAAATATACAGCCATTATCTGGTTCAATTATTCAATGTTGTAACATTACTACGATGCTAATCCTGCACATAAATCAGTCAATAAATTGATTTACAGATTATTAGACCGCCACCAGCTTATGATGCCCAAGATGATTTAATCATTTCGTAACATTAGGACCAAAAAGCTCTTCCTCCCACGTTAAAAAAGTTTCAATAGCATGAAGAAGTCGCTCCACAGTTCATTCCTGGTGTTACTGTCCATCCCAGGTCAGTCAGGTTTTGAAAATAAATTTTAAGAATAAGTGTTAAAATGACATTTATTATTTTACTTTAGAACCTAATTCGCCTGCCAATGAATACCCCTGATAATTATGTTATAGGAGTGGATTATGGAACAGACTCCGTTAGATGCATAATAGCCGACACGGCAAACGGTAATGAAATAGCTTCTGCCGTTTATTATTACCCTCAATGGAAAGAAGGCTTGTACTGCGATGCAGCCAACAGTCAATTCAGACAACATCCCCAGGATTACCTGGATGGACTGGAAGATACCATCAAGCGTGCATTGCTCCAGGCTGGTCCTGCAGTAGCTGCTAAAATTAAAGGTATTTCTGTAGACACAACAGGATCTACACCTGTAGCCGTAGATCGATCTGGTACTCCGCTGGCTTTGCTGCCGCAGTTTCGCGACAATCCAAATGCAATGTTTGTGTTGTGGAAAGACCACACAGCAGTACAGGAAGCAGCTGAGATAAATGAACATGCAAAATCCTTTGACACCAACTACCTGCAGTTCATTGGCGGCATTTACTCATCCGAATGGTTTTGGGCAAAGCTTTTACGCATAATGCGTGAAGACGAAAAAGTAAGAGCCGCAACTTATTCGTGGGTAGAGCACTGCGACTGGATACCTTTTGTACTTACAGGAGGAAAAAACGCAGATGAAATGAAAAGAGGCATCTGCTCTGCCGGTCATAAGGCTCTATGGTCAGAGCAATGGGGTGGATTTCCTCCAAATGAATTCTTCTCTTCTCTTGATCCTTTACTGGAAGGATTTACTTCAAGATTATTTACCACAGTTTATACATCAGACCAGGCTGCAGGAACATTAAGTGCAGAGTGGGCAGAACGTTTAGGATTATCTAAAGACGTAGTAGTAGGCATAGGAGCCTTTGATGCACACATGGGTGCAGTAGGTGGGCAGATAGAGCCTTACCACTTAAGTAAAGTGATGGGTACTTCTACCTGCGATATGCTGGTAGCTCCACCTGCAGAAGTACAGGATACTTTAGTAGCCGGTATTTGCGGACAGGTTAATGGTTCTATCATTCCGGGTATGATTGGAATGGAAGCAGGCCAGTCAGCATTTGGAGATGCATACGCATGGTTCAGAAAAGTGCTTGCATGGCCGCTACAACAAATACTTCCGTCATCAAGTATTGTAGATGCCAGTACAGCCGCTAAACTAATAGATGAAACAGTTGATAAAATAATTCCTGAGCTAAGCAAGCAGGCAGCCAATATACCTAATGATGAAGATGCACCACTTGCTGTTGATTGGTTCAATGGCCGGCGCACTCCCGATGCCAACCAGGAACTGCAAGGTGTTATCACTGGTCTTCATTTAGGTACTGATGCACCGGCTATGTTCAAAGCTATTGTAGAAGCTACATGCTTTGGAGCCAAAGCCATTGTTGATCGTTTCAATGAACAAGGCATACCAGTAAAAGGATTGATAGGTATGGGTGGTGTGGCTAAAAAATCTCCATTCATCATGCAGATGATGGCTGATATTATGAATATGCCGATCCGCATTCATAAAAGTGAACAAACCTGCGCACTGGGTGCAGCCATGTTTGCCGCTACAGCTGCAGGTATCTTCAATAAAGTAGAAGAAGCAATGGAAGCAATGGGACCAGGATTTGATGCTACTTATTCACCTGTTCCGGAACAAGTTTCCTTCTACGCTAAGCGATATGAGAAATACAAAGCACTGGGTGCTTTTATAGAAAACCCTGCTGCTACCAAAGCTGATACTCAACAACTGCAACATGCCTGATAAATATGCACACATCAGGGAAGAAGCATACGAAGCAAATATGCAACTCCCTAAGCTCGGACTTGTAATCTTCACTTTTGGAAATGTAAGTGCTGCCGACAGAAGCCTCGGCGCATTTGCTATCAAACCAAGTGGTGTTCCTTACGAAGATCTTTCACCCGAAAAAATGGTAATTGTAGACTTTGATGGAAAGACCATCGATGGCACGCTTCGTCCATCAAGTGATACACTTACACATGCTGTATTGTACAAGCAGTGGGAAAACATCTACGGCATCGTACACACACATTCTACTTACGCCACCGCATGGGCACAGTCGCAGCGCGACATACCCATTTTTGGTACCACACACGCAGATTATAATACTGTAGATATTCCATGTGCACCGCCAATGAGCGATGACATGATACAAGGCAATTACGAATACGAAACAGGTTTCCAGATCATCAATTGTTTCAACGAACGCGGCTACGACTATAAAGAGGTAGAGATGGTGCTGGTTGGCAATCATGCACCATTTACATGGGGCAAGACCGCAGCCAAAGCTGTGCACAACAGTGCCGTGTTGGAAGCCATTGCACAAATGGCTTTGCTTACTGAGCAGGTAAACCCACAGGCACCGCGCCTAAAGGACAGCCTTATCAGGAAACACTTCGAACGCAAGCACGGTCCTGATTCATATTACGGCCAGTCGTAGAAGAGTGAGAGAAGTGTGGGAGCGGGCAGTAGTATATCTATTATACTTCTGTTGCGTCGCACACTTGTGCCGAAGATCACTGCGCAGCCACGGCTTTATGGTAGAGCTGTTGATATAGATGGATACTGGTATAACTGTACAAGTGTCGACCCCGCAAGTATGACGGCACAAGCGCAACACTGATGATCCATGATCCGATGCTCGTAAACCCACATTCCTTACCAATTAAGCAGAACGCTACTATTTTGATTTTTGACTTATAACTTTTGACTTATTATGATACCAAATCTTAAATCACTCGAAGTCTGGTTTGTAACCGGCAGCCAGCACCTGTATGGCGAAGAGACACTAAAGCAGGTAGACGCTCACTCTGAGCAAATTGCTAAAGCTTTGAATGCAGCATCGCAGATACCTGTGAGTGTTGTTTTTAAACCTGTAGTAAAAACTACTGAAGAGATCTATGCCATCTGCCAGCAGGCAAACGTGGCACAGAACTGTATCGGCATCATTGCGTGGATGCATACATTTTCACCGGCTAAGATGTGGATAAACGGGCTGAAGATATTAAAGAAGCCTTTGCTGCACCTGCACACACAGTTCAACCGCGACATTCCGTGGGATAGCATAGACATGGACTTTATGAACCTGAACCAAAGTGCACACGGCGATCGTGAGTTTGGTTTTATCATGACACGTATGCGCCTGAACCGCAAAGTGGTGGTAGGGCATTGGGAAGACGAAGGCGTGCGTGACCAGATCAATACATGGGCTCGTGCTGCTGCAGGTTGGAACGACTGGCAGGGAGCAAAGTTTGTTCGCTTTGGCGACAACATGCGATTTGTAGCAGTTACCGATGGTGATAAAGTAGAAGCAGAATTGAAGTTTGGCTTCTCGGTGAACACGCATGGTATAGGCGATCTTGTACAGGTGATAAATGGTGTTGGCGGTAGTGACGTAGATAAACTGATACAGGAATATGAAGAGCGCTATAAACTTGCTGAAGGACTAAGAAAAGGTGGACAGCATCACCAGTCGCTGGTAGAGTCAGCAAAGATCGAGATTGGCCTGCGTACATTCCTGGAGCAGGGCGGCTACAAAGGTTTCAGCGATACGTTTGAAGACCTGCATGGAATGGTGCAACTGCCAGGTATGGCTGTACAACGCCTGATGAACGAAGGTTATGGATTTGCTGGTGAAGGCGACTGGAAAACAGCGGCTCTTGTACGGGCAATGAAAGTAATGGGCAGCGGGCTGAAAGGTGGTAATGCATTCATGGAAGATTATACTTACCACTTCGATCCAAACAACCCGATGGTACTTGGTTCGCATATGCTGGAAGTAGACGAAGCATTGGCAGAAGGAGAAATAAGCTGTGAAGTACATCCACTTGGTATTGGTGGTAAAGCTGATCCGGTACGTTTGGTATTTAACTCTGGTGCAGGTCCTGCACTTAATGCATCTATAGTAGATATGGGCAATCGCTTCCGCCTGATTGTAAACGAAGTAGAAGCAGTGAAAGCTGAGCATGATCTGCCGAAGCTTCCTGTGGCACGTGTACTATGGAAACCATATCCTGATATGAAGACTGGCTGTGCTGCATGGATATATGCAGGTGGTGCGCACCATACATGTTATAGCCAAAACTTATCAGCAGAACATATGGAAGACTTTGCATCGTTTGCAGGTATCGAATATGTTTTGATAGGCAAAGAGCTTAACATGTATAACTTCAAGAATGAACTCAGGTGGAACGAAGTAGCTTTTAGATAATACCACACCACCACCTTAACTAAAACAAACACAAACCCAAATTATGAACGCAGGCTTTACAACCTTGGACTATGTCATCTTCATAGTCTACGCCCTTATGATCGTTTCACTTGGCCTATGGCTCTCCCGTGGCAAGGAGGGTAAAGAGGAAAATGCAAAAGACTATTTCCTGGCTGGCGGTACACTATCATGGTGGGCTATTGGCGCATCTCTTATTGCTGCCAACATTTCCGCTGAACATTTTATCGGCATGTCTGGTTCTGGCTTTGCCATCGGTCTTGGTATTGCGGCTTATGAATGGCTTGCAGCCATCACGCTTATTTTGGTAGCAAAGTATTTACTGCCCATCATGATCGAGAAAAAGATCTACACCATGCCGCAGCTGGCAAGCGAACGTTTTGGTTCCGGTGTTAGCTTCTTCTTTTCTTTCTTCTGGTTGCTGGTTTACATTTTTGTAAATCTTACATCGGTATCCTGGTTGGGTGCTATGGCTATGGACCAGATATTGGGCGTACCTATGACTTATGGTGTACCTGGTTTATTGCTGTTTGCAGGTCTTTATTCAATCTATGGTGGTCTTAAGGCAGTAGCACTTACTGACGTTCTACAGGTTGTTTTCCTAATAGGTGGTGGATTGATAACAGCATGGTTTGCCCTAGCTGCAGCATCCCCAACAGGAAGTGCATTAGATGGTTTTTCGCTGGTACTAAATAGTATCAGGCAAGATCCTGCCGATCTGCATTTCAATATGATCATCAAAGAAGGCGTAACAGCTATACCTGATGGAGCGGGTGGTTCAAAAGATCCTTATATAGATCTACCTGGACTTGCGGTGATCTTTGGTGCAATGTGGTTGATCAACATCGGCTATTGGGGTTTTAACCAATACATCATTCAAAAAGGATTGGCAGCTAAGAACCTCAATGAAGCTAAGAAAGGTTTGATCTTCGCCGGCTTCCTGAAGATACTTATCCCGCTGATCGTTATCATTCCGGGTATCACAGCTTATTACCTTACAAAAGATCCGGCTAACATCGAGAAGTTTGGTGCTATCTCTAAAGCTGACCAGGCTTACCCATGGTTGCTTCGCAACTTTGCACCAGTTGGTGTAAGAGGATTGGCATTTGCTGCATTGGTAGCAGCAGTAGTATCATCACTGGCTTCTATGCTAAATTCTACATCCACCATTTTTACGCTGGATATTTACAAGTCGCACATCAACAAAAATGCTGATGGTAAACAACTGGTAAAAGTAGGACGTATCACTGCATTCGTTGCATTGGTTGTTGCTATGATATCAGCACGTCCTTTATTGGGCGGACTTGACCAGGCATTCCAATACATACAGGAGTATACCGGGTTTATCTATCCTGGTGTAGTGGTAGTATTTGGTATGGGACTACTGTGGAAGCGTGCAACCAACCGCGCTGCTTTATGGACAACTATTGCTACCATTCCTACCGGTATAGCTATGAAGCTGGCGTTACCTGACCTTCCGTTCATTTTACGTATGGGATATGTTTGTATGATACTGATTACGCTTGCTGTATTTCTAACACTTACTGACAACAGCAGTAATGTAAAAACAACCCCGGTAACTGAAAGAAACAGGCAGATGCAACTGAATGGTGCAAGGCTGTTTTCCATACTTGCTGTTGTTTCTTTTGTAGCAGGCCTGCTTTGGGGCACCGACTTGTTTGGTATGAGTATGGTTAACCTTGGATTTCATTCCATCTTCATGTTGACGTTCCTGTTTGCATTCCTTGCTGTGATTTTAAGTACCAATGCAACGAGCCAGGTGCAACATGAAAAAGCATACGATTTCGATCCAACTGTTTTTGAAACTGATTCAAAATTCACACTGGGCGCTATGGGTATCGTTGTCATTATTGTTAGCCTTTATGCGTACTTCTGGTAATCTATTCTTATTGCTAAAACACCAGGTACAATTACTAAACCAGCAAACAATTATTGACTGCCCTTTCTATATATCAACAACACGATAGGCTGCTGGTAGCAGTTGACTGTATCATCTTTGGCTTTGACGGGCAGCAACTCAAGGCGCTGCTCATCAAGCGGAGCTTCGAACCAGAGATAAACAAGTGGTCGTTGATGGGTGGATTTGTACAACAAGATGAAAGTGTAGATGCTGCGGCTGTCAGGGTATTGCAGCAACTAACAGGACTTGAGAATATATATATGGAACAACTCGGCTGCTATGGTGAAGTAGATCGGGATCCTGCCGGCCGGGTTGTTTCTATTCCTTATTTTGCTCTTATAAAAATAGATGAACACGAAGAAGAGCTATTGGAAAAGTTCAATGCGAAGTGGTATGCTCTGGATAAAGTGCCAAAGCTCATCTTTGATCATAATAGAATGATGAACCAGGCAATTGAACGTTTGCAACTGAAAGCATCAACACAACCTATAGGGTTTGAACTACTGCCTGAAAAATTTACCCTCACACAACTGCAGAACCTGTATGAGGCAATCTTTGAATCATCTTTTGACAAACGAAACTTCACACGAAAGATCAACTCACTGGGTATACTGCAAAAGCTGGATGAAAAAGAAAAAGTGTCTTCTCGTAAAGGAGCATTTTACTATTTATTCGACAGGGATAAGTACAACAAGCTGCAGCACGAGATCAAGAAGTTTATTTGATGTTGCTTCTTCTCAGGTTAGATCCTAAGAATTCATCGAGTAAACAGCATATTCACCGACCGTAAAAATCATAACACTAAGTTCTTCGGGTTTATTTAAGCTTTAAAACATCTCGCAATTAGCTTTGCAAACAATTGTCTATAAAGACTATCAACAACATAGTGCTGGCTATATTACTAGACACAGAATAATCATATTGTTTAACCTGCTACCCTATAACATGATAGTGCATGATGGACAATTATCCACATGATGTTAGTTTAGGTTGAATTTTTGTTGCTATATGAATTCTTCCTTCAAGTTTCAACTGCCTGGTGAGTTCTGTAGTTCAGCCAAAATATTAGAAAATCAACTTTTAAAATAGAATTGTATGTCGACACAAGCTGCAACAACAACTTTTAATCACGTCAGCTACTTGTGGGATGATGAAAAAGCAGCATCGCTTGCCGGTGATGAAGTAGGATTGCTTATTTATCGCTCCAATTTATTAGGCGCAGACCTTCGCTTAACCAACTATGGCGGAGGCAACACCTCTTGCAAAGCCGAAGCAAAGAACCCTTTAACCGGTGAGCCAACAGAAGTTATGTGGGTAAAAGGTTCCGGTGGTGACATCGGTACACTTAAGAGAAGCGGGCTGGCGGCATTGTATGTTGACCGCCTTCGTGCACTGGAGAATGTGTATCGTGGTATAGAGCACGAAGATGAAATGGTGGAACTATTCAACCACTGCATCTACGATCTTTCTTCTAAGGCGCCTTCTATTGATACGCCTTTACATGGCTTTCTTCCTTTTAAACATATTGACCACCTGCACCCGGATGCGGCAATTGCAATTGCTGCAGCCAAAGATGGTGAGCGCATCACGCAGGAATTGTTCAATGGAACAATAGGTTGGGTAAACTGGCAAAAGCCGGGCTTCGACCTTGGACTGCAACTGCGCCAGTGCCTGCAGGAAAACCCGGGCATCCGCGGTATCATGTTAGGCTCTCACGGTTTATTTACCTGGGGCGACACAGCTTACGAATGTTATATCAACACGCTTGAAGTAGTAGAGCGTTGTGCACAATATATAGAGGACGCCGTAGCCAATAAAGGCCAGGTTTTTGGTGGAAGCAAATTAGAAGCTTTGCCAAAAGAAGAACGTCTTGAAAAAGCAGCTGCTTTGGCACCGGTTCTACGTGGCTTCTGCTCAAGCCAGCAAAAGATGATCGGTCATTTTACGGATGACGACCGCGTGTTGCAATACATCAACTCAAACGATTTGGACAGGTTGGCGCCGCTGGGCACCAGTTGCCCTGACCACTTCCTGCGTACGAAGATCAGCCCGCTAGTATTGGACATTACTGCTGTTGACGATCTGAACGATGTAGCCGCTATTAAAGAAAAGCTGGCGCCGCAGTTTGAAGCATACCGCCAGATGTACACCGAGTATTACAATACCTGCAAGCACGATAACAGCCCTGCTATCCGCGATGCTAATCCTGTGGTGATTTTGTTCCGTGGCGTAGGTATGTTCACATTTGCAAAAGACAAACAAACAGCGCGTGTAGCTGCTGAGTTTTATATCAATGCCATCAACGTAATGCGCGGTGCAGAAGCCATTTCTGAGTACACTTCGCTGCCACGCCAGGAGGCTTTCAATATTGAATACTGGTTGCTGGAAGAAGCAAAGCTGCAGCGTATGCCAAAGCCTAAGCCACTTTCAGGACGCATAGCACTGGTAACCGGTAGCGGTGGTGGAATAGGAAAAGCTATTGCTAAAAAGTTTGCTGAAGAAGGTGCATGTGTTATCATCAACGATATTAACCAGGAGCGCCTGCAGGAAACCATGGACGAGTTCCAGAAGGACTTTGGCCGTGATACTGCTGCTTCTACCTTACTTAATGTAACCGACGAACCCTCTATTGTACAAGCACTGAAGAATGCAGTACTTGCTTTTGGTGGTGTTGACATCATTGTGAACAATGCTGGTATCAGCTTGTCGAAAGCGCTTACCGACCACACTACCGAAGATTGGGATAAGGTGTACGATATACTGGTGAAAGGACAGTTCATGGTATCGAAAGAAGGCGTGAAGGTGTTGCGCAAGCAAAACCTGGGCGGCGATATCATCAATGTAGTTTCAAAAAATTCTGTTGTAGCTGGGCCTAACAATGCGGCTTATGGTTCTGCTAAAGCTGCTCAGGCACATCTTACACGTTTGCTGGCAGCAGAGCTGGGTGGCGATAAGGTGCGTGTGAACACAGTAAATCCTGACGCGGTGATTGCCGGCTCTAATATTTGGGCAGGTGGCTGGGCTGAAGGTCGTGCAAAAGCTTACGGTATCACCGTAGAAGAGCTGCCGGCTTATTACGCCAAGCGCACACTGATGAACGAGGTGATACTACCAGATGATATTGCCAATGCATGCTTTGCTTTTGTAGGCGGGCTGCTTAGCAAATCAACAGGTAATGTACTGAATGTAGACGGTGGTGTAGCCGCTGCATTTGTGAGATAATTGCTTTAGCCGCTAAGACGCAAAGTCACCAAGTGACGCAAAGTTTTACGGTTTGATGTGTAACTGAAGTTTCACACTTTTATACAGATTAAAGAAGAAAAATCTTAGCGCTACTTAGTGCCTTTGTGCCTTTGTGGCCAATAAAATAAAAAACAGCTTGCCATGCCAGTTGAAAAATATAGGATAGAGGAGCTCAACCACGAGCAATCACAGGAGCATAAAAGACAATTTGATTATGTAGCCGCGTCGGTGCGTAACGTGGAAGATGTACTGCAAAAGCTGCAGGATTTCCAGGTAGCAATACCAAGCTGGGCGCTGGGTACAGGCGGTACACGCTTTGGTCGTTTTTCTGGTGGTGGCGAACCACGCAGCCTTGAAGAAAAGATCGAGGACGTAGGACTGCTGCACCAGCTCAACCAATCGAGCGGTGCTATTTCATTGCACATTCCATGGGATATTCCTACCAATGTTGCTTCTATCAAAGCATTGGCTGCACAACATGGTCTTCGTTTCGATGCGGTGAACTCAAACACTTTCCAGGACCAGCCCGACCAGCAGCACAGCTATAAATTTGGCTCGCTTCAGCATGCTGATAAAGCTGTACGTAAGCAAGCAATTGAACACAACATAGAAGTGATAAAGCACGGTGTTGAGCTGGGCTCTGATTCACTTACTGTATGGCTTGCGGATGGTTCAAGTTTTCCCGGACAACTGAACTTCAGGAAAGCATTCCAGAACACACTGGAGAGCCTGCAGGAAATTTATGCAGCACTACCAGAAGACTGGAAAGTGTATGTAGAATACAAAGCATTCGAGCCAAACTTCTACTCAATGACAGTGGGCGATTGGGGACAGTCGCTGCTGTTTGCTAACAAGCTGGGTCCAAAAGCATATACATTGGTTGACCTTGGTCACCACCTGCCAAACGCCAACATCGAACAGATCGTTTCGCTGTTGCTGATGGAAGGTAAGTTGGGTGGTTTCCATTTCAATGATTCTAAATATGGTGATGATGACCTGACCGTAGGAAGCATCAACCCTTACCAGCTGTTCCTCATTTTCGTGGAGCTGGTGGAAGGTATGAATGCAAAAGGTATGAACCACGCTACCGACCTCGGTTGGATGATAGATGCTTCGCACAACATTAAAGATCCACTGGAAGATCTGCTGCAATCTGTTGAAGCCATTCAAATTGCTTACGCACAGGCACTGCTGGTAGATGCAGCGGCATTGGATGCAGCACGCCAGTCAAATGATGTAACACAGGCGCAGGAGATACTGCAAAATGTATATCGTTTAGACGTAAGACCATTGGTAGCCGAAGCAAGACTACGTGCCGGTGGTGCCTTGCAACCACTGAAGCTTTTCCGCCAGTTGAAGCTGAGAGAACAACTGATCAGCCAAAGAGGATTGAAAACAGTAGCGACCGGACTTTAAAACAGGAAGCATGTTAGCCACACCCGTAATAGCTGTATTTGATGTTGGAAAAACCAACAAAAAGCTTTTCCTGTTCGATAAGCACTACAAGATCGTTTACGAGCGATCAGCACGTTTTATTGAAACCGAAGATGAAAATGGTTTTCCATGTGAGAACCTGGAAAGCCTGAAGCAGTCGGTATTTGATGCACTGCACGAAATAGAAGGTAAAGAAGAGTTTGATGTAAAAGCTATCAACTTTACTACCTATGGTGCCAGCTTTGTATACATTGGTGAAGACGGGGAGCCGGTAGCTCCTTTATATAATTATCTAAAGCCATACTCACCGGAGTTGCTCAAGCAGTTTTACAGCACCTATGGAGGCGAGGAAAAATTTTCAGAAGAAGCTTCTTCGCCTGTGCTGGGAAACCTGAACTCGGGTATGCAGCTGTATAGGATGAAGTACGAGCAACCAGAAGTGTATGCAAAGATCAAGTATGCATTGCACCTGCCGCAGTACATGAGTTATCTCATAACCGGGCAGGTGTTTGCTGATATAACCAGTATCGGCTGTCACACCAATCTTTGGAATTTTACTACCAACGATTACCATGAGTGGGTGTACAAAGAAGGTGTGATAGAAAAGCTGCCGCCTATTGTTGCATCCAACTTCACCGTCCCTTCTAATTTCAATAAGGAGATAAAAGTGGGTGTTGGCCTGCATGATAGTTCAGCTGCACTTATTCCTTACCTGTCTTCTATACATACACCCTTTGCACTTATCTCCACCGGTACCTGGTGCATTACATTGAACCCGTTCAACGATACACCACTTACCAGCCAGGACCTGCAAATGGATTGTTTGCGCTACATGCAGTTTAAGGGTAAGCCGGTAAAGGCTTCAAGGATTTTTGCAGGTAATGAACACGAAGAGCAGGTGAAGCGTATCGCTGAACACTTCAACCAGAGTCCTTTAAAGTATCGTACGATGCCTTTCAATGCGGAAGTGATGGAAACACTGCAGCAAAAAGTAGATACACCCGCACAAACTGTCTCAGACGCACTTATCAAACAATCGGCCTTTCCATCAAGAGAATTGGGCATATTTGATACCGATGAAGAAGCCTACCATCAACTGATGCAGGATATCATTAACCAGCAATTTGCCTCTACCAATCTTGTGCTGCGCGGAAGCGAGGTTTCAAGAATTTTTGTGGATGGCGGTTTTAGTAAGAACGATATCTACATGAACCTGCTTGCTGCAGCATTTGCAGGCAAAGAAGTATTTGCTGCTTCTGTAGCGCAAGCCACAGCACTGGGCACTGCACTGGCAATGCACGATAGCTGGAACAATCAACCTATTCCTAAAGACCTGATAGAACTAAAATATTTTGCAGATCATGAAGTGATCTCATGATCTACTAACTGGTAGTGAGTAAAAGATGAAGCACCAGTTTCTTTCATCGAAGCTCATTTATAAAATGAAAGATGAAAGCTTTTCTAACTATACTTATTATTGGTCTTGTTTTTTGTAATGAGCTGCACGCGCAGAAAGTACAAGGTACGCTTAAGGGTAAAGTACAAGACTCAACACAACTACAAGTTTTAAAAGATGCTACCATCACTGTATACCGTACAAAGGACTCAGTGGTTGTAGCATCTTCTCTTTCTAAAGAAGATGGAGATTTCCAGGTAGACAAACTTCCTTATGGTGAATACACCTACAACATTTCTTTTTACGGGTATGCTGAGGTAGAGCAGCAATTTAAAATTGACGCCGAGCAACCGGTTCACGATGCAGGTAAGATTTTCCTGCTAAATAAGATTAGCTACCTGGATGAAGTAATTGTGCGGACAGCACCCGTTTCCATAAAAGGTGATACTACAGAATTTACAGCCGGTGCTTTTAAAACCATACCTAATGCTTCTGCCGAAGACCTGCTGAAGAAACTGCCGGGGGTAGAAGTAGATCGTGATGGAACAGTAAAAACACAAGGAGAACCAATAACCCGTGTTCTGGTAGATGGTAAAGCGTTTTTTGGTAATGATGCTAAAATGGCAACGAGAAATCTTCCTGCAGATGTAATAGATAAAGTGCAGGTTATAGATGCACTCAGCGAACAAAGCGAGTTCAATGGCTTTGATGACGGACAGCGTATCAAAACCTTGAACATTGTAACAAAAAAAGACAAACGCAAAGGCGCATTTGGTAAGGGTAGTGTAGCAGCAGGTAATGAAGGTAGGTATGCTGCATCGGGTAATGTGAACTACTTCAACGGCAACCAGCAGGTTTCGGTTTTTGGTCAATCCAACAACGTGAACAACCAGAGCTTCCAGGGTGATGATGGTGGCGGAGGTAGAGGCAGAGCCGGTATAACAACTACATTGGCCGCAGGTGCTAATTACAATGATCTATGGTCGAAAAACACTAAAGTAAACGGTAGCTATTTTGTAAACAGGATCAGGACAGAGAACAACCGCGACAGGTTTAGAGAAACATTTGTAGCAAATGATTCCTCTTTGTTTAGATCTAACATCAACCAGATCTCCACAACAAATATCAACCACCGCCTCAACTTCGAGATAGACCAGAGGTTTGGAGAACAGACATCTATCTTATTCAGACCTTCTGTTAGTTTGAATGAAGGTGGCAACAATAATCTTTCTTATTCACGAACTACAAAGGGACGAGCCTTAGAATTGAATAATGTAGCCTCTACAGTTGGATCAGAAAGTTTTGGCTACAATACCAATAATAGCCTGTTACTTAGGCACAGGTTCAAAAAGCAGGGAAGATCTTTTAGCGTTAACCTTACACATGCGGCTAACAGCAACGATGCAGATGGAACGAACTATAGCATCAGCAGTAGCTCCAGCAGGGGAAATGATACCATCAACCAGGTATCAATGAACAACAGGGGCGGTAACAGCTTTGGTTCTAATCTATCATTTACAGAAAGAATAAGTAGTAAATCTCAACTGGAACTTAACTATAACTACAACTTCAACGAGAGCTTTTCTGACCAGCAAACCTTTAGGTTAAACAGGTTCACCAACAAGCATGATGTAGAAGTGAACAACCTCACCAACAAGTTTGAGAACAGCAATCAAACGCATCGTGGAGCGGTGAACTATCGTGTACAAATGAGCAGGATGCTTTCTTACACTGTAGGATTTGCTGTTCAAAATGCAAACCTGGTAAGCAATAATATTTCAAAGGAGCGGTACCAATCGTACTCGTTCAATAACTACTTTCCTACGGCAAGTTTGCAGTACCGAAAAGGCAGAACCCTCAACCTGAGATTTAACTACAGGGGAAGCACCCGCCAGCCAAACATCAACCAATTGCAGGATGTAGTAGACAATGCAAATGTGCTAAACATAAGAAGCGGAAACCCGTTGCTACGCCAGGAGTTTCACAACAACATGGTGCTGAATTTTACAACCTATAGTACTGCCCGCCTTAGCAGCTTTGGTGTAAACCTGAATGCGAATATGATCTCTAATAAGATCTCAAATACAAATACCATCAACACGACCGGTGATACCATCATAGTGGATGGATTTAAACTTGGTCCGGGTGCACAATTCTCGAAGCCGCAAAACCTGAATGGAGCTTACAACCTGAACGGTAACATTAACTATAGCTTCCCGCTAAAGAACCCAAAGTCTACCATTAGTCTGAACACACGGTTTAGCCATGGCAGAGATGTAAACCTGGTAAACAGCACAGAGACGTTTATTAATAATTACACTATTGGACAAACGGTGCGTTTAACAATGAACCTGAAGGAGCGCTTCGACCTGAACTTCGCCAGCACCTCTACTTTTAACTTTGTCCGCTATTCATTGCAGGCAGAAAGAAACGGTGATTTTTTCCAGCAGCAGTTATCGGTAGAACCTACTTATGTAACAAAGGATGGTTGGTTGGCTTCAGTTGATTTTGATTACCTGCTAAACAGGGGACAATCTGCCGGCTTCAACCAGGGCGTGCCTTTGGTGAATATGGCTATTGCAAAAACATTTTTGAAAGCAAAACGCGGCGAACTGAGGCTGAGTGTTTTTGACCTGCTAAATATGAACCAAAGCCTTACCCGTAACGTAGAGCAGAATTTTATTGAAGATGTACGGACACAGGTGCTTACCCGCTATTTCTTGCTTAGCTTCACTTACAATTTAAGGAGGTTTTCAGGAGGAGGTGGCGGCAGACCATCTATGGGAGGAAGGAGAAATACAGTGGGACAATAAATAAAGAAAATGAAGGTTGCGCTTTTTATTCCATGCTATGTTGACCAGTTTTACCCGCAGGTAGCTATTGCTACTATGCAATTACTACAAAAGTTTGGCTGCGAGGTTACTTACCCGCTTGATCAGACTTGTTGTGGCCAACCAATGGCCAATGCAGGTTACGAACATCTTACAGGCTCGTGCAATAAAAACTTCATCAACAATTTTAAAGATGCTGATTATATAGTTGGCCCAACGGGAAGCTGTGTAACACATATAAAAGATCACCTGCACGATGATGCGCAGGAAGCAGCAGCCACACATATCCGCAAGCATGTGTACGAGCTTACAGAATTCATGGTAGATGTGTTGAAAGTAGAACACATAGATGCATACTTTCCGCATAGGGTAGGGATGCACCAAAGCTGCCATGGTTTACGCATGCTTCACCTGGGTTCTATGTCAGAAAAAGTAACACCACATTTTTCAAAGGCCGAACAACTACTACAGCATGTAAAAGGACTGGAGCTTTCTTATCCTACCCGCACAGATGAATGCTGTGGCTTTGGCGGTACGTTTTGCGTTACCGAAGAAGCAGTATCAGTACGGATGGGTAAAGACAGGATAGAGGATCACAGTGTGAATGATGTAGAATATATAACCGGTGGCGATATGAGTTGCCTGATGCACCTGGAAGGCATTTTGAAAAAGCAACGGAGCCACGTGAAGGTGATACATTTAGCCGAAATACTCAACGCCAACGTTGCAGATAAACTACCGGGGAAAGAAGCAGGTAAGCAGCAGGAGGTGGTAAATGCATAAAAGAAAGCGGTGGTATTGATTGTACCACCGCTTGTTTTTTTAGTATTCAAGTTGTTTATCCAGCTCAGATTAATGTTTGAAAAGATTTCCGCCTTACCTGCTCATCTACTCTAGAACTATACACCTCTCATATTCTTGACAAAACAAGTACTGAAGTTTCATCAACTCCAATTGGAGCAATCACTTTATTCCATCTTGCCTGCTTTCTTAAAGCTTACAAGATCGAGATGTTTGACGCGAATAACATTTACAGAATGCGGTGCAAGGTTCACCTTCAGGCTTTTTCCACTAGCCTTCCACTGCTCTTCTACAGGCACAATAGCTAAAGGTTCTTTCAATGAATTCTCAACATCAAGTCCACTGGCTTTCATCACATAATGTCTTGCATTCCCGGAAAGCTTACTTACACCGTCCAGCTTTATCTCTTGCTGCAGTCCGTTGGCTGAAACGTTGACCAGTTTTATGATAAGCTCATTGGTTGTCTTATCAACAGATGCTGAAGCATACAAGCTATCCTGGCCAGCCAGCGGTGCATTGTTTTTAAGAATAGGAACGATATGCGTACCTCTGTTAGTTGAAAACATTTTTTGTACATAGTAGTTAGGTGTGCCCACTACATGCAGGTTGTCTATCCAGATCATATCAGGCGTCCACTGCCAACCATCTACGTGTGCAAACAATGGTGCGTATGATGCCATTACCACTACGTCAGCATTCCTTTCAAGCCCGGTCATAAATGAAGCCTCTGCAAGTGCTGCACGCCAGTTATTCTTGTTGTGGATGCTTACTGTTTTGTCACTCTGTGCGGCATACTCACCGGCAAATACTTTAGAGCCATTCCTGTCGTAGTTGTCGTAGCGGGCTGCATTTTGCAGGAACCACTCCGGGCGACGATAGTAATGTTCATCAATGATGTCAGCATTCATCTTTCTCAACTGGCCGTTCAGGTAATCGAAACGTTCTCCATCAGGATCAGTACCTGCTGAAGTGATGAGCTGCATCTTTGGATATTTCTCCTTGATGGCTTTGGTAAACACCTGGAGCCGGTCGATGTATTGTGGTCCCCAGTTCTCATTGCCTATGCCCAACAGTTTTAGATTGAATGGCTCAGGATGTCCCATCTGTGCACGCACCTTACCCCATTTAGTAGATGCATCGCCATTGGCAAATTCTATTAAGTCGAGTGCGTCTTGTACATAAGGATCCAATTGGTCCAGAGGTACCATCTCTGCTGTATTGAACTGGCAGGCCATACCACAGTTTAAAATTGGCAGTGGCTCTGCACCTATATCTTCAGCCAATTGGAAATATTCGAAGAAACCAAGTCCAAAAGTTTGGAAGTAATCCGGCGTTGGCCGATGTGCAAATTCAAAATTCCAGCGGTTGATCAGCAACTGGCGTTCTTCTATTGGGCCAATCGTTTTCTTCCATTGATAACGCTGCGAAAGATCATATCCCTCTACAATACAACCTCCGGGAAAGCGAAGGAAACCAGGCTTTAGGTCAGCGAGCATTTGCACCATATCGGCACGCATACCACCCTTACGGCCTTTCCATGTATCGCCAGGAAACAACGAGATCATATCAAGATCCATTTGGCCGCTACCTTCGAACCAAACAGCTAAAGTGCCTTTGGGCTCTGTTGCTGTTGCTTCCAAACTGGCTTCAAGCTTTCTCCACTCCTTTCCTGTGGCTACTGGCGAAATGGTCGTTTTTCCTATCACTTCGTTCTTTGCATTCAACAGCTCCACGTGCACCTTCACCCCGGCAGCAGGCTGCCTGTACAACATTGAGAAGTCGTAGCGCAAGCCTTGCTTGATGCCCATCCCGCGAAATCCTTCGTTTATGATCCCAAAATCGCCTTTTGCTGTATGGTTTGGATTTACCTGGATGAAACGTGGGTTGTTGGTTTGTTTGTCCTGGCGGTTCAATATCAATAGGTCTCCTTCTTTTCTTTCCTTTCCTTTAAAGGTCCAGCCAGCTAATGGTTTCAAAAATTCAAAGGAGCGGTTCTTCACCAACTCGGCGTATATACCACCATCTGCACTCATATTGATGTCTTCAAAAAATACTCCCCACATAGTGGGTTGTATATCTGCCTTCAACTGGTTTGCCTTTACAACGATGGTATTATTTTGTGCCTGTGCAGGCATAATACATACAGAAGCCACAAAAGCAGCAACTACGGAAATGTTTTTCACTAGCATGATTAATCTTCTTTTAGTTCTATTACCTCTTTTTGTTGAGTGATGGATGTTCCATTACCAGGCGGTATACAGCCGCCAGTCTTCTATCATGTGTTGTATATATCATTTCTTCTTACCCCAGATAGCAGTCCCTTGGTTGTTGAGGCCCGAGAAGATGATGGTTGGTTTTTTGTTTTCCCAATCCCTTCCTTTTTGTACAAAAACTTTATCAGTAAAGCCATTGCTCCACTTCAGTTCTAACCAAGGCGCGTTGTAGGTCCACCTACTGTTGGCATCACCATTCAGGGTGCCATTGGCAGCTATGGTTAGTGAAACAGCTGACTGTAGATCGGGTGATGTTTGTTCGTTAGCATAACCTGGCACAACACGATATCCAAATATGATCTGCTCCCAGTTGCCAGCCAGGCTATCTGCGGCTACGGTACTGTTGTCTTCCCAGGCATAACGCTGTGGCGATACAACCGGCCACCCATCTTGTGTCCAGAAGATCTTACGAACATGAAGGTTCATAAAAAACCTGTTGACTGTAGGCCTTGCCTGTGAGGCATAGAAGTAATTGTTGCTTCCATCGGTGAATACTGCATTGTGCGATACTCCCTGGTAGCCACCATGCCCCATGAACTGGTAAGGTGCAATGATCATTGGTCCGTGATCTATGTTGGTATTGGCATCTATGCCATTGAAGTCGTAGAAAGGTCCCATAGGATTATCTGCCCTGCATACGCGGGTATTGTATTTTGTTTCCAGCCAATCGTATGCAATGAACATGTAGTATTTATTCAGCGTAGGATTGTAGATAACCTCTGGTCCTTCAATGTTACCATTGTACCTGCCATTGGTGAAACCGCGGTTCGCTACCCGTGTGCCTTTATCGCCGGGAGAGAGGGCAAGACCAGTAGCCGGGTTAAGCTTCAAAACATAGATACCATCCCATGCAGAACCATAATACATGAATTGTTCGCCGGCAGCTGTAGTGATGACTGCTGGATCAATAGCATTTGTCTGCCTGCTGTTGTCATCAGTTGATGTTACTACCAAACCTTTCTCTGTCCATGGGCCTTCAGGATTGGCGGATGTAGCCAGGCCAATTACGCTTAATCGTGGTGTAGGTGAAGACAGCGAGTAGTACAACCTGTATTCATTTCCTACTTTCAACGCGTATGGCGCCCACAAACTATTGAAAGGTGTGCCGCCTTTAGATTGTATGAACTGTGCACCCTGCGCAGGAAGACCATTGAATACCCACCCGATATACTTCCAGTCTACCAGGTCCTTTGATCTTCTTATTTGCAAACCAGGTCTTACATCTACACCATAAGCGGCATCTGTACTATAGCAATAGTAGTAGTCGCCAAACTTCTGGATAGACGGATCGTGCACATTATGCGAGCCCCAACGCAGGTAGCTGGAAAAGGGCGCTACATCTTCGTAGTTGTCTTTTATGGAATTAAGATCAAATGGAGTGGTTATGGGAACTGTAGGTTCCTGGCCAGAAGAGGCCGCTTCTTTTTTGCATGACACGGATCCTAGCAGGAAGAATGGCAGTACGAAGAAGGAAGCTATTGTTGAGACTTGATTGTTAGCCATTTTCTCTTGTTTATTTTAGTTCTAAAACTATTACCGAAGCAGGAGGCATCTTCACCTGCAGCATGTTTCCTTTAATGCTTGCACCGGTAAAGGCAACGGGCTTTATCTTATCAGCATTATCAAAAGTGTTATGATCCTGCAGGTTTTTGGCAGCCAGTATTCTTCCTTTTACAGAAGAAAATTTAGCATCACGTATATCTATAGAAACATCTTGTGATGCAGCGGGATCTATGTTCACCAACGAGATGTGCGTACGACCTATAGAGTCTTTGGAGGCTGATGCGGAAACAGCAGCAAGCTTCTCTCCACCAAGTACATAGTCTTTGCTTGTTATGTCAAGCGGCAGCAGCTTTGCATCCTGGTGCACATTATACATTTCCAGTACGTGGTAAGTTGGTGTCAGCAACATCTTTTCACCATTGGTAAGAATAACGGATTGCAGCACATTTACTGTTTGTGCCAGGTTGGCCATGCGCACCCTGTCGCTATGGTTATTAAAAATGTTGAGCGTAGTACCTGCGATCATAGCATCACGCATCGTGTTCTGTTGATAGAGGAATGCAGGATTGGTTCCTTTTTCTACTTCGTACCAACCACCCCATTCGTCTACTACCAAAGCCACTTTTTTTGCAGGATCATATTTATCCATGATGGCCGAATGTTTCCGGATAAGCGTATCCATGAACAACGCCGTCTTCATGGTTTTGAAATACTGTTGTTCATTGAAGTCAACTGCATCACCTTTCTTCGTCCATTCCACAAAAGAATAATGATGCAAGGCAACGCCCTCCAGCATTTGAACAGGTATGTTTTTCATTAGAACCTCTGTCCAGTTATAATCTGCTGAGTTAGCCCCGGAAGCCACTCTAAAGATGCCGCTGCTATTGGTCCAGTCGGTCATAAAGGTGGCGTACTTGCGATAGAGATCTGCGTAATAATCAGGTTTCATATTACCACCACAGCCCCAGGTCTCGTTACCTACACCCCAGAATTTTACATTCCATGGCTTGTCCCTGCCGTTTTGTTTGCGCAGGTTCGACATAGGACTTTCGGTAGAATAGTTAACGTACTGCACCCAGTCTATCAGTTCCTGTACCGTACCGCTGCCTACGTTTGCAGCCAGGTAAGGCTCTGTATTCAACAGCTCACACATGTTTAGGAAATCATGCGTGCCGAAGCTATTGTCTTCTGTCACGCCACCCCACCAAGCATTTACCATCTTCGGCCTGTCTTTCTTGCTACCAATGCCATCTTTCCAATGGTAGGTATCGGCAAAACAGCCACCCGGCCAGCGTAGGTTGGGGATCTTAAGAGCCTTCAATGCGTTTACTACATCATTACGAACACCAGCGGTATTGGGTATGCGTGTATTTCCTTCGCCTACATAAAAACCATCGTAGATACACCTGCCAAGATGCTCTGCGAAATGTCCATAGATATGCTTGCTGATGGTATTCTGAGACTTTCCCGCATGTAGCACCAGCGTGTTTGTTTGTCCTATTACCGAGGCAATTATTATCCCTTTGAACAAAGCCAGCGCAAAAACCTTCTTCATATTTTCTACTACATGTTTTCCATTAAAAAAGCCAGGGACATTGACTTATAACTGCTTGCTCCGACAAGTCAAGCCCTGGCTTATACCTTATGTTACCTTCTTGCTTTATCTGTTTATTTAAATCTTAATAACCGGGGTTTTGCTTGTAACCCGGGTTCAGATCTATCTCTCTCTGTGGCAGAGGGAAATATTCACGGCCCGGAGCATACGTGTTGAATTCCGGATCTCTTTGTTTTAGCAATGCCAGCTTAGAAGGGTCCTGTAACCATCCCCAGCGACGGATATCATCAAAACGATGACCTTCCTGGCTGAACTCCAGCAAACGCTCATGCGCCAGCTGATCGCGCATTTGTGCTTGTGTCATGTTAGGTTTTACGGTAGCAAGGTTTGGAAGATTTACACGGCTGCGCACTTGTTGTATGATGGGATAAGCTGCATTGGTTTGTCCCATCTCATTCAGGCATTCAGCATACATCAGCAATACATCTGCATAACGCATGATGCGTTCGTTGATACCAGAACGCCAGTCAAATTCATCAGGCCTGTTGCCAAGGTAGTTCTGGTATTTCTTGCAGTACAGGTCGTTACGATCTGCAGCATTGTTAGCATAATGCGCCTGGAAAGTAGTCTGGTACATTGGTGTGGTGGGAAGCTTGGTATCTACTGTATCATTGTAAAAAATGGTTGACAGTAAACGCGGATCCACCTTATTGTCTACAGTTTTTTCGAGACGGAAATCATTCAATACAGTACGTGTAGGCTGTACGTCTGTCCAGCCAAAGCCACGTGGTGCATAAGTGATGGCACGGGCAGATGTTTTACCCCAACCTGGTTGCGGAGGTCCGCCCCAGCCTAAGTCTCTGCCGCCTGCATCTCTTGAAAATTGTACTTCAAAAAGTGACTCAGAATTGTTCTCACTTACTTCAGTAAAATTGTCACGGTAGTTAGGCACCAGGCTATACAAGTTCATATCCATGATCGCTTTGAACTGTGCTGCCGCTTCTGTATACTTTTTGTTGAACAGGTATGCCTTTCCAAGAAAAGCCATTGCAGCTCCTTTGGTCGCACGACCAAGATCGCCTTTGTCAGGTCCTGTTAGTGTAGCATATCTCGCCGGAAGCATTTCTGCAGCTTTGGTAAAATCGCTGATCACCTGGTTCCAGCCTTGCTCTGGTGTGGACTGAGGTATCTTATAACTTCCAATTTCGCTTGCTGTTGTTAAAGGAAGCGGCACATTACCCCAGAAGTTTACCAGGTGGTAGAAATACAAACCTCTCAGGAAATATGCCTGCCCTAGCAAACGGTTTTTAAGTGCCTGGTCCATCTCAATACCCGGAACATGTTGCAACACCTGGTTGCAACGGAACACGCCCTGGTAGTAGGTTTCGTATGCCCATCCGTAAATTGCATCATTGCCTGGTTGTAAAGCAAATTTTCCTGAATTGTACATCTGGTCCCATGGGCTGTTGCTTCTGCAATCATCGGCCCTTGTGTCGAGCATCAATGGCGTACAGCGCATATAACCACCATCGGGTAATAAGCTGCTATAAGCTGCGTTCACGCCTTTCATAGCATCATCCTGTGTCTTCCAGAAGCTTTCTGAAGTTTGTTGATTTGGATTTACCTGGTCAAGTTCTTTGCGGCAGCCTGCCAGCATGCCGGCAGCCAGTATTATGTATAGAAGTTTGTTCTGTTTCATATGTCTCGTTTTGGGTGGTAATTAAAAGGACAACTGTGCGCCTACGGTTATTGTTCTTGGATTAGGGAAAGAGCCGATGTCGAATCCACGGCTAAACAAACCATCACTCATGAAGTCCGGATCGTAGCCTTTGTATTTGGTGAATGTCACCACGTTTTGACCTGAAACATAGAACCTCGCGTTCTTCACAGTACGGTGTATACGCAGCTTGCTCACGTTTACAGTATAACCCAATTGAAAGTTCTGAAGTCTTACATATGAACCATCCTGCAGGAAGCGGTCGGAAGCCCTTGCATTACCATTAGGATCACCGATCACAGGACGTGGAATATTGGTGTTTGTATTGGTAGGCGTCCAGAAGTTCAGCATGTCTGTGTGGTGGTTGTTATACTGTCCCAGCATCAGGTCGCGGTAGATACCATTGTATACTTTGTTGCCCGCACTTCCTTGCCAGAACATAGAAAAGTCGAACTGGCCATAGCCCAGCGAAAGGTTGAGACCGTAGTAGATATTAGGTATAGAACGCCCAAGGTAAATACGATCGTCATCGGTGATCTTTCCGTCTTTGTTGGTGTCCTGGAACTTCACATCACCAGGAGCTGCATTGATCTGCGTTGGCGATTTTGAAACATCGTCTGCATCACGGAAGATGCCGATCATTTTATAGCCATACAATTCACCTACAGAACGTCCTACTTCTGTTTTACTTGCAGCGCCATAGATAGGGTTATCATTAGGTCCTAATTTCAGCACCTTGTTATCCAGTGTGTGCACATTACCATTTACGCTATAGGTAAGTTTTCCTCTTGAGCCATGGTATTGCAGGCTCATCTCTACACCGGTGTTAAGCGTAGATGCCGCATTTGTTCTTACATCCCATGGAAATGAACCGATGGATAAAGAGATAGGTACACGTGCTAACAGATCTTCTGTTTTATTCCTGTAGTATTCAGCTGTGAAGATGAGCTTGTCTTGCAACAAACCCAGGTCAAGTGCCACGTTGGTTGTTTTCTTTCTTTCCCATTTCAAGCCCGGATCTACCAAAGAAACAACGGTTGCACCCGGAGCTAGCGTATTACCAAACAAGTAGCTGGCATTAGGGTTAATGAATGATTGGTATTCATAAAATTCAATGTCCTGGTTGCCCAACTCACCATATCCACCTCTCAGTTTCAATGAGCTGATAACAGTAGGAAGCTTGATGAACTTTTCGTTGTGAATATTCCATGCTGCAGCTACAGAAGAGAAGTTGCCCCAGCGCAGATCAGGGTTGAACCTAGAAGTTCCATCTCTACGGAAGTTAAAGGTGAGTAAGTAGCGACTGTCGAAGTTGTAGTTGGCTCTTCCAAAGAAAGAAGAAAGTGTAGCAGTACCTGAACCACTTGCCAGTGTTTTGGAAGCTGGATCTGCAATGGCACTGAACGTATAAAAATAAGGCTCTGGCAAACCTACGCCACTTGCATTGGTCCAGCTGTTCCTAAATTTCTGGAATGCCTGGCCGGCCAGCAGGTCTACTTTATGACGACCTTTTTGGAAGTTATAAGTAAGGGTGTTTTCTACCATAGAAGTTATGTCGGCACCTTTACCTTCAAACATGAACGACTGTGTGTTGATGTAGTACCAGCCGAGATCGTACGTTGGTTCAAAAGCAAAGTTCCTGAAGTCTGTACGGTCGTAGCTCAGGTTGATCTTATACTTCAGGTTCTTAATAGGCTCTATCTCGCCCCAGAAGTTTCCTAATGCCCTGTTGCGGTCACTGGTATTTTGCAGCAGGTTATTCATACCAATCACGTTCAGGCTAATGGCACGCTGTGTAGCATTGTCGCTTCCACCATAACCACGCAGCCTGTTAGGATCGTGAACCGGCATGGTAGGTATGGCTGTAACCAGGCTGGTAACAGCGCCACCAAATACAGCATGAAACTGCATTCCATTAAAAGGATTTACTTTCTCTGATTTTGTGTAAAAAATCTTTGAACCATAGCTGAAGATGCCTTTGCGGCCGGTAAGACCGGCATTAATTGTATAACGCTTATAGTTCTGAGGTCCGCGGTAAGTGCTGCTCTGGTCGAAATAACCAACGGAAGCATTGTATGCCGCAGACTCGTTACCGCCAGCAAACCGGATATTATGATCCTGGATGACACCGGTTTTGAAACCTTCTGCCTGCCAGTCAGTATTTACATTGTTGATGAAACGTGGGTTGGTAGGATCGTTTCCTGGTGCAATGGCTAATCCAGCATTTAGCTCAGCTGTATTAGTTATTTTTCTATAACCTGCAGCATCGGTAACAGATAGTTTTCGTGGCACATTCTGCACACCAGCATAGCCGGTATAATCTACTTTTAGTTCACCCACTTTAGCTTTTTTGGTAGTGATAACCACCACACCTGCATAGGCACGTACACCATAGATAGCGCCGGCAGATGCATCTTTCAACACCTGTATGCTTTCAATGTCGTTGGGAGAAAGATCAAAAGGATTGTTCATTTGAACACCATCTACAATGAACAACGGATTGTTGTTACCAAAGGTGCTGATACCCCTGATCTTCATCTGTACAAACCCTCCTGGCTCACCCGAACCATGTACAGTTACACCCGGCGCCTGCCCCTGTAGCATCCTGGCCACATCGTGTGTTACGGTCTTTTTTGCCTCACTTACGTTCACCACTGATACGGATCCGGTAAGGTCTTTTCTCCTTTGGGTTCCGTAACCAACCACTACTACATCATCCAGCAGGGATGCGGTAGGTTGCAATTGAACAGTGATGGCATTGTTTCCGCGCAAGGTCACTTCCTTCACTGTGAAGCCTACACCGCTAATGACCAGTGTAGCACCCGGGGCGGCTTCAATGGTAAATGAACCATCAGCAGCAGTATAGGTTCCTTGCTTTGAACCTTTAACTGTAACAGATGCTCCTTCTACGGGAACTGAGGCATCTGATAAAACAACCCCTTTAAATGTTTTTTTTGTGTTTTGCTGCGCATGAGCAGAAGGAATAACGAGCTGTGATAGCGTGATGAGGAGTAAGAAAATACAGCCATTCACTAGCCGTTTGCAAGGCAATGTTAGTTTCATAAGCATTAAATCGTTTAGTGGTAAATGCAGAATAAGCTACCGATGTGAAATTGGTCAGATCATTTCACATTACTTCTCCTTCTAGTGTCATTATTTCAACCGAAAGTCTCAATAAGCAAAAAGCCATAGATGAATTTTAAAACCAGCATGAGGTGCTATGGTCATTTCCCTAACTTTAACTCTACCAGAAACCTCACGATTGTCCATTCCCAAGACCATACTACAGGTAGTGATCATGCTGATGCTATGTAGCAGTGGATGGGCGCAGTCGTACTATTTCAAACATTTCCAGGTAGAGAATGGGTTATCTAACAACGCGGTTGTTTGTAGTATACAAGACAAACTTGGTTTCTTGTGGTTTGGCACCAAGGACGGGCTGAACAGGTTTGATGGTTATACTTTCAAAACTTTTAGAACCGATGCTAACAATCCCGGCAGCATCGGCAGCAACTTCATTCATACATTGTATGAAGACCCAAGGGAAATATGTGGGTGGGTACTGAAGCAGGTTTATATAAATACGATCCTAAGTCAGAAAGCTTTCACTTGCTTGATGTAAAGATCAATTTTACCGTGAACCAGCTGGTGGTTGACCAGGAAGAAAACCTATGGCTAACGTCGGGGTTAACGCTGTATAAATACTCTTTCAACAAAAAGACATTAACCCCTTACGCACCTCAGCAATATTTTGAAGCTACAGCAATATGCACAGCGCCAGGTGGAACTTTATGGGTTTCTACCTCTAATGGTTACCTGGCAAGGTATGAGCGCGCAACCAACAGTTTCACCACTTTCGATCTTTTTCCGAATTCAAAGGCTACGTACAAGTGGATACAAAAAATAAAGGCTACAGGTAACGGTGAAATACTAGTGGGTACTGGTAACGCAGGTGTTAAGGTTTTTGATACGCGCAGGCTTAGCCACTACAATCTTGATCTAAATATTACCAACAGCGTCGATTTGTTTGTCAGGGACTTTTTAGAAACATCGACCAATGAATTATGGATAGGAACCGAGGCAGGCATATTTATCTATAACAGGCAGACCAAAAGCACAGTCAACCTAAAGAAACGTTACAACGATCCGTACACCATTTCTGACAATGCCATATATACATTTTGCAGGGACAAAGAAGGTGGTATATGGGCAGGTACATACTTCGGCGGCATCAACTATTATCCATCTCCTTTTACTCCATTTAAAAAAGACATTCCGCGTATCGGCGAAAATTCTTTGAGCGGAAATGTGATAAGGGAAATAACAGAAGATAAGTTTGGAAACCTGTGGATTGGTACTGAAGATGCAGGCTTGAACAAGCTGGATAAAGTAACAGGGAAGTATATAAACTATACAGCTTCAGGCGCCAGTGATGCATTGTCTTATTCTAATATTCATGGACTGCTGGCCACAGGCAATGAACTATGGATAGGAACATTTGAACATGGCCTGGATATACTGGATATAAGAACAGGAAAAGTGGTACGGCATTATGGCGCATCCGCCGGAAGCTCGCTCAAAAGCAACTTCATTTATACGATATACCAGGCACCAGGTGGTGAGATAATGATAGGCACCACTATTGGTATTTATGTATACAATGCTGCTAAAAAAGATTTTGAAGCAATGCCTGGTATGCCGCTGTACAATTGGTATACATCTATTGTAAAAGATGCAAATGGCATAATATGGTCGGGCACGTATGGCAACGGCATAAACTACTATGACAGCAAAACCGGCCATACAGGAAACTTCCGGTTTAGTGCTACAGACGGCAATAGCTTAAGCAGCGACCGCGTCAATTCTATTTTCGAGGACAAGGACCATGCTCTATGGTTTGCTACGGAAGATGGTTTGTGTAAATGGAATCCAGCTAAGAAAAATTTTAACCGTTACACCACCGACAATGGCTTACCCAGCAACTTTATCATTAGCATCTTACAAGATGATGATAAGAAGCTCTGGATAAGTACAACCAAAGGACTTGTATCCTTTGATCCGTCGGTGGAAAAAATACAGGTCTTCACAAGTGCCAATGGTTTGATATCTGACCAGTTCAATTTCAGCTCAGCTTACAAAGACGCTGGCGGAAGAATGTACTTCGGTAGTGCCAAAGGCATGATCTCTTTTCATCCTAGAGAGTTTCGGCACAACACCTATGATCCACCTGTGTATATCACAGGCTTCCAGGTAAACCATAAAGATCTTGCTGTAGAAGCGGAGCAATCGCCGCTGAAGAGTGCCATCAGTTTCACTGAAAAAATAAAGCTTGATTACGATCAATCAACCTTCAGCATCGACTTTGCTGCACTAAGTTTTACAGCACCTGAAATGCTGGAGTATGCTTACAAACTACAAGGGCTCAACAATGATTGGACATACCTGAAGACCAACCGTAAAGTTTACTTTACTAAGCTGGCACCCGGCAGGTATACGTTTATGGTGCGCGCCAGGAATAGCAGCGGTGTATGGAGTAAAGATGACACTCGACTTGTGATAGAAGTGCTACCGCCGTGGTGGGCGAACAACTGGGCCTATGCGGCTTATGCATTGGCTATTTTAACGATCATCTTTTACCTGCTATATAGCTATCACAAAACCACAGAAGAGAAAAACAGGAGGAAGATAGAGCTGCTTGAGATAGCAAAAGAGAAAGAGATCTTCACGGCTAAAATTGATTTTTTTACCAATGTAGCACATGAGATACGCACACCGCTAACACTGATAAAAGGGCCACTAAAAAAAGTGATACGAATAGCTGGTGGAATAGAGGAGTTACAAAAAAGTCTAAGCATCATGGAGCGCAATACCGACAGGTTGGTTGATCTTACCAACCAGCTGCTCGATTTCAGGCAAACAGAGATCAATGGATTTGGACTTTCCTTTGTTCATTATAACATCAACGAATTGCTGCACGATGCCTTTCAAAGCTTTACGGAGCTGGCGGAAGAAAAAGATCTTCAGTTTAATATCCACCTGCCTGCTGAACCGGTATACGCATATATAGACGCAGAAGGCATGAACAAGATCGTTTACAACTTATATGGTAACGCGGTAAAATATGCTTGCAGTAAGATTGACGTCCGGTTATTTCCCCATCCCACCGATGAGGCTTACTTTGTTGTACAGGTAGCGAATGACGGGTACATCATTCCGCCAGAACTAAAAGACAAAGTGTTCGAACCATTTTTCCGAATAAAAGAAACAGATCATATCAAAGGCACCGGTATAGGCCTTGCACTTTCCAGGACATTGGCACAGCTTCACAAAGGCGAGCTGGTACTGGAAGATCCACAGGATGGGATGAATATCTTTCAAATGGTATTACCTTACCACCAGCAGATAGAGTTCAACCTTTCTGCTGATAAAAAAATTAGAAAAAGAGCAGATGAAACCGAACATATTGGTAGTTGATGACAACGAGGATATCCTGGAATTTTTGAGCGATGAGCTGAACGAGAAATACCAGGTGACCACTGCACTTAATGGCAACGCTGCTTTAGCTGTTATGAAAGAAGCCGCTATCCAACTTGTGGTAAGCGATGTGATGATGCCTGAAGTAGATGGCTTTGAATTATGTAAAAAGATCAAATCTGACTTTGAACATTGTCATGTGCCAGTGATACTACTCACCGCTAAGAACACTTTACAATCTAAGATACAAGGGCTTGAACATGGCGCCGATGCCTATATAGAAAAGCCGTTCGATATAGAATACCTGGCGGTGCAGATAGCAACGCTTATCTCTAATCGTAATAAGGTAAGAGAGTACTTTATCCAGTCGCCATTGGTGCATATAAAGAGCATTGCCCACTCCAAGTCCGATGAACTGTTTCTTGAAAACTTAAACCAGGTAATTTTTGACAACCTGGATGAGCCAGAGCTGGATGTAGACAACCTGGCAAAGTACATGAATATGAGCCGGCCAACGCTTTTCAGGAAGATCAAGCTGGTGGCAGATCTTACACCACATGAACTTATCAATCTTACCCGCTTACGTAAAGCAGCAGAACTGCTGGCTGAAGGCGATTACAAGATCTACGAGATTTCAAACATGGTAGGGTATAACTCGCAGACGATCTTCGGTAGAAACTTCTTTAAGCAGTTTGGCTGTACACCTACAGAATACCAGAAGAAAAACCAGGCAGTAAAAAAATGATACTTTAAATTCTTTGTGTCTACTGCACCGCCAGTTTCCTTGCTTGGCTTACATTAGAGGAATCAAAGGTTGTTACCAGTAAGAAAACAAGCAAACAACCGGCACATACTATACAGGAACGAGGGGAAAAGAAACAGTTTGAAAACAGATAACCAGGAATAGATTTCAATGACAACCGAAACCCACAGCAAAGCAGCCAGCGCCTTTCTGCAAGACGAGGAGCGCAGCAAGTGGCACGATGATACGCTATGGTTTGTGCGTGCAAAGCGAGATAAAGCGGCTAACAAATTACCGGGATGGGAAGCATTGCGTGATGCAGCAGCAGCCATCAAAGAGCATACACTTTCCAGGCTTGATGAATACCTGGAAGAATTTGAAGCCAATGCCATTGCTAATGGTGTAAAAGTGCATTGGGCCAATGATGCAGCAGAACACAATTCCATTATCTATTCTATACTCCAGGAAAATAATGCGAAGCGGGTTGTAAAGAGCAAGTCGATGCTTACGGAGGAATGTGCTTTAAACCCATACCTGCAATCAAAAGGAGTAGAGGTAGTAGACACCGACCTGGGTGAATTCATTGTTCAACTACGTGATGAGCATCCAAGTCATATTGTACTTCCTGCCATTCACCTGAAGAAGCAGGATGTAAGCGATACTTTTCATCAGCATCTTCACACAGAAAAAAATAATAAAGACGAGGTATACCTGACACGTGCAGCCCGCAGTTTTTTGCGTGAGAAATATCTTACAGCAGATGCCGCTATTACAGGTGTCAATTTTGCCATTGCAGAAACGGGCGGTATTGTAGTATGTACCAATGAAGGCAATGCAGATTTTGGCGCTAATGCTAACAAGGTTCACATCGCCTGTATGGGTTTTGAAAAGCTTATTCCAAAGCTTGATCACTTATCTGTTTTTTTAAGATTACTTGCACGTAGTGCTACAGGCCAGCCAATCACTACTTATTCAAGCCATTTTAGAAAGCCAAAGCAAGGGCAACAAATGCACTTGGTGATAGTGAACAATGGCCGTGCAAATCAATTGAGTAAACCTGCATTTCGCAACTCATTAAAATGTATTCGTTGCGCAGCTTGTTTTAATACCTGCCCTGTTTATAGAAGAAGCGGCGGACATAGTTACCATACATCTATTGCTGGTCCTATAGGTAGCATACTTGCACCAAATATGGATATGCGCAAAAATGCCGACCTGCCTTTTGCCTCTACCTTATGCGGCTCATGCACCAATGTATGCCCGGTAAAAATTAATATTCACGAACAGCTGTACGCATGGCGGCAGGTGCTTATGAAAGAAGGATATGGTGGCGCAGCCAAAACTGCTGCTATGAAATCTATGTCTGTTGTTCTTTCTAATCCTAAACTATATAGGGTAAGTGGATCCGTTGGCCGCAGTGTAATGCGTCTTGCACCATGGTCGGTAAATAATAAGCTGAACCCATGGTATAAGCAACGCGATCTTCCTGAACCACCTAAACAAAGCTTCAGAGACTGGTACCTGAAAAACAAAACCAATGAGTAGCAGGCAGCAAATATTAGCAGCTATCAAAGCAGCACGTCCCGAACCTACGCCACTTCCTGCAATGGATTTTGCAGGAGATAAAAATGGAATGCTGGAAGAGTACATCACCACCCTTACAGGCATAGGAGGAAATTGTATTGTAGCGGAAGACCTGCAAGTAGTGAATGATCACATTGCTGATCAGCTTGCTGCGGGAAAGCAGGTTGTGCAAACAATAGATACATTGGCAGCTTACAATGCCGAAGCCTTCAAAGATGCAACTGCCCTTGCGCTCGAAACGGTAGATACAGCTTATGTAAAAGGAGAATTAGCGGTAGCAGAAAATGGTGCTGTATATGTTCCTGAGAAGAATATGCTGCACAGGGTATTACCATTTATCTGCCAGCATCTTGTTTTTGTAGTAAATGAAAAGCAACTGGTACCTACTATGCACGAAGCCTATGCTACCAACATCATGAATGGAGATGACTATGGTGTTTTTATAGCGGGTCCATCTAAAACAGCTGATATAGAACAGTCGCTGGTGATAGGTGCGCATGGTCCCTTAAATCTTACCGTTTTTATGGTACAAGACAATAAAGGCAGCTAAACCATTTGCACTTACTACAACACCTGTTGTTTATATTTATTAATAAACCGAAACAAAACCCATAAGATTCTAATGAAGCAATTAATTGCATGTTTATTGTTGGCAACCGCTATTGGTGGACTAACATCTTGTAAAGATCAAAAAGGAACTACCATGAATGAAGAAAAAGCAAAAGCAGGTATAACAAGTAAAGATTGGGGCGAAGCCGATGGGAAGAAGGTAATGCTGTACACGCTTACCAACAACAGCGGCATGGAAGTAAAGATCACCAACTATGGCGGCATTGTTACCTCGTGGATGGCACCGGGTAAAGATGGTTCCAATGCTAATATCGTTCTTGGCTTCGATGACCTGCAAGGCTATATGGCGCCACCACCATATTTTGGAGCTATCATTGGTCGCTATGGCAATAGGATATCAAAAGGAAAATTTTCTATAGACGGACAGGAATATACTCTTGCAACAAACAATGGTCAAAACCACTTACATGGCGGTGACAAAGGCTTTGATAAAGTAGTATGGGATGCAGCACCTGTAAATGAAAATGAACCGGCTCTCACACTTACTTACCTGAGTAAAGATGGTGAAGAAGGTTATCCGGGAAACTTAAAAGTAACTGTGAAATATACTTTGACAGATGCCAACGAGCTGTTGATAGAATATGATGCAGAAACAGATAAAGCTACTCCTGTTAATCTCACCAATCATAGCTATTTCAATCTTTCAGGCGATCATACCACTGGTATATTGAATCACTCGCTGATGATAGATGCAGATAAATATACTCCCGTAGATACTACACTTATACCTACTGGAGAATTAAAAGATGTAACTGGGACTCCTTTTGATTTCAGGCAATTCAAACAAATAGGAGCAGACATAGCAAAAGTAGAAGGTGGCTACGATCACAATTGGGTATTGAACAGGAAAGGAAGTGACCTGCAACGTGTAGCCGTTCTTTCAGATGCAGCAAGCGGACGCCAGTTAGAAGTTCATACCACTGAGCCTGGAATCCAATTCTACTCTGGTAACTTCTTAGATGGCACACTATCAACCAGTAATGGTAAGGCTATCAACAAACACGCAGCGCTATGTTTAGAAACGCAGCACTTTCCTGACTCGCCTAATCAACCATCTTTCCCAACCACTATACTAAAGCCGGGCGAGAAGTATCATACAGTTACTAAGTACGTGGTAACAGTAGCGAAATAGACTACTTCTAAAATAATGATTAAAGAAGCCGGCTTTCTGCCGGCTTTTTTTGTAGAACAGTGAGAGAAAAACTTTGGTTCTCAGGTTCAACTTTTTGTGCTTGTTTTTGTTTGGTTTTAGCAATCATGTCCATAAAACCTTAATATCTAAACAGAAGGTTTGGATGGTACTGAGGAATGCTTTTTTAGTATAAGGCATTTGCTAATCTACCCATGAGAAACTTATGTTGAACACTTTTACTATTGACATCGTACCTGGTAATGATGAGCAGCGATTAGATGCACTTTACCGGTATAAAATATTAGATGCGCCTTCAGAAGAATCCTTCAACAACCTAACTCAAATTATTGCTGATGTTTTTGATGTGCCCATTGCCCTGATCTCACTTGTAGATAAAGAGCGTGTGGTATTTAAAGGTAATGTAGGTATGCCCGGCGTGAAGAATGTAGACCGCGGCTTAAGCTTGTGCTCACTGGCTGTTTTATCCGATGGGCCAACTATTATAAATAATACTTTAGAAGATCCATGCTTGCTTATGAACCCGCTGGTACATGGCGATTTTGGACTCAGGTTTTATGCCGGTGCACCACTGGTTACGCCTGATGGTTTCAACATAGGAACAGTTTGCATAGTAGATAAGAAGCCACGCAATTTCACAGATCGTGAACAGGAAAGACTACAAAGATTTGCCTCAACCGTTATGCACGAAATAGAATTGCGACTTGGTGCACGGCAGCAGGCAGAGGCTGAACAGGAGGTAAGACAAAAGAATATAGAGCTTAATGATCTTAATAAGGAGCTGCGGTTCCTGATGGATACCATTCCACAGCTAACATGGTCAACAAATGCTGAAGGTGAAATAGATTTTGTAAACAACGGCTGGATGGACTACACAGGCCTTCGCTTCGAAGATCTTTTAGGTAATGGTTGGCTGCAGACTATTCATCCATTAGATCAACAGGAAGTAAACAAGATCTGGAAAAGTGCAGTTGCATCAGGAAGTAATTATGAAGTTCAGTATCGCTTACGTAAAAGCGATGGCAGCTACAGGTGGTTCTTAGCCAGGGGCAACGCCATGAAAGACAGCAATGGGAAAATATTGAAGTGGTATGGCACAACTACAGATATTCATGATCAGAAGAATGCAGAGGAGGTGCTTGAAAAAAGAGTGCAGGAAAGAACAGCTGAGATAGAACTGCAGAAGACTCTATTGAATAATATTCTTACCAACTCGCCCAGCGGAATAGTTGTGTATATGCCTGTTCGCAATAACACCGGTGAGGTAACAGACTTTACATGTGTGCTGGCAAACCAGGCTGCGGAGCAATTTACCGAAATACCCAATGAGTGGCGGATGACCAAGACGCTATTGCAAATCGCGCCGCAACTAAAGGAGTCTCCACTGTTTCAAATGGCAGTTACCGCCTTAGAACAAGGAAAAGATTTCCAGGCTGAGTATTATAATGAGCCGATCAAAAAATGGTTTTCGCTTTCGGTGGTAAAAATGGATGATGACCACCTGATCAATGTATTTTCAGATATAACGTCAAGGAAGGAAACACAGCTACAGCTAGAGCATACCGTAGAAGAACTAAAAAGATCGAATGATGAGTTGGAACAATTTGCCTACGTGGCTTCGCACGACCTGCAGGAGCCGCTGCGGAAGATCCGGTTTTTCAACAATATGATCTCGGAAAAAGTGGTGCTGCAGAATGATGCGGTACGTTACATTTCTAAAGTAGAAGAATCAGCCAGCCGCATGTCTGCTCTTATCATCAACCTGCTCGAATATTCCAGGCTAAACCAGTCGGGCAAGCAGTTTGAAAAAGTAGATCTTACAACGGTGGTTAAAAGAGTGGTCTCCGATTATGAACTTCTTATCCAACAAAAACAAGCTAAGGTTTCCATAGCTACGCTTGATGTAGTAGAAGCGAACCCGCTGCAAATGAACCAGCTCTTCTTCAACATTATTGGTAACTCACTTAAGTTTAGCAATGATGATATTCCACCTGTGGTAGAAATTACATCTTGCAAGCTACCTGAAGAGCAAAAGCAACATTTCCCTCATCTAAAACAAAAAAAAGACTATCACTGCATCACCATTAGAGATAATGGAATTGGCTTTCAGCAGGAGTATGCAAACAAGATCTTCAGCATTTTCCAACGCCTGAATGAAAGGTCAATGTATGGCGGCTATGGTATAGGAATGGCTATTTGCAAAAAGATCATCGATGTTCACCAGGGCGCCATCTATGCAGAAGGAGAACCCATGAAAGGTGCCGCCTTCACCATCATACTACCTTACGAGCAGGAGTAACAGGTAAAACATTCAAATCGATTTTTACGCGCATAAAAAAGCCGGGTAATCACTCACCCGGCTTATCTATCATATCATAGCGGAGTTATTCTCCTTTGATCACTATCATTTTTGGTACTAAGCTCTTCATTACCATCCAGGCAATTAAATAAGCTACACCACATATACAGAAGATGATGAAGTAACCGGCTTCTTTACCGGTGAAACCCATAAACTGCATTTGTGTGTCACCAGCATAAGTGAATAGCATACCTGATCCTTTGTTGATAAAGAAAGAACCGAATCCGCCTGCCATACCACCAATACCAGTTACGGTAGCAATGGCACTTTTTGGGAACATATCACCCACAGTAGAAAAGATGTTAGCAGACCATGACTGGTGTGCCGCACCTGCAATACCGATGATGATGATCGGTATCCAATATCCGCCGCCGCCTAATGGCTGTGCCAGTAGTGCCAGTAGCGGGAAGAATGCAAAGATCAACATAGCGCGCATCCTGCCTTCGTACGGGTTCATACCTTTTTTGTCTACAAAGTAGCTTGGTAGCCATCCACCAATGATGGACAATAGTGTGATAGCATACAAAACAAATAAAGGTAAAGAACCACTTGCTGAGTCTATTCCATAAATGTCCTTTAGGTAAGCCGGTGTCCAGAACAGGAAGAACCACCAAACACCATCGGTCATGAATTTACCGAAAGCAAAAGCCCATGTTTGCTTGTACTTAAAGCAATCTGCAAACGACATCTTCTTTCCTGGAGTAGCCGCTGTTATTGGTTCTGACACCTGGTCGTGCACCACGATGTCCTGCTGGATGTAGTCCAGTTCAGCCTGGTTCACCCGCGGATGTTTTTCCGGCTTGTTGTACATGAATATCCAGAAGGCCATCCATACAAATCCCAGTGCACCTATAACGATGAAAGCCATTTCCCAGCCCCAAGTATGAGCGATGAAAGGAATGGTAAGCGGTGCAGCCAATGCCCCTACCGCAGCGCCTGCATTAAAAATACTTGTTGCCAATGCACGATCTTTCTTCGGAAAGTATTCAGCAGTTGCTTTAATAGCAGCCGGAAAGTTTCCTGCCTCACCAAGGGCAAGTACAAATCGCGCAAAGATGAATAACGATACACTTGTAGATACGATCAAAGCTGTATCACCAACTGTTTCTATTGAGTGTTTTGCTCCCTCAAATCCAACCAGCCAATTACCGGTAAGTAAACCTGAAGTAGCGATTCCGCAAAAGGCGTGGATGACAGCTCCGAATGACCAAACACCTATTGCCCATAAGAAGCCTTTCTTGGTGTCCATCCAGTCTACAAATCTTCCTGCTATCAACATTGATACAGCATAGAAGATAGAGAACAGACCGGTGATCGTTCCGTAGTGACTGTCGGTCCAATGAAACTCAGGTACCAGGAAGTCTTTCCACGTCAACGAAAGTACCTGGCGATCCAGGTAGTTAATGGTGATGGAGAAAAATAACAGTGTACAAATGGTCCAGCGATATTTGCTGACCTTATTAGTTGATGATGGTGAAGCCGTAGCTCGGGTTTCTAATGCCATGAAGTTGATTTTATATAGCGTGCAATCGAAAGATGTTACTTTCTTACCAGTTCAATAAGTTTCAAAGAATCTTTGGTCAGTTCAGTGATCTTGCCATAATCCTTGTCCTCAAGAATCTTCTTAGTGATCAACTTACTTCCCATACCTACTGCTGATGCACCTGCCTGGAACCATCCACGCAAGTTTCCTTCTTCAGGCTCTACTCCACCAGTGATAATGAAATTAAGACCGCTAAACAATTCGCGGATCGCACTCACAAATCCAGGACCTACTATATTTCCAGGAAAGATCTTTACCAGCTTACAACCCATGTTTTCAGCCCTGATGATCTCGGTAGGGGTCATAGCGCCTGGTACATATGGAAGGTTATTTTGCTCAGCTACTTTAGCAGCTTCCTCTACCACACCCGGGCTAATCAAATAATCAGCACCTGCATCTACAAAAGCTTTTGCCTGTTCACCATTTTTAATGGTGCCAATGCCTAAATACATTCCAGATAGTTCTGTATCGCAAACCTTGCGCAACACCTTAAAATTGTTCAATGCAGCCTCGCCGCGGTTGGTATATTCTACCGTTCTTATGCCTGCCTCGTACAATGCCTTCAATACATTAATGCTCACCTCCTCATCTTTATTAAAGTACAATGGAAGTACGCCTTGCTGAATCGTTAGTTGCAAAATCTGCTCTTTCTTATCCATATTATTTATTGATTTAAATGATGTTTCTGATACCAATGGGAAAGTTAAGTGTTCAAATGCATATGGCTTATGATAATCACCCGTTTCGGCTTTTTTTCTTACGCAATCGTTATCGAATTTTTCTATATAGAGTTATGAAACGCCTTGCTACCTTTGGTGCACTTACAAAATAAATCAAACAATAATATCTAACAGTCATGCCTAAAAAAGTTGTAACACTGGGAGAGATCATGCTCCGTTTATCTACCCCGGATTTCAAGCGATTTGTACAAGCCGATACTTTCGATGTAACCTATGGTGGTGGTGAAGCAAACGTTTCTGCTGCTATCTGTAACTATGGTGAGCAAGGTGTTTTCGTTTCTAAAGTTCCTGACAATCCAATTGGACAGGCAGCTATCAACCACCTGCGTCGTTACGGTGTAGATACCCAATTTGTTGCCCGTGGTGGAGATCGTCTTGGTATTTACTTCCTTGAAACAGGTGCTTCTATGCGTGCTTCACAGGTAGTATACGATCGCGCTGGTGCGTCTATCGCCGATGTTGATGCAAGCGACTTCAACTGGGATGCAATTTTTGAAGGTGCTGATTGGTTCCATACTACAGGTATCACTCCTGCGCTTAGCGATAAAGCTGCTGCGCTTACCGAAGCTGCTCTAAAAGCTGCTAAAGAAAGAGGCATCACTACTTCTATCGATCTTAACTACCGCAAGAAGTTGTGGAGCAAACAAAAAGCACAGCAGGTGATGACCAACCTTTGCCAGTACGTCGACGTTTGTATCGGTAACGAAGAAGATGCTGAAACCACACTTGGCTTCAAAGCTGGTGAAACAGACGTAACAAAAGGCGAACTGCACCTGGAAGGCTACTACGATGTTTTCAAGCAAATGAAAGAGAAGTTTAACTTCAAGTACATTGCTTCTACACTTCGCGAAAGCCACAGTGCATCAGACAACGGCTGGAGCGCACTAGTTTACGATGGCAACGATTTCTACCACACAAAAGAATACAGCGTTCGTATTGTTGACCGCGTAGGTAGTGGTGATTCATTTGCAAGTGGTTTCATCTATGGTTTGGTTACTGGTATGCCAATGGGCGAAGCTGCTGAATTCGGCGTAGCTGCATCAGCACTTAAGCACACCATTCCTGGAGATCTTAACCACGCTACCCGCAAAGAAGTTATTGACCTGATGAAAGGTGATGCTTCCGGACGCGTTCAGAGATAATTCAAAATGGAAGATGTAAAATGAAAATAAGATCCGCTTGGTGTAATGCTTAGCGGATTTTTTTGTGACCAGCAGTTGTACTTTTATTGAACATCGTTGCGTCGCACACTTGTACTGAAAAAGCTTTATTCATCAATCTTGAACCACGAAGACACCAAGAACGCCAAGTAACACAAACCTTCCTGATGCTTTGTGTCCTTTGTGCCTTAGTGGTTCCTAAAAGAAAAATAAATGATCATCGACTCATTAACCAACGCAGAGCGCTACGCTCAACTACATCCACGTTTTGCCAAAGCATTCGAGTGGATCAAAAACCAAAATCTTGAAACCATAGAAGTGGGTAAATACCCTATTGACGGACCAGAGCTGCATGCATCCGTTTCACAAAAAGATGGCTACACCCGCGACACCGCCAAGTTCGAGTGCCACAACAACTGGATAGACATACAGGTATGTCCAACAGGCAAAGAGCAACAAGGATGGACAGCACGCGAAAGAGTAACAACACCAGCAGGTGAATACAATGCAGAGAAAGATGTTACCTTCTTCACCGACAAGCCAGAAACCTATTTCACCTTACAAGCCGGCCAGTTCGTTATCTATTGGCCAGAAGATGTACACGCACCACAAATAGGCGAGGGACCGATTAAGAAGCTGGTAGTGAAAGTGAAGATCTAATAGGATTTTTGATTTTACGGTAGTCTTCAAGACTACCGTAAAATTTTCTAATTACAATTTTCAATCCATCCAGTAAGGCTTCCTGCTAAAATGGAAAATGGAGATTATCCTCACAAGCTTTTCCAATTCCTCGTACTCATAATGAACAGCATAAGGAAAAGAACTACAAGCCGCAGTTCTTATTGAACCAAATTTTATAGAAGCAAAAGTCGGGTTCATTTTTATCCTCTTTATTACTTCTTCAACATCTGACTGGAACCTGTTTCCTAAGCCAGACTGTTGCTGGTTATACCATTGTTTAGCTTCCAGCATATCCTGCAATGCACCTGCAGAAAAGATTATTTTAATGCGGCTCATTCAATTTTTTGAAAAACTCTTCTTCGGATAAAGTACCTGATGGATCATCCTTCATCTGTTGTAATCTCTTTAGGCTTTCTACCTCCTGCCATTCAGGAATAGAACCTTGCAGTATCTCAATTGCATCCACCTGTTTAAGGTCTTCAAGTATAGCAGACGCATATTCCTTCTTGATCTTTATCACATATGTATTCTCGCTCATCGCACTCATTTTTCTATATAAAGCTACTGAAGTTCTTTCTCAGGTTGATGTTTTACAGCTTTCTACCTACGGTAGTCTCTAAGACTACCGTAAAGTATCATCGTAAAACGTCACCTGCGTTAATTATCACAATCATAAACATCTGCGTTCCAAATGACATAAAAAAGGAGCACCTCTTGATGCTCCATTAAAATGTACTACGGTAGTCTCAAATACTACCGTAGTACATTTTAATTCAATTATGCTACTGCTTGCTCTCCTACCAGCGTTTCTACAGCTTGCTTCATACCGTTCTTCTCGATATTGATGAGGTGGTTTGCTACTGCTTCAGCCAGGCCTTCAACCTGGTTCAGGTCTTTCTTCCAAACCTTTTCGTAAGCCAATACTTCACGTACCAGTTCCTGTAAAGAAGCTTCGCTGCCATCGGCTTTGCTCCAAACATTCTTCATCAGCTCCAGTACATGTGCATCATCATTCAGTGCAATGGTTTCATCTCCACGTTTTCCTTTGTAAAAAGCAATGGTTGCAGCTAAGGAGAATGACAGGCGCTGCGGAATAGTTCCCAAACGCTCTTTGTACTTCAGCACCGATGGCAATACACGTGTTTCAAACTTGCTGAATGAGTTCAGTGAGATACTCATCAGAGCGTGCTTGATAAATGGATTGCGGAAGCGATCTATAACCTCGTTTGCAAATTGCTCCAGCTCTTCCTTTGGCAGGTCAAGCGTAGCAATGATCTCTTCAAAAATCTCGTCGCGCAGGAACTTACCTACTACCGGGTGCTCTACTGACTCTCTTACGAAGTCGATACCATACAAGTAAGCAACAGGAACCAGTGCTGTATGTGCACCATTCAATATTCTTACTTTACGTGTACGGTAGGGAGTAAGATCATCTGCATACAGTACATCCAAACCTATAGAAGGGAAAGGCAGTTCTTTCTGCAGGTTCTCAGGCGCCTCTATCACCCAAAGATGAAAGTGCTCACCTTCTACCACCTGCCTGTCTTCATAACCCAACTCTTCTGTTATTTCAGCTATACGCTCTTTTGGATAGCCAGGAACAATACGGTCAACCAGTGTATTGCTGAAAGTACATGCAGTATTCAACCAGTTTACAAATCCTTCACCTAGCTGCCATTTTTCAGCCAGCAGAAGTACAATGCGCTTCAGGTTGTCAGCATTTTTTTCTATCAGTTCGCAAGGGATAATATGAACACCTTTTGCTTCATCACCATTGAAGGTTTTGAAACGGTGGTTCAACCACACGGTCAGCTTTCCTGGAAAAGATGCAGGCGGTGCATCGGTAGGCTGGTCTTTTTCATTATAAGCTATACCTGCTTCGGTAGTGTTAGAAATGATGTAGCGCATCTCAGGATTCTCAGCAGTCTGCAGGTAAGCTGCAAAATCTACATAAGGATCGATACCGCGGCTGATCACATCAATGGTTTCATGTGTGCTTTCTGCCTGGCCGTTCTTCAACCCGCGCAGGTAAAGCGTGTACAAGCCTTCCTGGTCGTTCAGCATGTTTACCATGCCCCTGTCAATTGGCTGCACTGCAACGATAGATCCGTTGAAATCTCCTTTCTTATTCAGCTCATGGAACATCCAGTCAACGAAAGCGCGCAGGAAGTTGCCTTCACCAAATTGCAGCACCTTTTCAGGATAGGTCTTCGCTGCCGGGAATACTTGTCTATTTAAAAGCATGTTGGTTTTTTATTTAGTTGTTTTCAGTTAATTCATTTGCTGTACGAGAAATATTGAAAGCTTCCTGGTCGGTAGCATCGCCTACCTCTTGTAGTTTACCAAAGGCTGCGGCAGTGGCATATTCCAATACCTGCTGTGGTTCGTGCTGGTTGTATAAGCCATACACCAGGCCGGCCATAAAACAATCACCACTACCTGAACGGTCTTTTACTCCGTGGCAGGTCCACTCGGGAGAGTTGTATTGCTGGCCGTCTTTATACAACGAAGTATAATAAAGCACATCGTTTTGCTTACTATCGAAACGGAATGTATTTGCTACCACTTTACACTTCGGGAACTTCTCCATTACTTCAATTGAAGTTGTTCGTGCGTGCTCCAGGTAAGCTTCTCTTGTTCCTTTATCGTGAATATGCTCATCTATGGCTGTTCCTAACAAAGTATTTGCAGCCCATATATTGCCCATCACCACATCGCAATGCTCCACCAGTTTCGGCATGATCTCGATGGGCTCTTTTCCATACTTCCACAAGCGTGAGCGATAATTAAGATCAACAGATATAGTAATTCCTTTTCGCGAAGCGGCTTCCACTGCCTCCAGGCATACATCGGCTACGTTCTGGTTAAGCGCAGGACTGATGGCAGAAAAGTCAAACCACTCCACATCGTGCAGAACTTTGTCCCAGTCAATCATGCCGGTAGTTACCTCAGAAAAAGAAGAATGTTCGCGATCGTATACAACGCTGCCTTTCAGGTCGGCACCGCGCTCAAGGTAATAGACGCCAATCCTTTTTCCTGCGTAAACAATCGAAGAAGTATAAATGCCTTTGTACTCCAAGTAGTTGATCACATGCTTGCTCATGAAATTGTCCGGTAGTACCGTGCAATACTTCACCGGCACATTCCAACCGGCCAGCGCTGTAGCTACATTTAGTTCGGCGCCTCCCATGTACAATAGCATAGGATGTTTACCCGCAGCATCTTCATGCGATGCAGGAGATATCCTCAGCAGCAGCTCACCAAAGGCCAGGACTTTTTTCTTACGCATGAATCGGTTTCTTGTTTGGAGTTGCTAGTTCTGGTTTAAACTTTTTGATTTTAAGTTGTCATGCCGACGAAGGAGGCATCCTCATAACATCAAGCGTTTCTTTTTGTATGAAACTCCTCCTTCGTCGGGGTGACATAATCTTCTTACAGATCACTGATCAACCAATCAACTGGTCAACTCCTTAGCTTTCACGTTTTCATCCAAACACTGCCAGTTGAAGTAGTTCTTCGCATTGTGGAAGCAGATATCCTGCACCACTTCACCTACCCATGCAATATCATTTGGTAATTCTCCTGCTTCAATCTCTTCACCAAACAGGTTACAAAGTATCCTGCGGAAATACTCGTGGCGAGGGAATGACAGGAAGCTGCGGCTGTCTGTAAGCATACCTACAAAACGGCTTAAGAGTCCCATGTTGCTCAGGGCATTCATCTGCTTGATCATTCCATCTTTCTGATCCAGGAACCACCATGCACTACCAAACTGGATTTTACCAGCCACCGATCCGTCGTTGAAGTTGCCAATCATGGTTGCCATCAGTTCGTTGTCGGCAGGGTTCAGGTTGTAAAGAATGGTCTTTGTTAGTTTGTCTTGTCCTTCCAATCGGCTAAGGAACTTAGAGAGGTTGCGGCCTTGTTGAAAATCGCCAATAGAGTCCCAACCGGTGTCAGGACCTAACTGCTTAAGCATGCGACTGTTGTTGTTGCGTAGTGCACCCAGGTGATACTGCTGTACCCAGCCTCTTTCCCAGTCCCACTCAGCAAACTGTACCAGCATAAACGATTTGAACTTTCTTCTTTCGATGTCGTTCAAATCTGTTCCGCCGCGTACTTTATCAAAAATTGCAGACACTTCCGCATCTGTATAATCTTCAGCATAAATTTCTTCCAGACCATGATCGCTTACGCCACATCCATTGGCAGCAAAGAAATCATGACGACTCTTGAGTGCATCCAGGTATTCCTGCAGCGAGCCCACACTTACGTTAGCCGCTTTTTCTATACGCCCAACATAGTTGTTGAAGTTGCCTGTATTGTCAACATTCATAGCCGTATCAGGACGGAAAGCAGGAAGGATAGGAACTTCAAAGCCATCTGCTTTTATCTGCTGGTGTTGCAGCAGGTCATCAGCAGGATCATCCGTAGTACAGATCAGCTTCACATTCATCTTGCGGATCAGGTTGCGCACAGAGTATTCAGGTGTCTGAAGTTTAGCGGTACACTCATCATATATTTCACGCGCTGTATCTGGTCCCAGCACCTTGTGCACATCAAAGTAGCGCTGAAGCTCCAGGTGCGTCCAATGGTACAGCGGGTTGCGTAGTGTGTAAGGAACTGTTTCTGCCCATTTTTCAAACTTGGCATAATCTGGCTGGTCGCCGGTGCAATAGCTTTCATCCACACCGTTGGTACGCATAGCGCGCCACTTGTAGTGGTCGCCATACAGCCATATCTGCGTCAGGTTTTCAAATTGTTTATCTTCTGCTATTTGCCCCTGCGGCAGGTGGCAGTGATAATCAATTATTGGCATCTGCTTAGCAAACTCGTGGTAAAGCCGCTCAGCAGTTTTATTTTTCAGTAAGAAGTTCTCGTCTAAGAAATTTTTCATTTTATCAGCTTTAGTTCCGTGAGCAACATCGTTGTGTCACTCACTTGTGCGGTTTATTCATTATTCGGAGGCCTCAGCCTCCTATATAGTTTCTGCTCTGTGCTAACACTTATGCAGTTGGTTTTTTACCAATCAACTGATCAACAAATCAACTGAACAACTTTACAGAGACACACCACGCTTCCAAGGAATGAAATCATCCTGCCCGTTGATAACAGATTTAGCAGGTACTTCACCACTTGCTACTTTGATCACGTATTCCAATATTCTTTCACCAGCTTCTTCAATGGTCTCTTCACCTTCTATCACCGTACCTGTATTGATGTCGATGATGTCTTTCATTCTCTCGTACAACTTCGTATTGCTCGATACTTTCAATACCGGCGCAATCGGGTTACCTGTTGGTGTACCAAGACCAGTTGTAAACAATACGATGTTAGCACCAGATCCAACTTCAGCTGTTGTAGACTCCACATCATTACCTGGCGTACACAATAAGTTCAAACCTGGTTTGGTTACTTTTTCCGGGTAATCCAATACATCTACTACAGGAGAAGTACCACCTTTTTTAGCAGCACCTGCACTCTTAATAGCATCAGTTATCAAACCATCTTTAATGTTACCCGGAGAAGGATTCATATCAAAACCAGAACCTGCAGCTACAGCACTCTTTGCATATTTGCGCATGATATCAATAAAGCGAATTGCACTTTCTTCGTTCACACACCTGTCGCTTATTTCTTGCTCTACACCGCAAAGCTCAGGAAACTCAGAAAGGATTACTGTACCGCCGGCTGCTACTAACAAGTCACTGGTGTAACCAATAGCAGGGTTTGCAGAAATACCAGAGAAACCATCAGAACCACCACACTCCAAACCAATGCAAAGCTTGCTGATAGGAGCTGGTTGTCTTTCAGCCTGGTTAGCTATCACCAAGCCAGCAAATGTTTGCTTCAGTGCTTTAGAGATAAGATCAGACTCCAGTCCTTCTCTTTGTTGCTCTAAGATGTATAAAGGCTTATCGAAATTAGGAGCACGTTTAGCAATCTCTTCTTCCAGCATTGGTATTTGCGCATTCTGGCAACCAAGGCTAAGAACAGTTGCTCCTGCTACGTTAGGGTGTGTGATATAACCAGCCAATAAACCACACAGTGTTTGCGCATCTTGGCGAATTCCTCCACATCCACCTTCGTGAGTGATGAATTTTACACCATCAATATTTTTAAACAGGCGCTCTGTTTTTAGTGTAGTGTTATCATCCTGGAAGTCTGCTTCCAAGATTTGCTGTACAGAAGAACCAGCAGAATACAACTGCTTCAGTTGTTGTGCAAAAGACTGGTATTTCTTAGGACGGCCATAACCAAGCTCATCTACCAGTGCTTCTTTCAATACTTCTACATTCCTGTTTTCGCAGAATACTAAAGGAATAACTAACCAGTAGTTAGCTGTACCCACACTACCATCGGTGCGGTGAAAACCCATGAAGGTTTTTTCCTGCAGCTTCGTTACATCTGGCTTATGCCAATCTATTCTTCTTGCACCCAGCTGGAAAGGATTTGATGCATGCTTTACATTGCTGGTAGAGATACGTGCACCGGCAGGTATAGCTTCTTGCGCTTTTCCTACCAATACACCATACATATGAAGTTCATCACCTGGCTGCAGGTCAGCCTCTGTGAATTTATGTTTAGCGGGAATGTCTTCCACTACTGTATACGTTTGGTCATTTAGTTGTACCTGCTCTCCCTTTGCGATGTCGCGTAGGGCAACAATCACATTATCGGCAGGGTGAACCTTTAAAATGCTCTTTTTCATGATTGTAAAGTTTATGCTACTTGTTTTTCTGGTTGTAATTTTTGTATCGCTTCTATTATATCAGGTGCTTGTAAAGCCTGCAGCCAATTTACCACCGCTTCTTCAAAACCGGGCAGTTCTGCCAGGTTCATGCCCCACAATTCATTATCAGTTAATACGGCGTTCACTACCTGCTGTACATCGTTCAGTGCCCATTTGGCCGCATACAGTGGCGCGTTATCATCCTGTATAAGGTAGCGTTTGCCATTGGCTGTGCCATAGTACCTGCCCATGTCTTCTTTGCCATTCATGAACAAGATATGTGCAGCAAAACCAAGCGCCATCAACTCGGGAACAGCGGATGTCTGCTGGTAGTGTTGCATCAATACCGGTACATTTCTCCGCTTCATCTTTTGCGAATAGTGCAGGCAAATGCTTATCCAGGTATGATGCAGGTATGGGTTTCTGAATCTATCGAGCACTTGTGCAGCAAAAGCATCTATTTCATCTTTGGCTACATAATAAGGAATGGCAGGTGCTATTTCCTCCAACATCAGCTGGCGGATGTAGCGCTCCATCACAGGGTGCTCCATAGCTTCTTTCACAGTTTCTATTCCTGCCATAAAACATAGGCCGGATGCAAAGGTATGAACACCATTGAGCAGGCGAAGCTTTAATTCCTGGAATACTTCTATATCCTCCGCTATTATTATTCCTTTTCCTGCTTTGCTAAAAGAAAGAACTTCTTTTACTGAAGGATCAGATGACTCAATGAACCAGCCGCAGAAGCTTTCGCTTATTACCTGCAGGTTGTCTTCGTAACCTAGTTCAGGATCGGAAGTGCGGATATCAGGAAATGCGTGGTATGGTATCAGCCGGTCTACCAGCGAATGGCAGAACTTGTTGGAGTTCTCTAGCCAATCCATAAACGCCAGTTCCATGTCATTTATGTGTGCTAACTCCAGCATGATGGCCTCCATGCGCTGGCCATTGATCGGTATAAGTTCTGTCGGTATTATTACAAGACCTTTTGCAGGATCGCCATTAAATACTTTATATCGCTCGTGCAAAAACGCGAGTAACATACCGGCAAAAGATGCTGGCGGATGGGCAAGAATATCATCCTGCGAGTCAGGCGCCAGGCTTACTTCGTGCGTATCGGCAATTACTACCTGCAGGTCTGGATTGGCTGCGGTTGCAAGCACTTCATTCCACTGCTCTTTTGCATGAAGCAAACGGCTTATAGAAGCATTGATCACACGCTCCTCTACCACCTTACCATTTTCTACGCCACGCGATATTTGTGTAAATAGCAAGTCCTGTTGCTGCAGGTCAGTACTATGTACATCATAGGGGCTGTTGCTCACAATAACGATCCGGCCATTGAAAATACCTTGCTGGTTTGCTTTATCAATGAAGTAATCTGGAATGCCACGAGAAAGAACTCCAGTACCAAACTGCAACACCTTTTCCGGCAGGCTAAAGATTTCCTTTCGCGGAAGGGTGACTGCCCCTGGATCAATATCTGGAAGTAGTTTTTGTGACAGTTTCATCTGGCTCCTTATTATAATCGTTTGTTATTGGCTTTAATAGAAAGTGTGTTGTTTTTGAAAGGCTCTATGAACATTATTTTTTGCTGACTGCTGATTTCCATCTTGGATAATCTTTGGAAAGTAAGTCATCGGGCCAGCTGCCGTACCAGCCGTAGCCTACACGCCTTTCCACTTCTATCTCTTCCAGCTTATATTTCTTTACACCATCTCTTCCTGAGAAGAAAGGACGGTTGGTATCTATCTCGTAATACCTGGCCCATGTAACACCATTAGGTTCTGCTACCAGTACGCGGTCGCGTCCTTTTGGTTGTGTAGGGTCGGCAATAATCTTGGCTGTATAACCCTTGATGGCAGACGCTTTTAGCCAATCTACAGCACCGTCCACAGCTTGTATAACTTTGTCTGAAGGAGCGGGTACACGCATCAGGAATTCTACAATGCCCACCGTTTCCAAAGCTGTTAATCCGGGCAATTCATATTTACGTGCAGTAGCCGGTTTCAAGGTGATAGGATCGTATTGTGCAGCCCAACCGCTTAGTTTGTTGTTTACTACCAGCTGGGTTCGCAGGATAGATTCAACACCTTTCTCAATAGCCGCACTTGCTCTTGGTATGAAAGAAGCATTCAAGGCTTCAGTTCCATTTTTCTTTTCTACCACATCCTGCAGCAGGTTTAGCACATTGGCGATGGCGTTGTCATTGTAAGTGATCTGCCCACGGTAACCGCTATGATCAGGATAGAATTGCGGCCAGCCACCTGTTGGGTACTGCGCTTGCAGCAGGTATTCTATTCCTCTTTCTGCGGCTTGCAGGTATGCAGGATTCTGGTGCTTTTTGTACGCCTGCAGTAGTATTTTTATTTCTTTTACTGTAGAATGGTTATCAATGGTGGCATCATTATTCTTTCCTTGCGCCAGAACCTGCTTCTTTTCCTGCTCAGAAAGCGTGACATTGTAATCTACTTTCTTACTGTTGTAATGCTTCGACCAGCCGCCAACACTTCTTTGAAAAAGCAACACGTTATCGGCTACTTTGTCCTGCGCTATGGCTGACGTATAAAAAACAAGTATTGCACCCATTATAGATGCACACATTGCTGCTCGTTTCAGGTATGATTTACTTTGCTTTAGCATTTGCAGGTTGTTGTAACAGCCACTTCACAAGGTCCTGTGCTGCTTTATGATTTTGATATTCCAGGGGAATTTTTCTACCGTCGATGTATTCGTTGTACAGCCAGGGATCGCCTACGGCAAATACGGCACCTTTACCATATTTAGCAACGGCTATAATATTGTCTCCACCTTCTTTTACTATGGCTTGCGCCGGGGCAGAAAGATCAAGTGTGCTGATCTCTTTCAGGAAGACTTTCTTAGCTGTTTTAAAAATTGGATTGTTGGCAGGTATGGTAATAGCGCCTTGTTCGTACACATTATTCTTTACCATGTTGCGGCCATCGTTGTTGAAACGAATGCCAAACTTTTGCGTAAGTATGTTGATCTTATCGAGATCTGAATTACCAGCATCGTTGGTAAAAACAGCCAATACGCCGCCAGCTTTTACCCACTCAGCAATGGCTGTAGCAGATTGCTCATCCATGTAGTTAGGTTTAGCTGTTTCTTTTTCAGTATCAGGATCTATGATGATGAAAACATTTGCCTGTGCAAGATTTTGCCTGGTTGGTGCTTCTTTTAGAGTGGCAGTTTTTGCACCATTGTACTGAAACAAATCGCCCATGAGCGAGAAGCCGCTGTTGCTCATGTCATCCCAGGTGTAGTGGTAACTTCTTTCACCTACCACCGCATCTTTACGAAACTCGTTGTTGAAGTAGTTGTCCAGCAAAACCGTTTTGCCCCTGCCGATGTTCAGTTGAGGCTGTACTTCCATTTCGTTGGCTGCTTTCAAAAAAGCACCCATACCCTTTGGATCGTTGTCTATCACTTTTTCGCTCAGGTAATATTCATAGCTACCATCACGGTATGGTTTTCCGCCCAGGCCAGATACACTAACCGTTCCTGCAAGAATGGTGTTGCCAGATGCATCTTTTTTAATGAACTGCTTCAGCATTCCCTGCCATGCCTTGTTAGCAACGGCCATGTGTTTTTGATCAAGATAACCTTTACGAACTCCTTTAGCAATAGCGTAAGTAAACATAGCTGAAGCAGATGCTTCTACATAGTTTCCTTTCTGGCCACCTTTATCCAGCACCTGGTACCACAATCCATTTTTAGGATCCTGTACTTTGGTTACCGCAACAGTAAGGCGATTTAAGATATTCACCAGGTCCTTTCGCTGTGGGTGATTTGCAGGAAAATGATCCAGCACATCTACAAGTGCCATAGCATACCAGCCCATTGCTCGCCCCCAAAAATTAGGAGAAACGCCTGTTTCTTTATTGGCCCATTGTTGTTCTTTTGATTCGTCCCATCCGTGGTACAGCAGTCCTGTTTTAGCATCGCGTGCATGTTTCTCCATCAGGATAAACTGGCGGGCAATTTCATTGAAAGCTGTATCATCTTTGGCCAGCAAAGCATATTCTGCATAGAAAGGCTGACCCATGTACAAGCCATCAAGCCACATTTGGTTGGTGTAGATCTTCTTGTGCCAAAAGCCGCCTTCGGTGGTGCGTGGATGGCTACGTAGCTGATCACGCAGTTGGGTAGCTGCTCTCCAGTATTTTTCTTTACCGGTAACCCTGTAAAGCAGTAACAGGATCTTGCCGTTGTTTACATGGTCTATGTTGTATTCATCAGGTTGGTAGCCTTTTATCTTGCCGCTGTTGTCTACATAAAAATCCATGCTCTTCTGGATGTAGTTGTAATAAAGCGGGTCGCCTGTTCTTTTCCAGATGCCCTCAATGCCTTTTAAGAAAACGCCTTGGTCGTAAGACCATTTTGCAGGTTTGTCCTGTACCAGCGCAAAAGAATCTGCCCACAGCTTCATTACTGTAGAAGCCAATTGCTGGCTTACCGGCTGTTGAGCTTCTGCCAGTTGAACTACTAAAAGCGCTACTATTCCTATCAAAAGTTTTTTCATCCAGTCTTTATTTTTCTGTTAGAACTGTTGGCTTGGCACCAAAGTCGAACAATGTCTTGTTTTTTGCTTTCGAACCGTCTGTATTCAGCAGTTTAACACCCGTTGTTTTATCGCCATATACGGCTAACAATGTTTCTGCACCTGCATTGTACCTGATGTTGTCAAGCACAATGTTCTTGCTGTTGTGCACCTGTAGCACAGGGTTCGTTTCTTTAGTTATGATGTTGGTATTGCGAATAGTAATACCTGATCCTTCAGTCATTTCTAAACCATGCTTCGCCTGTATCACCATGTCTTCCATTACAATGTTCTTCACGTTCATCTCAGGAAGGCCACGTACAAAAATTCCCTTTTCAGCGCCGTCCACTGCCACGTTCTTTATATATACATTTTGAAAAACAGGAGTCTCTTCAGTTACTGGTTTTGAATCTACTTTAGGAGGTTCTCTTCTTTCGCCGGCCAATGCTATTGGGTCTTTTCCTTCGTAATACATGTCGAACAAAATAGCCTCGCCTGGTATGTCTTTCATGTTGATGTTGTTGATGAAAATGTTTTCAACCACACCACCACGACCACGTGTTGTTTTGAAGCGGATACCAATATCGGTTCCAATGAACGAACAATTCTCAACAATGATATTTTTTGCACCACCGCTCATTTCACTTCCTACTACAAAACCGCCATGAGCATTGTATACTATACAGTTTCTGATCAATACATTCTCAGTAGGCATCGCTCTTTCACGTCCCTGTGCATCGCGGCCGCTTTTTATACAAAGCGCATCATCACCTACGTCCAGCACACTATTTTCTACCACTACATTTTTGCATGACTCCAGATCTAAACCATCACCATTTTGCGCATACCATGGATTTTTTACAAGAACATTCCTGATGGTAATGTTTTCGCTCATTAGCGGGTGCAGGTTCCATGCAGCAGAATTTTGAAAGGTTACGCCATCCAATAAAATGTTTTTACACTTCGTAAGCACCAGCAGGTTTGGGCGCATAAAGTCTTTGATATGCTCGTAGTCAGCCACGGTTTTACCTGGCGTAAGCGCAAATGAATTCTTTATTTTAGAACCTTCATAAGATGATTGTGAAGGATACCAGATCCTTTTATCGTCGCTAACCACACCACCACTTTCGGTCAACTTCTTCCAGGCCGATGCAGAAAGTTTATCCTTCTTTACCATGCGCCATTTGTCGCCGCTTCCATCTACTATGCCATGACCAGTGATGGCTATATTAACCGCATTGGTAGCAGAAATAGGAGACTGGTTGCGAACCGCTCTCAATCCTTCCCAATTCGTTTCAATCAATTTATATTGGGTGAAGTCACCTGTAAAATTCAGGAATGCATCACGCTGCAGGTGCAGGTTTACGTTGCTTTTTAGTTCTATTGGTCCTGTTAGCCATAGGCCACGCGGCACCAATACCACACCACCACCTTTTTTGCTGGTAGCACTTATAGCGTCATTGATGCTTTTGGTGTTAAGAGTAATACCATCGGGCTTTGCTCCAAACTTTACAATACTTACTGTGTCTTTTTTAAATGTAGGAACTACTACAGCGGGTAGTTTAGGTGCCTTTACTGTTCCCGGGTCTTTAAAACCGCAGAGGGTAATTACCGATAATATGGCTAAAAAAGGTCTGATCATGATTACTCAGTTGTAAAAGGTTAATCAATCGAAAATGGTTGTTGTTGTTGACCACTTAGTTTACAAGCAGGTAAATTGAAAGGGTAGAATATAAGAGGTGCCATGCGGGAACTCTCATATAACAAGCAACAAATCGCTGATAAACTTAATCAACTCTTTATCGTTACAGGCTGGAGAAAGAGCTTTTTCACACTAATTTTTACGCAATCGTTGCCGGTAACGATGTAGAAAAATGGAGGCACAAGAGATTGCTGAGGAACTGGAATTCAATAGGTAAATAAACACGGGAAGAGAAACTATCAAAACATCCTAAAGGTAAAAATGAAGAAGCCTCACAACCTGCGGGGCTTCTTTAGCTAGTTCGATATTTATTTAGAAGGTTCTTATCATGGTTCTTACGCCGGTATTCAAGCCGCTTTTATTCAGGCTGTAGGTAAAGCCGAGCAGGAAGTAACGCTGAAGAACATTGTACCTGATATCTTCTATGTAGTTCTGGTTTGCATTGCGCGAAATGCCGACGTTCTGGTTCAGCAGGTCAAAAGCGCTCAACCGCAGTTCGCCTCGCTGGTTCTTCAGGAACATTTTGCTGATGGTGGCATTCCACATTGGGATAGAAGTATTAAAACCTTCGGCGCGTCCTGTGGTTTTGGTATAATTAAAGTTGTTGGTAAGAACCAATCCCATTGGCAAATAGTTGATCACTTCTACACCGTACTGCTGCAGCCAATATCGCACGTCCTGGTTTTTTTGTAATGAATAGCTGGCTTCGTTGTAGCCTGCTCTTGCAGTTGCCCGTATATCTACTTTTTTATCAATTCCAAAGTTCCAAGCTATGTTAGGTGTTATGGAAATGTTCTGGATATTGTTCCGCTGCCCGTTGATGAACGATACATTGCGCGAGTAGTTGGTAGACGCACCCACTTCTATGCTGCTCTTTAGTTTGCGGATAGGAAATCCATGATTGATGGAACCATAGGCGCTATATATTCCATTTGCATTCACCGGCCGTGTTGTCCGCACCCTTGTCAGCGGATCAATAATATCGTTGTACACAATAGCATTATTGGTGGCAGATACATTGGCAAACACCATGAAGTTGGTACGCGTGGCAGGGTCAGCAGAAAAATAATTCAGGTTCAGGTTGTGCGAGTACTCGCGGTTAAGGGCAGGATTACCTTCCCTTATATTCAGCGGGTCGCTGATGTCGGGAATTGGTTGCAGTTGCGTTACGCTCGGCTGACGGGTGCTGGTATTGTAGTCAAGCCTGATATTTCTATAGTTGCTAAAGCGGTATTGCACATTAGCGTTTGGTAATACATCATTGAAATCCCTGCGTATCTCTTCCAGCTTGTTTACCAGGTTTTTTTGTATTGCCTGCTGAAAGGTAGCCCCTGCACCCACCGTTAGCTTTCTGCCCTGGCTTCTGAAGTTAGTGCTACCGCCCCTGTACAGGTAGCTGTTCCTAAATTGGTTGCTCAGCAGGTCGTTCTTAATATCGTGCTTGCCGCTGGTGGTGTTCAGGTCAAAAGTGTTCCTGCTGCTGTGGCCAATGCTTTGGTTTAAAAATGCACTCAGCTCCAGCAAGGCTCTTTTACCCACAGGTTCGGTATAGGTAACGGAGCCGCCATGTGCTGTCGTCTTGGCTTCGTTATCATTTACCTGGTCCAGGTTAGTGGTATAGAATGGAAGGCCACTGTTATTGTAAAACAGGTTATTGGTTACCAATGAGCCGTCTCCACCTGTTTGGTTGATGGCAGTATTGTATTGCGCTGATATGGTCCTTCCTTTTTTAGCTAAACGCTTCCTGTACAACATGGTGTTCCTAAAGTTGAAACCCGATGCTTCGTTGGTTGCGTTAGAAAAACCATCATTGATCTTATTAAAGCTCCTGTCGCGGCTGGTGTATAAACTGTGGTTGTTGCTATTGCTCCGTTGGTAGGTAAACAATGGCGTGATCTTTAATGAACTACTGGAGTCAAATCTTGTATCGATAATCATATTTACACGGTGCTGCTGGTTGTCGCGCAGGTTGTTACTGTTTTGTACATAGTTGAAATTGTTGCCAAGCACCAGGTTTTCCCTGTTGATAGAACGTGTAGTCAGCAGGCTCTGGTCATTGAATATATAGCTGGCGTTAACGTCTGTTTTCTTACCTATCTTATTGTTGTAGTTGGCGCCAACTGCATAGGTATTTGCAACACCTTGTGCCGTGTTTCCCATACCTGCTATTGGTAGTCCATTATCACTTTCGCCACCACCTGTGCGTATGGTTATGCCCCCGCCACCACGCATGTTGCGGGCCATGTCGCCACTAAAGCTTAATGCATCGGCAAAAGAAAACCCCTGGCGATTGGTGTTGTTGCCCATTGCCAGCAACGACATCTGCTTTTCACCTTTGAAGCGGTTGAGGTTGAGTTGCCCGTCATAGCGGCCTTCGTTTTTGTCGCCGCCGCCGCTGGCTGTAGCCTTTCCAAAAATGGCATTGTCCTTGTCTTTTTTCAGCTTCAGGTTTATAGAAGGTTCACTGTTGCCATCGTCTACTCCGGTGAATTCTGCACGGTCACTTTTCTTCTCAAACACCTGTACTTTATCTATGGCATCGGCAGGAAGATTTTTTGTAGCCATCTTTGAATCACCGGTGAAAAATTCTTTTCCATTTACCAGTACCCGCCTTATTCGTTGGCCATTTACGCGTACGGTTCCGTCTGCATCTACAGTTACACCCGGCATTTTCTTTAGCATATCTTCTACTACAGCATTGGGTTGTACCGCAAAATTCTCCGCGTTAAACTCAAGTGTATCACCATTCACTGCTACTGGTGGACGCTTGCTCACAACGGTTACATCGCCCAGTGTTTTTAAGTCGTGCACAACAATAGCTCCTGTATTCACTACTGTTTCGCCCTCTTTTACAGTTACTAATCGCCATGCAGGGTGATAGCCTACATATGATGCAGAAAGACGATAGTTTCCCTGCTGTATATTTTTAAGGGAAAATATTCCGGCGCTATCGGCACGGGTAAATGTTACCAGTGTGGAGTCCGCTTCTTTAACAAGCGAAATGGTAGCAAAGGAAAGTGGTTTCTTTGCCGAGGTATCCATTACCCTACCTTGAATAATGGCTTGTGCAGCAGTATCTGTAGAATAAAAACATAGTAGAACAGCCAGTAGATGTATAATTTTCTTCATAACCATAGTTTTGAATTGCAGGCGGTAAAACTATAGCTGCTACAGCGTAAGCACGGTTAATGAAGATTTGTGTAAGGTTAATTATTGTTAATTGATCGTCGGCTTCCTTACTTATAGATGTGGTTATGCAGAAATGAACCAACCGGTAAAGCAGGCTGCAAAGGAGTTGCCTATTATCTTTGCGCGCTATGCAAAACAAGCCATTCCTGTACACGTCGCTGTCACCGGCGTTGTTTCACCTTTACGATCTTTCAGATTCTGTTGTTGTGATTATAGATGTTTTCAGGGCAACGTCTACCATAGCGGCTGCTATGTACAATGGCGCTGCTAAAATTATCCCGGTAGCAGACGTAGACGAATGCAAGCGCATAGGTGCAGAACTGGGCTGTATAACAGCAGGTGAGCGTGATGGAAAGGTAATAGAAGGGCTTCAATATGGTAATTCGCCGGCAGAATATCCACGAGATTTTATTGATGGGAAAACGCTGGTGCTAACCACCACTAACGGAACTAAGCTGCTTCACATGGCGGTGGAGCGTGGTGCCGCAGAGGTGGTAACAGGTTCTTTCCCTAATCTTTCGGCAGTATGCGAGCACCTGGTGAAATTGAACAAGAACGTGATACTTGGTTGCTCGGCATGGAAAGATCGCTTCAACCTGGAGGACACACTTTTTGCAGGTGCAGTCATCAGCCGCATCAAAGATCATTTTACTATTCACTGCGATAGCAGCCTGATGGCTGAACAGATGTACCAGCTCCACCAACACGACATGTACCAGTTTATCCGCCATACTACCCACTGGCACCGCCTGGCAGCTTACGGTTTAGAAAAAGACCTGGAGTTTTGTGTAACAGAAGACGCCGCCAATGTGCTGGTAACGTATAAGAATGGTGAATTGGTAGCAGGATAGAATTAAGTTGGAGGTTGGAAGTACGAAGTTGGAAGTACAAGAGAGCATTAAGTTCAAAGTCTGAAGTACAAGGTACGGAAGCCTGGGTATAACCTGTCTATGCGTCAAATGGTACTTCTATTTAGAAAGGGTGATCACTTCATTTTCTTCAGGTGTGCGGTTAATTAAGCAGCAGCGTGCTAAAACTTTTCATGAACCTCTAACCTCCAACTTCCAACCTCCAACTTATATTTTCGTACCCCGTACTTCGTACCTCGTAATTCCCACTTCCTCTTCATCTTAACACAAATTTCATCAGCAGGCTTCGTTTCATTTCCTGCACTGCCTGCTTTTCCTTTACTTTTGCAAATTGGTCTTTTTTGTAATTTTTTGATGATTGGCAGCGTTATCTATGGCCTGTCACTCTAGCACAACCTGATAATAATTATGGCGTTACCGCACCTGATAAAGCATATTTATAACAATGGCACCGATGAAGTAATTCGTAGGGGTAAAAAGATCCATGCATTAGGTTATGTGGAGATGGTGGATTATGATGACCTGATGGGTGCCGTAAACTTCAGGGTGAAGGATGACAGCTATTCCACTTTTTACAGGGTGAATGTGCTGAAGTTTAAAGATGCCTCCAATGTTTCACTGCGCTGCAGTTGCCCATACAATCTTGGCGAGATCTGCCGGCATGAAGCTGCGGCCCTTTTCCAGCTGCAAGAGCTGCTTGACAGGAATATGCTGGGCGAAAAAGACATCATTTACAACCAGAGGCACACGGTTGTAAAAATGAAGCAGCTCGACATGAAGATGATCAGGTTGCTTGCTTCACCACAGTCGTACATTACTGCCGAAGAATATTTACGCAACAACTCGGCTACCATAGTAGAGGCAAAAGATGAACGTGTAAAAGCTGAATTGGATTTTGAAAATGAGCATCATTTTGTTCTGCTTCAAAAAAATGAAGAAAGGAATTTTGATACCAGCTGTACCTGCCAGAGCGATGATAAACACCCGCTTTGTGTACATAAAGCCATTGTGCTTATACAACTGGTGACCAGGTTCGGGGTCAACTATTTTGATAGCATTCGCAACTGGGACAAAGAAAAAAACAAGCTGCTGGAAGCGTATGGTTATTCGCTTCAAGACGATCTGAAAGGAAAATTTGAATTCGCGTATAAAGAAGGAAAACCTTTTCTGCGTGTACTTGATTCCAGCATCAAACGAATTTCTCCTGCTGTAGGTCTTCGTCCAAAACCTGAGCCTGTACCCGAAGCCTTACCCGATGTAGCAATTGCCGAAGAAAAAGAAAAGGCAGCTGCCATGAAGCTTGGGTTGGTATTCATAGAAAGTGAAGAGTACCCGCTCATACAAGTGGAAGCTGTACAAGGCGAAACAGATGAGGAAAGAAATGCTTACTCCAGTAAAGTAGAAAAGATAGAGCTGGCGCGTTTTGTAAATACAGAAGTTTTTGATGAAGATGATAAACTGCTCGTGCAGCAGCTACGTAAAATGCAACCTGCAGAGCTGAACCGGTACCTCAACCGCAATTCGCCTTTCAGCGGTATCTGGGATAATATTATACAGCAGCATAATGATGAGCTGCCGGAGGAAACCCGTAGCCTGATAAACGAATACCTGCATCCACGTTACAAGAAGATATTTACCGACGCCAGCAAGGATTTTACTTTCCGCTTACCTGCAAAGAAGACATTTACTACAGCAAACCTGCAAAAGGTGGTGCTGAGTGATGAGCCAGCTATTTTACAGTTCAACATAAACTTTACCAATGGCCAATACGAGGTGGCTTGTTCGGTAAAGCTGAACCACCTGGAGGTTTCCGTTTCTGAAAATGAAACTATTTCACCATTGTTCTTTGTGCACGACGATACCTTTTACCTGTACAAGCAACCAGAAGATATACTGGTGGCCGAAAAGTTCCTTCGCTCAGGAAGTATGATTATAAAAGCAGAGGATTGGGGTAAACAATTGAACGATTACATTCTGCCACTGGCGAAGGAGTACAATGTGCACTTCAACAACGTGAAGCGTGAAGATGTAAAAGATATAAAGCCTGAGGTAAGGCTGATGCTGAAAGAAAAAGGTGACTATCTCGTGTTTCAGCCTGTGTTTGTGTACAAGGGCTACGAAGTAAAACCCAACGACAAAGACAAGATCATTTTGCCACAGCAGGACAAGCTGCTGGTGATACAGCGAAACGTAGAAGAGGAAGAGGCTTTCATTAAGAAGATAGAAAACCTGCACTCGCAGTTCATTCGCCCCGACGACTCTGGCAGCCTGGTGCTAAAAGGTGCCGATGTTCTTCGCAACAACTGGTTCTTCCTTTTTGTGGATGCAATGAAGGATATGGAAGTTCCGGTTTTTGGGTTCGATGCACTAAAGAATTTCCGTTTCAATACTTCGAAGCCATCAACAAAGATCTACATCAGTTCGCATACTGACTGGTTTGATGCTAAGGTGGAGATCTATTTTGGCGACCAGAAAATAACAGTGGCCGATGTAAAGAAGGCGCTGGCCAATAAGCAGCAGTTCGTTCAGCTGCAGGATGGTTCGTTAGGTATTTTACCTGAAGAGTGGATAAAGAAATACTCGCTGCTGTTTAGGGTAGGTGAGGGCAAAAGCGAAAAGATGAAGCTGAGCCGCTACCACTTCAGCGTGATAGAAGAACTATACGAGAACCGGAATGAAGAAGAACTTTTCTTCCAGCTGGAAGAGCGTTACGACAGGCTAAAGGAGTTTAAAAATATTGAAGCCATAGATGCACCGAAGCACCTGAAGCCAATATTGCGCCCTTACCAGGAAAGCGGCTTCCAGTGGCTCAACTACCTGAACGAGGTAAAATGGGGAGGCATACTTGCAGACGATATGGGTCTTGGTAAAACCATCCAGGCGCTATCGTTCCTGCACCACCTGAAGCATAGCAATGGAAGCCTGCGTGCGCTGGTAGTTTGCCCTACCACGCTTATGTACAACTGGGAAAACGAGATCAAGAAGTTCACGCCTACGCTTACACATTATATACATCATGGTGGTGCGCGGTCCAAGCAACTGGTTACGCAAAACGAATTTGACGTTATCATTACTACCTATGGCACTTTGCGTAGCGATATCAAATCGTTTGTTGAACCTGAATTTGATTATGTCGTATTGGATGAAAGCCAGGCAATTAAAAATCCTTCGAGTAAGGTAACAAAGGCCGCAAGCTTGTTGAAAGCAAAGAGCAGGCTGTGCCTTAGTGGTACGCCTTTGCAGAATAATACTTTTGACATATTCGCTCAAATGAACTTCCTGAACCCGGGCATGCTCGGCACGATGGAATTCTTCAAACAGGAATTTGCTGTTCCAATTGATAAGTTTGGCGAGCAGGAGCAAAAGGAACATTTGCGCAAGCTGTTGTATCCTTTTATTCTTCGCAGAACAAAAGAGCAGGTGGCAAAAGATCTTCCGGATAAGACCGAGATGATCCTGTTTTGTGAAATGGGAGTGGAACAAAGGAAGATCTACGATGCGTATAGAAATGAGTTCAGGGATAAAATATTGGGCGTAGTAGATGCTCAAGGTATCCAGCGTTCACAATTGACCATCTTGCAAGGTCTGATGAAGCTGCGCCAAATCTGCGATAGTCCTGCTATAATGAAAGATGAAGAGAAGTTCCCTAATGTTTCTATTAAGCTGGATGAGCTGGTGAGAGAGATAACGGAAAATATCAGCAATCACAAGGCGCTGGTGTTTTCCCAATTCCTGGGAATGCTGGCACTGATAAGAGAGAAGCTGGATGAGCTGGGAGTGAAGTATGAGTATTTTGATGGTAGCACTTCTGCACCTGACAGAGAGAAGGCTATTCAAAGTTTCCAGAATGATGACACCTGCAGAGTGTTCCTTATTTCATTGAAAGCTGGTGGTGTGGGTTTGAACCTTACTGCTGCCGACTATGTATACATTGTAGATCCTTGGTGGAACCCGGCTGTAGAGCAACAGGCGATAGACCGTACACACCGTATAGGGCAAACGAAAAACATTTTTGCATACCGCATGATATGCCGCGACACAGTGGAAGATAAAATACTTGCACTGCAGGAACGTAAACGTGCACTCGCTGCCGACCTCATTACCGATGATGCAGGCTTTGTGAAGAACCTTACGAGGGAAGATCTTGAATACTTGTTTAGCTAAAGCATAGCGATGGCGCAGCTTTGGTAGCAAGTTTAGGATGAAGAGGAATAGAATAGTTTGGACCAGCATTGCAGGAGTGATATTGGTAGCGGCGGTCGCTGATGCTGTTCGCTATCTGCAGCCGGAAGCAAAGCCAAAACAACAGGTTCTCCCTGCAGCCACTTTCCCTGTTTCGTCAGCTACAGAAATCATTCTAGTGTACAATGCTTACGGAGGCATCTATCCGTCCATAGCTGATTTCATCAATAAAGAATTTTTTCCTGCTTCATATCCCTGCAATCTCTGCTATATAACCTTCGGAACGTTTGCCATGAAAGATGATTGGAAAACGTTCTTGGACAGCACCGGCTTAAAGAAGAAAGAGATGCACAAAGACTACTTCAACCGGAACTATTTACCTACAGACTTTGCCTTGCCTGCTATCCTGGTAAGTGATGGACAGCGCACACAGGTGCTGGTAAGTGCACAAGAGGTAAATGGCTACAAAACATTAGAGCAACTAAAGCAAGCAGTAGCAGCCAAGCTAACGAAGTAAATCACGATCTTTTCAAAGAAGAAGAAACTGCTTTAATGATGATGGCTACCAGTAGTATAGCTATACATGCAATTGCCACAGCCACTATGTCTTCGCTACCCGCGTTACCTGCTTCATTCCTTTTAGCTATTATTCCATAAAACGCCCAGCATACCACCAGTGCATAAGCATAATTCTTACTTTTCAAAATCATCACCAGCGCCAGGAGTGCGCCTACACCAATCATGATCATGGTCCACATTGGGCTGCTGATACCAAGTGGTTGAATATTATTATCAACAAATAAAGTAGTGACATTGGCAATGGTGGCTATACTTATCCAGCCAAGGTATAGGCTGAAAGGAAGATCGAGCCATAGCTTTTGCTGCAGCGGCCGCCACGGTAGTGCCAGGTCCAGCTTGTGGTGAATAACGATCAAAGTGCTCAACATGATAAACATAATCATTACCGACAAGCCAACTATTTCATAATGCCATGCAAATAACCATGCACCATTTGCCATGCAATTCAGAATGAAATAAGGTGAAATGGCAACTATCTTTTCTGTGGCTCCTTTGTTTTTAAAAAGAACAATAGCTTGGTAAATTATAAACCCCAGCAAGAAAGTATAGATCACACTCCAGATAGAGAAAGTGAAACCTGCAGGCGTGAACAGGTTTGGATACTGGTCGGCAAGTTCACCTGTGGTTTTATTATTAAGCGGCAGTTTTACCGCTACAATATTCATGAGGACCACAAAGGCAAAAGCAATACAATTCAGTATTGCCAGCAGCCGGTAATTGATCTTGTTGTTGTACATAAGCTATAGTAATAAGAATAAAAGATAAACAGCATTTCTAGGTTAATGTTCAGAAGGTGAAACAGGACGTAAACGTACTGCTTTAGCATTTTAATTTTCTTTAACATCTTAAAACTATTATCCTGGTGCCGTCGTAGTTAGTTCAAACCACTGCTACTATGGCCAAATGCTACACTACATTTTTTATTCTATTATCACTCCTGTTCACGGGTGCATTAAAAGCACAGAATGTGATAAACGGGCAAGTGTGGCTGGCACCTAATGAGCCTGCAGAAGGAGCCCTTGTAACAGTAAAAGATGCAGGCTATTCTTGCATGACAGATAGAGGTGGAAACTTTAAACTAGTGACACCATCTGCTTCGGCTACATTGATCATAACGCATATTGGCTATGTGCCTGCTGAATATACAGCTACGGCGCAAGGAGATAATAAAGTTTCGCTTGCAAAAGGTGTTTATCAACTGGAAGATGTAATACTTAGCAGCGATATTAATTACAAATACTTCCACACCATTTCTAAGGTGGACCTCAATATTCGGCCGGTGCGTTCCTCGCAGGAATTGCTTCGAACGGTACCCGGTTTATTTATAGCGCAACATGCTGGTGGTGGCAAAGCTGAGCAAATTTTTTTAAGAGGCTTCGACATTGATCATGGAACCGATGTGCAGGTTTCCGTTGATGGGCTACCTGTGAATATGGTTTCCCATGGTCATGGACAAGGATATGCAGACCTGCACTTCCTGATACCGGAATTAGTGAAAACAATTGATTATGGTAAAGGCCCTTATTATACCGAACATGGAAATCTTAATACGGCAGGATATGTTTCATTCCAAACAATTGATCAGTTGGAGAATAACCGCTTCCAGGTAGAAGGTGGACAGTTCAATCATTTACGTGCATTGGCAATGGTAAATATTTTACCAAAAGAAAATGCAAAGCGATCAGCCTTTGTTGCATCAGAATTTATGCACTTTGACGGGCCATTTCAATCTGGCCAGAATTTCAACCGATTTAATTTGTTCGGGAAATATATTGAGCACATCTCAACTAATACAAAACTTACTTTTTTAGCTTCTGCCTTCAGTAGTAAATGGGATGCATCGGGGCAGGTGCCGCAGCGTGCAATAGATCAAAAAATAATTGATCGTTTTGGTGCAATAGATAATACAGAAGGGGGCATCACTGGTCGCTACAATGCAAGTGTTCAATTATCCTCTTTTCTAAAAAATGGGAATAGCATAGAGAGCCAGTTATATTATTCTCGTTATTATTTCCAGCTGTATTCCAATTTCACATTTTTCTTACGCGACAGTATAAATGGCGACCAAATAAAGCAAAGTGATGAGCGTGATATAATTGGCTTCAATACAAAATATCATATTCCATTTACCATTGGAAATACAAAATTAAAAACAACTGTTGGAGCTTCTATTCGTTACGATAAAACCTACGATACCGAATTATCTTATACACGTCAAAGGAGCTTTTTAGAACATGCAAAACTGGGAGATATAACAGAAAGTAATGCCGCCATATTCATTGATCAAAAAATACAGTACAATCAATGGCTGGTGAATATTGGTTCACGGCTAGATTACCTGCATTTTAATTACCTGGATAAATTATCAGCAAATGCTGATGCACCACAAAACAAATCTATTGTCAGTCCTAAAATAAATGTTCAATATACATTCAATAAAAAGTTTCAAGCTTTTGTAAAAGCAGGAAAAGGATTTCATTCAAATGATACAAGAGTAGTAGTAGCCAACCAGGGAAGGCAAATACTGCCACCTGCTTATGGTGCTGATCTAGGATTTAATTTTCACCCAAATAAAAAGCTCGTATTAAATGCTGCCGTTTGGTATTTATTTCTGCAGCAGGAATTTGTATATGTAGGAGATGAAGGAATTATAGAGCCCAGTGGAAGATCTCGACGTGTTGGGTTAGATCTTTCTGGCAGGTATCAAATGACAAAATATTTATTTGCTGATGCTAATATTAATATAGCGGGTGCTCGATTGATTGATGAAGAAAAAGGTGAAGATAAAATTCCACTGGCACCAACATTTACCAGCACCGGCGGAATTACTTACGCAAACAAAACAGGCTGGAATGGAAGTATACGCTACCGATATATAAAAGATAGAGCAGCTAACGAAACAAATACTGTTATAGCAAAAGGATATTCTTTACTGGATGGAATAATTAATTATACGCACAGGAAATATGAAGTTGGATTGGCAGTAGAAAATGTTTTAAATGCCTCTTGGAACGAAGCACAGTTTGACACAGAATCCCGGTTGATGAATGAACCATCAGCTATATCCGAATTACACTTTACACCGGGAACACCATTTTTTGCAAAGATTAAATTAGCTATTATGCTGTAACAGCAGGTTCAGAATGGTATACGTAGTTAATTAAATTCAGCATTATTGAATGCTTAGGGCAAGTATTGCCAATTAGTTTCCTAATCCCCTTCCATTTAAAAATACTTTAATCCTGTTTTAACATTTTAAAACTATTGCCGTTGATGTGCCGTATGTCAGCGGTGGTATTGATAACACATTTATCATTTTCTAAAACATCATTTATGAGAAAAAAAATTGTACTCCTAAATGGATGGAAGCTCTGCCTAAGCTTTACATTCATTTTGTTGTCGTTCCAGGTATTTGCCTCTTCGCATCGCGAAGCGCCATTAATATCTAACGATCCATTGGCTGATAATACAGATGTGTATGCATTCAGAAGTCCTGATGATACAAACACTGTTACTATCATAGCCAATTTTATTCCTTTCCAATTGCCAGAGGGAGGACCTAATTATTATGACTTTGGCAAAAACATCCGCTATGAAATACACATTAAAAACCGAACAACTACCGTAGGTGATGACATCACTTACAGGTTTACTTTTTCGCTATTCAATGAAGACACTACGACGTTCTTCAATATTCGACTGGGCAAGGAAAACCTGAAGCAACGTTTTACGCTGGAAAAGAGCACCAATGGCGGAATGAGTTTCACAACCATTCTTACCAATGGCATTGTTCCTCCTTATAACATTGGGCCTCGTTCTATTGACAGTGCAGGTATAGGATTGGGAATGAGCTATGCAGCCATCATGCAGAATGCCATCAACAACAATGTGGCTACTACTGGCGAAAGAGCCTATTGTGGTCCTGTAGACGATCCTTTCTTTGTAGATCTTGCGGGTGCATTCGATGTAGGCAACTTCAGGCCCGAAGGCAATATGACCAACCCGCCTAAAGATGGTTTGGCTAGGTTCAATGTGCACACAATAGCTATCAAAGTTCCAATCAGCATGTTGCAGAAAGATGGCAAGAACACTTCGCAAGCCACCAGCATTTTAGATGGTGATTTTGTGGTGGGTATTTGGGCAAGTGCCAGTCGCCAGCAAATACGCACACTGCAGGATACTTCAAGAAACTACACCGGTGATTGGGTACAGGTATCGCGCCTGGGCATGCCATTGACCAACGAAGTGGTTATACCTATTGGTGATAAGAACAAGTGGAATACCATAAGCAGCAACTCGCCTAAAGATTCATTGTTTGATAAATACCTGAAGAATCCAGAGCTCGCTCTTTACATGGATGATTCGCAGTTTGGCCAGGCTGTTCCGGCATGGTATAACCTGCGTATCCAAAAGAACTCTCTTGGCATGTTTGATTTCAGAAACGGTAAAAAAGGATTGTTTCCTTTAAAGGGTTCTACTGCTGTTCAAAATACTGCACTTGCTGAAAATGCTTTCGGTGGTTACCTGCTGCCTGATAGCATGAGCCCACGTGCAGTTGACCTGCTTCCCATTTTCAAAACAGGTGTTCCTAACCTTCGTCCTTACCAATTAGCTACGGGTAAAGGTGGTGATCCTTTAGCTGCAGGTAAGCCCTTCATCAACAATTTTCTTCCAACTTTTGGTGACATGTTACGGCTGAATATGGCAGTACCCGTTACACCACGTAACGATCCAGACTTCAGTTCACTGGGTTTGGTAAAAGCTGCAGTGCTTGGTCTTACAGACAGTCGTTTCAATCAAAATGCTTCGTTACAATTCATTCCTAATATGGATGGTTTTCCTAACGGGCGCAGGCTGGAAGATGACGTAACCACCATAGAAATGCAGGCTGTATCGGGTGTGGTGCTTGCTGCCATTGGTTTGTGGTACGACGACTATAATGGAACCGGTAGTCCTGTAACGCCGCAGTTAGGAAAAGTACTTTCATTTACTGCAGGGCCAACTAAAAATGACACAACATTCCGCGCAAGCTTCCCTTATGTGCAAACGCCATGGAGAGGCTTCGATTACACAAGGAAAGAAAGGTTCTAAACAAATCAAATAAGCTTTTTATGAAAAAAATTATAACTCACATAGCAGCCGCTTTGGTTTGTTTACTTGTAACACAAACCACGGTAATGGCTTCTTCGCACCGCGAGGCGCCATTGATATCAACTGATCCGCTGGCCGATAATACAGACCTCTACGCATTTAGAAGTCCGACCGACTCCAGCAAGATCATTCTGATCGCCAATTACATTCCTTTTGAGCATCCTGCCGGTGGACCTAATTGGTACACCTTCGGAGAAAACATTAGGTACGAAATACATGTAGATAACAATGCAAATACGGCAGGGTCAGACATCATATATAGATTTACATTTTCACAGGTTAATCAAGATTCTTCTACCTTCTTTAGAATAAGATTGGGTAAGGAGAATTGGAAGACCTCTTATACGCTTGAACGCAGCATCGACGGTGGAGCCAGCTTTCTCCCGATCATAACAAATGGAATCGTTCCTCCGCCAAATATTGGTCCGCGTTCTATAGAAAATGCAACCGTTGGATTGGGTGCACCTAATTATGACTCGCTGATGCAGCGTGCAATTAAAATGGCAACAACCGGCGAAAAAGTATTTGCCGGTCCTATTGATGATCCATTTTTCGTAGATCTTGGTGGCGCTTTTGATCTTGGAAACTTCAGGCAGCCAGGTAGAGATGGGTTGGCAAAGTTCAACTGTCATTCCCTGGTTATTGAAGTTCCTATTTCAACGTTGCAGAAAGATAATCTACCTGTAACGGCAGCTACTAATATTCTTGATGACAGGTTTATCATAGGTGTATTTGCAAGTGCAAGTCGCCCACAGATCTACACCTTTGACTCTACTGGTGGGAATGGAACAACATCTGGAAATTGGGTACAGGTTTCGCGCCTTGGTATGCCACTTACCAACGAGGTTGTTATTCCTATTGGTCAGAAGGACAAGTTCAATGCGAACACGACCAGGAACGACAGCCAGTTCCATAAGTTCATGAAAAACCCTGAGCTTGCTTTGTACATGGATGACTCGCAATTTGGAACTGCTGTTCCGGGATTGGCCCAATTGCGTATTCAAACAAATTCGCTTGGCCAGTTTGACTTTAGAAATGGCAAGAAAGGATTGTTCCCATTGAAAGGATCTACAGCGGTACAGGGTACAGCACTTGACGATGCTGCTTTCGGTAATTTCCTTTTACCCGATAGCATGAGCCCAAGAGCAGTAGATATTTTACCCATATTTACTACTGGCGTTCCTAACCTAAGGCCGTACCAACTAGCAACAGGAAAGCCAAGAGGTAATCCACTGGCTGAGGGTAAGCCTTTCATCAACAACTTCCTTCCAACCTTTGGTGATATGCTACGCCTGAATATGGCGGTGCCTGCAACACCAAGGAACAGTCCTGACTTTAGCTCACTTGGTTTAGTTAAAGCTGCTGTGTTAGGATTAACAGACAATCGTTTCAACCAGACCATGGCAATACAGAACATACCAAACATGGATGGTTTTCCTAATGGAAGAAGATTAGAAGATGATGTAACTACCATTGAATTGCAGGCAGTAGGCGGCGTTGTACTTGCAGCCATCGGCTTATGGTATGACGACTACAATGTAAATGATCCTAATGCTAGCCCAGTTACTCCCCAGTTAGGAAGCACGTTAGCTTTTAATGCAGGCGTTACACAAAACGATACAACATTGAAAGCAGCCTTTCCTTTTGTTCAGGGTCCATGGAGAGGTTTCGTAGGCGCATCGTACCAGGGTGACAATCCACTGCCGGTGAACTTTGTAAACTTTACTGCTGAGAAACAACAAGAAGATGTGATGCTACGCTGGCAGGTAAACAACGAGATAAACAATGAATACTACCACGTAGAACAAAGCCTGGATGGCAGGTCATACAAGCAGATAGGCAGAGTGAATGCAATGGCTGGAACAACCAACCAGTACTCTCACCTGCACACAAATCCTGCTCGCGATAAAGTAAATTACTACAGGCTGAAGCAAGTAGATAAAGATGGCAGGTTCACATATTCTGCTATTCGTGCAATTAGGTTTAGCGGCAAAAACTTGCTTACTATTTCACCTAATCCTGCTACTGATGTTATAAGAGTTTTTGCATCGCAGAACAACATGAACATTCATATACTGGATGAAAATGGCAAACTGCTGATGTCGAGAAAACTAATGAACGGTTCGGTAGAAGTGAACTTAACAGGATTGCCTCGCGGAGCTTATATGATAGTAGCCGAAAGCAACGGCGTAAGAATAGAAACTAGAAAGATCATAAAGCAATAAGTTTTCTTTCAGAGTTGGGTAGTTGTTATATATAACCGGTCTGAAAATGACCGGTTATTTTTTTTATATAAAACCTTTTTCAAATTGAAAGCGTACATCAGGTGTTACAACCATCTGCTCATACTAAAACCTTGTTTATGCGTATAACATTACTCCTTCTATTTATTGTTGCTATCACTTTTATAGCATGTCAATCTTCGCCAGTAGTAACGGCGGGCACATCAGAAACTGAAACTTCTATTCCTGCTCTTTTTGAAAGACAAGGTGAACTGGCCAAGGCTGTAGAATGGCCCAGGACTAAAGAAAAAGTTGCAGAGCTTAGGCAGAAGATAGCATCAGATCCTACCAACATAAAGCCGCGCCTGCAGATCGCAACTATCTATATCACTGAAGCGCGCATCACAGGTGAGCATCCTTACTACTATCCGGCCATTGATAAAATATTGGACGATGTGATTGCGCTTGATGCCAATAGTTACGAGGCACTGGTGCTAAAGGCGTCAGTGAAATTGTCGCAGCATAAGTTTAAAGAAGCATTGGCACTGGCTAACCGCGCCAAAGCCATCAACCCAAATGAAGCATATGTATATGGCATATTGGTCGACGCTAATGTGGAGCTTGGTAATTATGAAGAGGCCATTAATGCTTCTGATAAAATGCAGGCTTTGAAACCTTCTTTAGAATCTTATTCAAGAGCATCGTACCTGCGCGAGATTTTTGGCGATACAGAAGGCGCTATAGATGCTATGCGTTTGGCCAGCCAGGCAGGTTTGCCAGGTTCTGAGCCGCAGTGCTGGAGCATGAAAACACTGGCTGAATTATACGTAAATGCCAACCAACTGGAAAAGGCTGAAGTGGAATATCAAAAGATTTTGGAGATGCGCCCAAGCTATGCATTTGCAACTGCAGGCCTTGCCAAAATAGAAGAGAAGAAAAAGAATTACGACAAAGCGTTGCAGTTGCTTAATGAAGCTGCTGCCGTTATGCCTGAATATTCTTTTTACGAGCAAATGGGAGATATATACGTACTAAAAGGTGAAACAGGTAAAGCAGAAGCAAGCTATGCAAAAGTAAAAGAGATGCTGGAAGAGGATGCAGCTTCAGGTCACCTTGTAGACCTGGACCTTGCAAAGCTTTATGTAAAAATGAACAAGCTTGATCTTGCGAAAAAGCATGTGATGAATGAGTATGCACTGCGCCCAAACAATATAGATGTGAACAAAGAATTGGCTTGGATCGCTTTCAAGGAGAATGACCTGAAGAGATCTAAAGAGCTGATTAAAGTTGCCCGCCGCACAGGTTCTAAAGATCCTGAACTGGTTGCCAGGGCAGAGATGATCAACGGGTTGAGATCATAGTTACGCAGATAAATTTTTCGATTTTCTCACTGTTAAGTTTCATTCCTTGCCGTTTTCGGCAGGGAATTTTTTTTGAGCAACATTCCAGTGTTGAAGCCAATTCAATCAATATCTATTCATTAGTTATTGTCAACAACACCTTCACCCATTCATCATAAACTATCCTTAAAAACTACCATACTGGCTTCAAGTGCTAATGCCAGGTGACACTTATCAGCATTTTCATTTTTAAAACACCTATTTTTATTTTCTGAATCAATGCTTGCCTCCCGATGAAGTTTGAAGCAGTTACAATTAAAGACATAGCAAGAGAATTAGGGTTATCAACTTCCACCGTTTCAAGAGCATTGCGCGATAGCTACGAGATAAGCAACGAAACAAAAAAGGTAGTGCTGGAATGTGCGGAGCGGTTAGATTACCGGCCTAATCCTATTGCATTAAGTTTAAAGGAAAAACGTAGCCGTTCTATTGGTGTTATAGTTTGCGAAATAAATAATTCCTTTTTCTCGCAAGCCATCAATGGTATAGAGTCTATTGCCTATAGCAAAGGCTACAACGTTATTATTTCTCAAAGCCATGAATCGTATATACGCGAAGTAAGTGATCTTAATTACCTCGCTTCCCGTTCTATTGATGGATTATTGATATCTGTTTCGGCTGAGACCAACAGCATGGAACACCTGCAAAAACTTCATACACGTGGTTTACCAATTGTTTTCTTCGATCGCATCAATGAAGAGCTAAACACGCACAAGGTCATCATCGACAATTTTAAAGCTGCTTACAAAGCCACCGAACACCTGGTACAACAAGGGTTCAGGCAAATAGCCTGCGTGGTCAATTCAGCACATCTTAGCATTGCACAGGATAGGATAGAAGGATATAAAAAAGCACTTGCAGATAATGGACTACAGGTAAATCCTGAACACCTGCATTGCTGTAGTCCTGCGGCTGATCTTCACCTGGAGGTAGAAAAAGGGGTAAACAAATTTTTGGAACTGCAACAGAAGCCCGATGCCATTGTTGGTCTTAGTGATAAAATAACCGTGGGTGCTTTAAAAGTTTTGCAGACTAAAAAGATCAGGATACCAGAGGAGATGGGCCTGGTAGGTTTCTCAAATTCTGATCTAACTGAATTGCTCAACCCGTCGCTTACCATCATCCGCCAGCCGGCTTTTGAAATGGGTGAAGTAGCTACCGACCTGCTGCTTCAACTGATAGAGAGCAAACGGCCTACAAAAGATTTCAACCGCCAGGTGCTGGAGACAGAACTGATCATCCGCGACTCTACACGCAGGAAAAGCTAGAGCGAGCTTTTCCAATTTGAATTAACAAACTAAAGCGTGATCACTCTTCTTTCGTTGCTGCTTTTGAAGGCCGCTTCAATGATGGCTATTACATTTTTCCCCTCTTCGGCAGATACAGGTACAGGTGCATCATTCCTGATTGCTTCAAAGATTTTATCGTAGAACAAGGTATAGTTGCCAGTGAGCGTTTCCACTTGTTGCAGTGTTTCTTTACCGTCGGCTATTGTATTTAGTATGCCTTTAGCTGATGCAGGCTCTGCTCCCCAACCTTCCGGTCCTTTGTACAAGCCGGCTTGCAAATTGGCTTCCTGCACATCTGCTCTTTCTTTTAAGAAACTACCCAATGTACCATGAACAATGAAAGAAGGCACAGGATGCTTTACCTGGTAACCACCTTTCAATCGTACGCGCTTACCCGGGTAATACAGCAGTATCTCAAAATAATCATCCACTTTAGAAATGGGCCGCATGATGAATATATCAGCAAACACAGCTTCAGGCATACCAAACAAGTAAAGTGCCTGGTCAATAATGTGCGAACCAAGATCGTATACAATACCCGTAGCATCGCCTGGCGTTTCTTTGTGTTGTTTTGGACTTATTTCTTGCTTAAACCTGTCGAAGTGGAATTCTGCTTCCACTACATCACCAATACGTTTCTCTTCTATGATTTTTTTTACAGTCAAAAAATCACTGTCGTACCGCCTGTTGTGGTACACAGCTAATTTTTTACCGTTGGCAAATGCTAGCTCATTAATTTCATTTGCTTGTGCTACAGTAGCTACAAATGGTTTTTCCACCACCACATGTTTGTTAGCCTGCAGTGCCTTTTTTGTGTACTCGTAGTGGCTGCTGTTTGGCGTATTTACCACTACCAGTTCTATGGCTTCGTCTGCCAGCATATCCTCCAGCGAAGTATAGCGAGTAATACCAAGATAATCCAGCCGCGCATTATCAGCACTACGTTCATAAACACCATGAAGTTGGAACCCCTGGTGGTAGTGCAGTAGCGGTGCGTGAAATACTTTTCCTGACATGCCGTAGGAGCAAAGTGCGGTGATAATAGGTGATTGCATAATGCGTAAATAATGAGTAGCTGCGAAGGTCAGTGGTTTCTTTTGAAAAATTTACATGTTCTTGTTTGCTTTCACATTAGAAATTGTTCTACGTTTACCGCAAAACATACGGTTGATGAAAGCATTAGTGTTGGCAGTGGTTTGTTTATTTTCTATTCCTGCCTTTTCGCAAAAAACAATTGCACCAGAGGAAGTAGCAAAGCACATAGGAGATACAGTAAGAGTTTGTGGTAAGATCTATTCAGCGCGATATCTTGAAACATCTAACAAGCAGCCTACGTTGCTCAATATGGGAGATAAATTTCCAAAGCAACATCTTACAGTAGTTATTTATGGCGAAGACAGGGTGAAGTTTGGTTATAAGCCAGAAGGAACCTTAATAGATAAAAATATCTGTGTGATTGGTAAAGTAGAAATGTACCGCGACAAGCCCCAGATTGTTGTCACAGATCCTTTCCTGATCAAGTTGCAATAGATTATATAGAAACACATTTAGAAAAGCATGTTCACCAGGACATGCTTTTTTGTTAGTAGTAAATGCCGATTGGTAAAAACTACGAAGCCTTTGATACTATCAAAGGCTTCATTAGGAGGGTTATTGAAACTAAAGGTTAGTTGAACGAAAGTAAGTATTCAAGCTGAAGCTCGTTGATCGAAAGCTTCTTTTTTGTTACAAGTATCATTCGATTGATAGCACGCAATTCATAACGTGTGTAGCAAAAAACTTCTTCATTACATACATCTGCCAGCAAACTTACCTGTGGTAGATCGAGCAATGGTAGCATCTGTTTCACTTCGGCAACTGAGTAAGTAGGTGTCATAAACTACAGTTTTCAGGAGGTGGTTAAAACGTTTCGTACCATAAAGCTAACGAGCAAAGACTGCAAAAAAATCTTAAAGCCGAAGGTTTAATTCGATATTAATTTCGATAAGTATTTACCAGCAAAACCGGCAGCCGTATCAGGATTAATGCTTATATTTTAGCTGCAGGCATACAGGAAGGAGCAGGTTTTTTTGAACTCGCATAATTGTATATGTATTAAAATTTATAGATGAACGGCCGCATCCTGAACAGCAGTTTGCATCGTAGGTTATTCCTTCTCCTCCCCCTACATTTGCCGCATGACAGGTATAGATAGTGTACAGCTGGCAAGTGTTATTGTACATAAAGTAGGTAATCCCACACGCGGCGAAGAATTGAAACTTTCCGAGAACGCACTCACCCTAAACGATGAAATAGTAACCAAACTTTTAGCCCGTTACTTCCTGGCTCCTTTCAACGAGAACGAACACTACCAGTTTACGCACCTGAGCGACCTGGCGCTGAACGAAGTCTACAACTATGTTACCCGCTTGTTTGAAGATCCAAAATCTTTTGTGGCTACTTCTGCCTTGCTGGCGCAATTCCTCTATAGCAAAAGCACGCATGCACGAGTGAAGGAAGGAGAACTATACGTGGCTATGTTTGATAATGTACCGCTTGGTTCAGAATACAAACAAGCAGTAGGAATATTTAAATCCGAGACTAAAGAAACCTTTCTGAAAGTGTTCCCACATGGGCAGAGCCTGGAGGTAATTCACGAGGAAGGTATCAATATAAACAAGCTCGACAAAGGCTGTCTTATTTATAGGAACAACCAGGCCGATGGCTATACGGTATGTGTGGTGGACAACACAAATAAGCAGAACGATACACAGTATTGGATCACTGATTTTTTGCAAGTACAGCCATATACCGATAGCTACCACAATACGGATAAATACCTGGGCATGTGCAAACTGTTTATATCAAACGAATATGCTGATAAGTTTGAGGTATCCAAAAGCGACCAGATCGATATGATGAACCGGTCAATGGAGTACTTTAAAACCAAAGAGCAGTTCAGCCTGCAGGAGTTTACCGAAGAGGTGATACATCACCCGGAGGTGGTAGATACATTTATAGAATACAAAAGAAACTTCGAGGCCAGCCGCAACTACGAAATAGAAGATGAATTCGACATACATCTATCTGCAGTAAAAAAGCAGGCAAAGGTTTTCAAAAGCATCCTGAAGCTGGATAAGAACTTCAGCATTTATATACATGGCAGGAAAGACCTGATAGAAAGAGGCTTTGATGATGAGACCGGCAGAAAATTCTACAAGATTTATTATGAAGAAGAAGCATAGCAGCTCACTTAAAGAACCTGTTTCGGCATCCAGCCCGCTACATCTTTGGTGCTCACATAGTAGAAATTATTGAACGACGCCAATACATTTACTGCTTCACCGGCACTTACTATTGCTTTTTGTGGTGCTTCTGCAGATGGAGCGTCCAGAAGTGGATGTGCTTTAGATATAGTTGTTTTGCGTATTGGCTTATCTATATCTGCTACCATGCTACTGGCAATATAGCCGGAGGTGCCGTCTGGTAAAGTAGCCCTGAATTTATTTTCTGCGGCAGCCTCTACAACCAATACAGTATTAGCATCAAGCGAAATGGTTTTGCCGCTACCATCTGCATTAGCAGTTAGGCTGGTGCTGCGGGTGGTCTTCACTTTCTTAGCCAGGTGCTGTAGCGGTGCAGTAACACGTGGGGCTTCTTTGGTATTCTTATTTACAAAAGGCAAAGGATCAACAGCGCCACCAGCGGCATAAATGCCAAAATGCAAATGCGGTGATGTGGTTTTAGCATTGCCTGTATTACCCATCAGACCTATTACGTCGCCGGCTTTTACCCTCTGTCCCGGCTGTACCAGTTGTTCGTCCAGGTGTGCGTAGTACAGGGTATAATCCCTGTTTAGCGGGCGCAGCCAAACAACCTTTCCTCCCAGGTTGTTCTCATTTACGGCTCCTATCACCCCATCGGCTGCGGCTACCAGTGGTGTACGTCTCGCAGCAAAGATGTCAATGCCTTCATGTCTTCTTGCGCCGCCATCGCGGTTGGCTCCCCAAAAGCTACCAATATTGCTTTTAGCATCGGGCGAAACCGGGAAAGCAAGCGAAGGTGCTGTGGTAATAGATAAAGTGTATTCGCCACCTTTCAGTAGTTCGGGCTGCAGCCTTACCAGGTAAGTTCCTTCCTGCTTTACTTCGTATTCCAGGGTAGCATCCGTGGTATCAGCAGAAGATAAAAGCTTTGGAGAGGTATTGCTGGCACTGCCCGGCTGCCAAAGGTCCACGTAGATCATGAAGCCGGTGGTCGGTTTTTTTGACAAGTTGATATTGATCTTTTCACCGCGCTTTGCAGCAAAGCGAACGCCTGCAGCCCGTGGCTGATCTGCTGAAAAATATCCTGTTTCCCGGTAAGGCAGTTTTACCTGTACAGGGTTTACCAAGCTGCGCTCTGCCGCCTGGAACCATTGTTTTCCTAATGCGGTTTCATGAAGACCGGCACTTTTTAGTTTATCTCCATAGGCCTCGTGCGGGCTCTTTTTGCCAAAAATGCCCGATGGTCCCGATGTGGTACAAGAGGAAAAACTAATAACTATTAATGCAATAACTGCTGGAAAAATCCTGTAACTCATGTACGCATGGTGACAAATGTTACGCCAGTACAAGCAAACGATTATCTAATAAGTCCTTCCTCCTTTCATGGCTTTTTTGATGAATTGATAAACAAAAAATTATATTGTAGATTTTTCACCACTATTAACCATTGCATAAGAGTATGAAGCTGAACAAGCTAGTAGCTTTTACTGCTGTTGCTGTTGTTTCATCCATTGGTATACCTATTTTACCACTTGTAGGTGCAGCGGCCGATTTTAACGCTTTTGCATATTCAATGTTTCAACAACCAACTGCTATATGTCTTTATCTTTGACATTCCCCAGAAAATCTAAAGCATACCAACTAATGAAATATTTTTCCATATTTCTTTCTCTTTTCATTCTATCGTGTCACAGCAAAAAGGAAACAAAGGAAACAAAGCAGCAAGGACCTCAAGCCACCACTGTTGATGTATTGGTGGTAAATCCGCAAACAGTTACCAATACAGTAGAAGCAAACGGAACCATTGTAGCAGGAGAGTCTGTTGATGTTAGACCTGAGATCAGCGGCAGGATAACCTACTTAAGTGTAAACGAAGGCAGCAGGGTAGCTAAGGGTGCTGTAATAGCAAGAATAAATGATGCCGACCTGCGTGCCCAGCTTAATAAAATAAAAGTGCAGCTAGACCTGGCACGTACTACAGTAGATCGTTATAAAAAACTATTAGATATACAAGGCATCAACCGTGCTGACTATGACCTGGCGGTAAACGAAGTGAACAGGCTTCAGGCAGATATTGCCATCATCCAGGAGCAGATAGCGCGTACCGTAGTGCGTGCACCATTTTCAGGAGTGGTTGGCTTAAGGCAGGTAAGCCCGGGAGCTTATGTGACGCCGCAAACGGTGATCGCCAGTTTACAGCAACTTACCAACCCGCGTATAGATTTTACCCTGCCTGAAGTTTACAGCCACCTGGTAAAGCGTGGAAATACTGTAGTAGTAGAAGCAGGTATGGAAGGTGTAAAACGTCGTGCTACGATAACCGCTGTTGAACCACAAATAAGTACAGCCACCAGGAACCTGATGGTAAGAGCCAACCTGCAAGATGCAAGTGGAATCAATCCCGGAACTTTTGTAAAAGTGTTTGTGGAGGCTGGGCAGGATAACAGCATCCAGATACCGGCTAGTGCCATCATTCCGGATGCACGTGCAAAACAGGTAGTGCTGGTAAAAGAAGGTAAGGCGAAGTTTGTTGATATAGAAACAGGCATTCGTCGTGAAGGTGCTGTGCAGGTAACCAACGGTTTGAACAATGGCGACAGCGTGATTGTGACTGGTGTTTTGTTCGCCCGACCTAACTCGCCGGTAAAAGTGCGTAGTGTAAAAAGGCTAGAAGAGGTTATTTAATTGGCTGCTCACCTTTTTTAATCTTCATCTTCAGCAGCTGGTTGAAGATTTGCAGCAAAAATGTTTTCAAACGAACAAGCCTAAAAGAAAAGAAGCATTGAGAACCTAATTGCTTCTTCTTCAGAAAAAACTGCAGGAAATAACTATCTCCTGCAAAACTAAAAGACGGTTTTTCAACATGAATATCTCCGAATTATCACTCAGGCGACCGGTGCTGGCAACCGTGATCAATATTATGATCGTGTTGTTTGGTATCGTAGGCTTTACTTTTTTATCGGTACGAGAATACCCCGCCATTGACCCGCCAATCGTAAATGTTCGCACCTCTTATACCGGTGCAAACTCAGACATCATAGAATCGCAGATAACCGAACCACTTGAAAAAGCGATTAATGGTATCCCGGGAATTAAAAGCATTACCTCATCCAGTACGGCAGGTTCCAGTAATATAACTGTAGAGTTTGACCTGGAAGTATCGATGGAAGAAGCCGCCAACGATGTACGGGATAAAGTGGGGCAGGCTGTGAGAAACCTGCCGCAGGACGTAGATGCGCCGCCGGTGGTAAGTAAAGCAGATGCCAGCAGTGAATTCATTATCATACTGGCGGTGCAAAGCCGCACCAAAGGCCTTCTTGAGCTGAGTGACTATGCAGAGAGTGTGCTAATGGAAAGATTCCAGACTATTAACCAGGTGAGTGCGGTAAACATTTTTGGCCAGAAGCGCTATGCCATGCGCATCTGGCTGCAGCCTGACCGGTTGAATGCTTTCAACATTTCTTTTACCGAAGTGCAAAACGCATTGAACAGGGAAAATGTGGAGCTGCCCTCTGGTAAAATTTCTGGTAGCAATACTGAACTGATCATCCGGACACTGGGTCGATTAACTACCGAAGAAGATTTTGCAGGCCTGATAGTAAGGCAGGATTCTGCAGGTATTGTTCGCCTGGCCGATGTAGCCAAAGTAGAATTAGGTCCGCAGAACGAAGAAGCCAGCTGGAAGTACAATGGTGTAAATGCAGTTGGTCTTGCTATTATTCCACAACCAGGTGCGAATTACATTAATATATCCGACGAGTTCAACCGGAGGCTTGAAGAGCTAAAAGCTGCTGAAAAGTCGGACATCGAAATGAACGTTCTGTTTGATACTACCCTCAACGTAAGAAAATCTCTAGAAGAGGTTAAGGAAACGCTGCTGATAGCTATTGTGCTGGTGGTTTTGGTTATCCTGTTCTTCTTTAGAAACTGGATCATTGCCATTAGGCCATTGATCGATATCCCGATATCACTTGTTGCTACTTTCTTCATCATGTACATGGCAGGCTTCTCTATAAATGTACTTACGCTGCTGGCTATTGTACTGGCTACCGGCCTTGTGGTGGATGATGGAATTGTGGTAACTGAAAACATTTTCAGAAAGCTGGAAGAAGGGATGCCGATAAAGAAGGCGGCACTTCTTGGAAGCCGCGAGATATTCTTTGCTGTTATTTCTACCTCCATCACACTGGCTGTGGTATTCCTGCCCGTAATCTTCCTTGAAGGTTTTGTAGGAAGACTATTCAGAGAATTTGGAGTAGTGGTAGCTGGAGCTGTATTGGTTTCATCAGTCGTTTCACTAACCATCACACCGGTATTAAATGTATACATGCGCCGCAAAAAACCGGGACATGGAAAATTCTACGACCGCACCGAACCTTTCTTCAGAAAGATGGAAAGTGGCTACCGCAATTTTTTGGAGCGCTTCCTGAGAGTAAGGTGGATGGCGTGGGTGCTGATTGGCATTTGTGGTGTTATTATTTACCTGATTGGCAGCAACATAAAAAGTGAGATTGCACCGCTGGAAGATAAAAGCAATGTTCGTTTTGCAGTTACCGGTCCGGAAGGAGCCAGCTTCGACTACATGGTAAAAGTGGGTGAGGATGTGGTAAACTATCTATATGATTCCATTCCAGAGCGTGATTTCGTATTTGGAGCCATCCCCGGATTTGGAAGCTCGGGCCTGAACAGCGGAACGCTCCGCCTGGCCTTGGTACCTCCTGAAGAAAGAGATCGTTCTCAATCAGAAATAGTGAAAGATCTGCAGCGCAAGCTTAGCCGGTTCAATAATGCGCGTATAGTACCTATAGAAGAACAAACCATTTCTGTCGGTGGAGGACGTGGTTCGCAACCGGTGCAGTTCATTATTCAGAACCTGGATTTCCAGAAAATAAAAGATGTGATACCAAGGTTCCTGGATGAGGCTCGTAAGGATAAGACTTTTGCAAATGTTGATGTGAACCTGAAGTTCAATAAGCCGGAACTTCAACTGGAGATTGATAGGATACGAGCAAAAGATCTTGGACTTTCTATTACTGATGTAGGTGGAGCTGTGCAAAGTGCATTTAGCGGTCGGCGGTCTGGCTACTTTACCATGAGCGGAAGGCAGTACGAGGTGATTTCGCAGGTGGAGCGTAGCAACAGGGATGAACCTACAGATATCAACAAGATCTATGTGCGCAATGCAATGGGACAAAACATACCACTGAGCTCTGTTGTGAAGCTGGTGGAAACAAGTAACCCACCAACACTGTTTCACTACAACAGGTTTAAGTCAGCAACTTTCCAGGCATCGCTGGCAGAAGGATATACCATAGGAGATGGCGTTGCGTCTATGCAAGCCATTGCTAATCGCTTGTTGGATGAAACTTTCCAGACATCGCTAAGCGGACCTTCCCGGGATTATGCCGAAAGTTCTTCTAATACAGCTTTTGCATTCGGACTGGCTCTGATCCTCATTTACCTGGTACTTGCGGCACAGTTTGAAAGTTTTACAGATCCTTTTATCATCATGATTACTGTACCACTTGCGCTTGCAGGTGCACTTATCAGCTTGTGGTTTTTCGACCATACGCTCAACATCTTTTCGCAAATCGGGATGATCATGCTCATCGGGTTGGTAACCAAGAATGGAATCCTGATAGTGGAGTTTGCTAACCAGAAACGTGAGCAGGGGATACCGCGGATGCAAGCAGTGCTGGATGCAGCAGCTCAACGTTTGCGGCCAATTCTTATGACCAGTTTGGCTACTGCATTAGGTGCCCTGCCAATTGCTTTGAGCTTTGGTGCGGCAGCTACCAGCCGAATTCCTTTGGGTATTGTAGTGGTGGGTGGTATCATGTTCTCCCTCATCCTTACCCTTTTGGTTATACCTGCAGTGTATACATATATTTCGGGCAAACACAAAAAAAACCACAACAAAGAATACGATGAAGTGAAGATTGAAGAGCGCCTGAAGTTTGAACACACACTGGAAAAATATTAATTAAACTAGAGCGGAAGTATCAGCATATAGAAATGAACAGGACTAAAATTTTTCTTCTTACCTGCCTTTGCAGTTTATGGATGATAGGTGCAGGTGCACAGGTGCTTACGTTGGAGGAGGCTATCAATATTGCGCTTCGCAACAGCCTGGATATACAGATTGCGCGCAACAATGTAGAAGCAAGCGGCATCAATAATCACATCAGCATTGCTGGCGGATTACCTGTTGTAACAGGTTCACTTACTGATAACCAGTCCATCACCAACCTGAACCAGGAATTGACGAATGGACAGAAGATACAGCGTAGAGGAAACGTACAGAACCAACTAAATGCCGGCGTTACCGGCAACTATACATTGTTCAATGGATTTAGGATCCAGGCTACCCGCCAAAGGCTTGAAGCACTGGAAAACCAGAGTGAACATCAACTAAGCCTGCAGATCCAAAACATCATCTCCGATGTAATGGTGAGGTATTATGACATAGTAAGGCAGCAAGGTTTCATGGAAACCATCAGGCAGAGTATAGAGGTTACGCGGCAGAGAAAGGAACTAATGGACGTACGGCAAAGTGTGGGCCTTGCTAACAATGCTGATACTTACCAGGCACAGCTCGATCTTGTGGCAAGCCAGCAAGAGCTGCGGGCACAGGAGCTTGTACTTAACCAGGCCAAAGCCGACCTGATGAACTTGCTTGCCCAGCGGCCAGACAGCAACTACCTGGTACGTGATACTATAGTAGTTGACAGCACTATCATGATGGCAACAGTGGTGGATGCAATATCTACCAATCCTGAACTACGGTCAGCCGAAGAGCAGGTAAGGATCAATGAATTCTTAGCACGTGAGGTAGGTGCCTTAAGGTATCCATCAGTGGGTGTAAGTGCTGGATATAATTACTCCCGTAGCCAGAGCTCTGCAGGTTTTACATTATTGAATCAAAATACCGGTCCTTTTGTTGGTTTGAATGTGCAGGTTCCCATCTTCAATGGAGGTGCTAACCGAAGAAGATTAAGAGTAGCAGAGATTGATACACGCAATGCTAACCTTCAGCGGGAGGTAGTAGTGAACAACCTGGAAACATTAGCCGTACGAGCTTACCAGTCTTACCAGAATACATTAGAGCGCCTGCGCATTGAAAGGGAGAATAACCAGGTGGCCGCAGCTTTACTAAATGTAGTGACCCAAAGATTTCAACACGGAGTAGGAACAGTAATAGACCTGCGTGAAGCGCAAAGAAGTTTTATAGAAGCGGGTTACAGGCTGGTCAATTTATCTTACTCGGCTAAGGTGGCTGAAATAGAACTAAAGCGAATCAGCAGCCAGTTAGGAAGGTAAATACTACGGTTTAAGGTTTGGTGCTTGATAAAAGATCTTCTGTCGGATGGAAAATTGTTGTAGGCCGCACCAATAATTATCATCTAATCGTCTCGAGCCTAACATCAAACCTTAAACATTAAACATTAAACACCTGGTCCTACTTAGCTGCTTCTACATAACCCCAGTTTTCTCCGCGTTTTATTCGTAGGATCTGTGTGTCGGTAATCTTAAACTGTTTCACCAATGTCTTGATTGGCTTTCCCTGGCTAAGCAATTTTTTAAGCAACATTACTTTCGTTATTGTGAGCTTATTCACCTTAGAATTTGGGTTGTAAGAATTGCCTTCTTTCCTGTTTGCTCTTGATGTAATAACATTTGGGCTCTTCTGCTGGTGGAGTATATTTTCTTCAGGTGTCATCCAAGCCAGGTTGTCGCTGCGGTTATTTTGTTTAGCAAAATCAAGGTGCGCCACTATACTATGTTCAGGAGATGGTCTGGGACAGAAGTATTCCGCCACCAGCCTATGAACCAAGGAATGATAGTGTATCACTCTTGCTTGCAGGTCTTTCTCCATATCCCGCCTCAGGTTTAGTTTTAGCCTTTGCAGCAATAGGTTGTTATTCTCCAGTTTCTTTTTCACTTCTACCACCTCATCAGCGGTTATTTTTTTCAGGTTGAGCTGCTTTTTTAAACTACTGTTTTTCTTTACCAGCAGCGTAATCTGCTGGTGCATATTCTCAAAACGCTCTTCTGTTTTTGCATCTCTTGCTTTGTAAAACTTCAGGCGAACAATTTTGTAGCCTTTGATAGTGGAGCCTTTTAGCAATTGCCCTTTGTTGATCTTATTATAAGTTTTTAGCCTGCCATAGTTGGAGACAAGCAATTTGTAATCATTGGCAAAGTTGAAGTTGAACAGTACGGTTTTCCACTGCTCACCTGGTAGATCTTTAAGCATACTATTGTGGGGGTTAATAGTTACTGCTCCAAATATAATAAACTAATACGGTGAAAGAAAGAGTTCAATACCCGACATGTAACAGTTGATTTTATAACGATAGCCAGCTCCTATTGCCTGTAAAGGCTTACCGCGTAACCCAAAAGAACATCTTCATCATTTTGTACAATCAGGTGCAACCACTGCCGTTTATAGTATATGCTGCCACGGTAGCAATGTTTTAAAATCCAATATCCAATTTCTTATGTCTATCCTCAATAAAAAAGTAAAGCGTTTCTACTCTTCGCTATTATATTATTTCGCTCCTATGCAGCTGCCTGCCGGAGCAGATGATAGAATTATTTAGGAAAAAATATTCCAGGTTATGTAACCCCCAATTGATCCTTTCACTTATGGTACCCGGATGCAGGCGACTGCATTTTATAAGTGATGAAACGATGTTTTCATAGGGTACGGATTATAGGAAAGAGGCTGTCTTCAAAAAGGGCAGCCTCAATTTTTTATAGCCAGTGCAGCCTGCATTTCCCTTTCTTCTTTCACCTACATTTGATGAAAACAGCAACTTTGAAAATCATCAGCAAGCTTCCTAATGTAGGTACTAACATCTTCACGGTTATGAGTTCATTGGCCGTTCAACATAATGCGGTTAATCTGGGACAAGGTTTTCCTGATTTCCAGATGAGCGATGAACTGACAGGCCTGGTGAATAAAGCCATGAAAGAAGGCATGAACCAGTACACGCATATGAATGGTTACCCGCTACTGAGGCAAAGGCTTGCTGAAAAGGTTGAAAAATTATACGGCAACCGTATAGGTGCTGAAACGGATATTACCATAACACCCGGTGCTACCTATGCTATATATACTGCACTTACTACAGTGCTACAGCCAGGGGATGAGGTCATTATGTTTGAACCAGCGTATGATAGCTATATTCCTAATATTGAGATCAATGGTGCGGTGCCGGTGCTCATACCACTTTCTTACCCTGATTATTCCATTCCGTGGGACGAGGTAAGACGAAAGATCACTTCAAGAACAAGGGTGATCATGATCAACTCGCCGCATAATCCTACAGGGAGTGTTATCAGTAAAAAAGATATTGAAGAACTGTCGGCCATAGTAGAAGGCACCAACATCTTTATTCTTAGCGACGAAGTGTACGAACACCTAATCTTCGACAACCTGCAGCACGAGAGCATACTGCGCTATCCACACTTATTACAACGCGCTTTTGTTGTATTCTCATTTGGTAAAACCTACCACTGTACCGGGTGGAAGCTTGGCTACTGCATTGCTGCGCCTTATGCTATGAAAGAGTTCAGAAAGGTGCACCAGTACAATGCTTTTACCAGTTTTACGCCTACGCAGGTGGCACTTGCAGAATACCTATCAGATGAAAAAGCCTACCTGGACCTGGGTAGCGAAATGCAGCAGAAACGTGATTACTTCCAGCAACTAATGGATAATACCCCATTCAAAGCGTTGCCTAGCTATGGTAGCTACTTCCAGTGTTATAGCTACAAAGGCATTACGAATGAAGGCGACTTTGACTTTGCTGTCAGGTTAACTAAAGACTTCGGGCTTACACCTATACCTGTTTCTGCTTTTTATAAAAATGGGAAGGACGATAAGGTGCTGCGGTTTTGTTTTGCCAAAAAAGAAGAAACACTTGAGAAGGCGGTAAAACAGCTGGTAAACCTATAGCTTATTATCGTCGTTGCACAAAAAAGCCAGTGATGGTTAGTCACTGGCGGGGTTGATTCATCGAGTTTGCATTAGGGGTGCTTCCTCTGTGTATATCTTACAACTATACGGGTATATAAAAAGTTGAAGTTCCGGTTGCATTCAAACCTAAAAGAAATACTTGCTGAGTACCTTTTTGGTTATGAAGCCTGGTGACGGTTTTAGATCAGGTTCTCTATCAAAAACATCCAAAATAATTAGAATGTTCTGTAATCTCCACCTAATGGTGGAGCTATAGATGTTTGATAAAGGTGTAGGGTTGAAATAAGGTTAGGAGAAAAGGAGCGTCTGTTTCTGCTGTAAAGGTAGAACAGTGGTTTTACGCATCAGATTAAATACTAATTAAACAAGATTAATTAAATGCTTCTTGTTTTAATGAATGTAGATGGTTGCTAATCTCCCTTTGTTTCTACCCGCACCTAACCCTGCCATTCACCATTTCATTCTACCATTTATCAAGTAGCTCATCGCCTTCTATTTTTTCCATTTCACATAAGTATCTGAAAAACAAGCATCTATCTTCTTGTAGAATATTATAGCCTACCAACTACTAAAATAAAGTAGGTACTTTGTATTGCATAGTATTGAAATTCTCTGCATCTTTGTTCTGTTGTTAGAGAACTACTACGCCAACAGATCGTATGGACATTCTCACGCAACCAGGAAAAGATTTAAATAACGAGTTCTTATACAGGAACTAAAACTCCGAAAAATGAATATAGATAACACTCAGAGCCAGATGCGCAAAGGGGTATTGGAGTTTTGCATTTTATCCATCATCAGGCAAGGGGAAGCTTACCCGAGTGATATAGTGGAAAAAATGAAAGCAGCCAATCTAAACATATTAGAAGGCACCCTTTACCCGCTCTTAACAAGGTTGAAAAATGCAGAACTGCTAACCTACCGTTGGGTAGAAAGCAACAGTGGACCGCCCAGGAAATATTTCAGCATGACAGAAAAAGGTCTTGCTTTCTATGGCGAACTGGAAGCCACCTGGAACGAACTGGCAAACGCAGTAAATGCACTTACAGCACCAATATCCGATACTGAATATCCAGCCAACCAACTTTAACCAACTTGCTCCGCCACTGCGGACACAAATTATACGATAATGAAAAAGGTAATAAATATAAACTTCCAGGGCAGGGTGATACCTATTGAGGAAACTGCTTACGACATGCTGAAGCAGTATGTTGATAGCCTGCGCCTGTTTTTTGCCACCGAAGAAGGCAAAGATGAGATCATCAATGATATTGAAGGGCGTATTGCCGAACTATTTGAAGAGGTATTGAAGAAAGGAAGCACCTGTGTAACAGATGCTGACGTAAACAATATCATCAACAGCATGGGTCGCCCTGAAGACTTTGAGGCTGACGAAGAAAAAGTGCATACTAAATTGGGCGAAGAGCAAACTTACCGCTCTACAGCTGGAGACCAAACCTATACTGGTGCTGCTCCGGGTGCTGGTACTACTACAGGTAAGCGTCTTTACCGCGATGAAAACAATAAGGTTTTAGGTGGCGTATGTAGCGGTATAGCTAACTATTTCAATATCGACCCTGTGGTTACCAGGATATTGTTCATCCTTTTTTTCGGGGTTGCTTTTTGGGTATACCTGGTAATGTGGATCGCTGTTCCAAGCAGTTCATCAGTAGTATTGGGTGCACAGCGTAAGCGCTTGTTTCGCGACACTGAAAACAAAATGTTAGCCGGCGTATGTAGCGGTTTAGCACAATACTTCAATGTGCAGGTTTGGATACCTCGTGTGCTTTTCCTTATACCGTTTTTATCAGTAGCATTTCGCTGGGGCAACTGGGGTTTCTGGGACTTCCCACATTTCCTTAGCTTCTCATTCAGCCCTGGATCTATAGTGGTATACATCATTCTTTGGCTGGTTATTCCTGAAGCTAAAAGCGCTGCAGACAAACTAGAAATGAAGGGTGAAAAAGTAGACCTGAACAATATCAAATCTACTATTCAAAGCGACCTTGAAGGTTTTAAAGACAGGGCACAGGCATTTGGCAACGAAGTAAAAGAAAGAGCGCAAGTGATAGGTGAGAACATAGGTGTGGCAGGCGCAAGAGTAGGAGCCGAAGCAGCCAGCGCTACCAAAAGAACAGGCAGCGGCTTAGGACGAGTGATCGTAGTACTCCTGAAGGTGTTTGCGTATTTCATTATTGGTTGTATTGTGTTTGGTATTGTAGTAGGGCTGTTTGCACTAGGTGTTGCGCTTACTGGTTTACTACCTGTTTACTCATACGTACTGGACGACGGTTGGCAGCAGGTGCTGGCATGGGGAGCATTGCTGTTCTTTATCTGGGTTCCGGTGATTGCTATCGTAACTGCTATCATCAGGAGAATTGCAAACAAAAGGGGCGGCAGCAACGTGATCCGTATGTCTTTCCTGGCGCTGTGGATCGTTGGTATCATCTGCTTTGTAAACCTGTTGGTTTCTGTGTACAATGATTTCCGCTCCAGGAATATTCCAAATGAAGAGGTGATCACTTTAGCTAATCCAAGAGTGAATAAGCTGGAAGTGAAAGCTGCTTCTTCTACTAAATATTACAATGAAAGGTGGCTACGTTTTGAACCGTTCGCAGACTTAGATGAGGACAGTGTGTTTGTAAGAAACATCAGGATGCGTATTGTGAAAGCAACCGGTGACAGCTTCCAGGTGTATATGGTGAGAATGGCAAACGGCAGCAACCGTGCTGAAGCCAGCGCAACAGCATCCAGGATAAAATTTGATATCAACCAGATAGACACTGTGCTGGCTCTTTCTAAGGGTATACCTATAACAAGAGATACCAAATTCCGCAACCAACAAGTAATAGTAACTGTAGCTGTACCCGTAGGTAAAAGAATATACATACATGAAAACCTGGGTTGGAACCATGAGAGAATTGACATTGGTGATGATAACTATTGGGATTGGGAGAGAAATGAAGAAACTCGGTCACTCGACTGGAGGTATAACGTGGAGTATGTGATGACTGACAAAGGCTTGGAGCGTGTAGACAAATCATACGATGAAGAAAACCAGGATGGGGAATCTGATGCGCTGGAGCAATACCGCAAAAGCCGCGAACAAATAGAGCAGGAAAGGCAGCAGAAGCTTCGTGAATTGGAAGAGCTGGATAGGGAACTACAGCAACCTGTAGATACACTTACTCCTGCACCGCCTGCAGCTCCTGGGAGCAACGATAACCGTTATCGTTACACTCCCCGCCAGCGCAATGCAAGAACTGCTATCTCTGCCAAAACAACTGAAGAAGAATTTCCTGCAGGTGCACATAACCTGCTTATGATAAACTTACCATAACCTCGGTTGAAGTTGGGAAATAGGGGCTCCGGCTACTCCTGGTTGGAACCCCTCCCTACTTAATTCATTCCTTACATCTTCAATTACATTTTTATGAAACTGGCAATGCTACTGCTTTACGCAGGTACTATACTTATGCCTGTAGGTAGGATACAAAACAATATGAAATGCTGCCAAAAGCAAATGAAAACTTCGCAGGTAAGCATGTCGACAACAAAAAGTGAAACCGGTGCTTCCTCATTTGAAACAGCTGCCACACCTGCTGATATAGTTAGTAAAACTTCACTGCCGATGATACTGGTAATAGAGTAGTAGCCCTAAACGCAAAAAGCTTCGTATGAAAAATAAATTATTTACAGCCTTCCTTTACCTCCTGGCCTTCGCCATTGGTGTTTTGCTGATAGTTATGGTTCTTAATTAATAAACAGAAGAGAGAATACATTATTACACCGCCACTAAGTGTTCTCGTTCAGAGATTTTAAGATGTAGCTGGTTCCTTTCCTGGTGCTGCTGTAGCTTTTCTTCCAATACAGTTGCAAAGGTTTCAAAATATACGATCACATCTTCCCGCATTTTTCTTCAACCACCTAAAGCCTCCCGGAAGTTTTTCCAGCACCTGCCTGTCTTCCAGGTACTCAAGGTTATGGATGTCTGTTGGTGTTAGTCCGATCTCCTGCAGGCGGGTAAGCAGCAGGTCTACAGGTGCATTGGTTACACTGCAATAATCCTCCGCCAGTTCAGTCCATTCGCCAATGCCGGTATGTGCAAATTGTAATATTTCCTGCCGGCTAAAGCTGGTGATCACCTGTAGCAGGTTTCCACAATTGCAGGTGCCGTGGTTGCCCCATGCATAAGGTGCACCGTTGGCTAATTTCTCCGCTGTTTCGCGTAAAGCATTTATAAGCGTGATGTTTGGATAAGCCATAGCAATAATTTTTCTTCTAAACTTTTAGAACAAGCAGGCGCAGTGATTGTTTGGCAGCAACTGTTCCTTTCACTTCTTCGGTAGGTAAAGATGTTATACTACACTTCACCATGTTCTCCTTCTGCATATATAGTACCATTTTGGCTGGAGATACTTTTTACAAAGAGCAGCCATAACACTTTCTTATACTTCTTCTGGCCGTACCAGTTTTTACTGCTTACACTTTTTACCCTCGTGCAGAAGAAATTAGTAAGATACTGGCCTACATTTGCTGCCACACAAATCGTCATATGAAGAATACTCCTTTTACAGAAAAACATAAAGCACTCGGTGCAAAGATGGCTGAGTTTGCAGGCTATAATATGCCCATCAGCTATAGTGGTATAAATGATGAACATGCAGCTGTGCGAAATAATGCAGGCGTGTTTGATGTAAGCCACATGGGTGAATTTATTTTGAAAGGAGAGCAAGCCCTCGATCTTATTCAACGGGTAACTACCAACGATGCTAGCAAACTAACTGCTGGCAAAGCGCAATACAGTTGCCTAACTAATGAGCAAGGTGGTATAGTAGATGACCTGATCGTATACTGCATAGAGGAGAACAAAGTATACATGCTGGTGGTAAATGCCAGTAATATTGAGAAAGACTGGAACTGGATAAGCAAGCACAACACCAACAACGTGGAGATGCACAACGTAAGTGAGAAGACTTGTTTATTGGCAGTGCAAGGTCCTAAGGCTACAGCGATACTTCAGCCACTGACCGAAATGGATATCATGAACCTGAAGTATTACACTTTTGTAAAAGGAGAATTTGCAGGTGTAAAAAATGTGCTGGTAAGTGCCACTGGTTATACAGGTAGTGGAGGAGTGGAAATTTATTTTGAAGATGAGGGTGATAATGCTTCTAAAATTTGGGATGCGATTTTTGAGTCTGGTAAGGACCAGGGATTGAAGCCTATTGGTTTGGGCGCACGTGATACGCTTCGGTTGGAGATGGGTTTTTGTCTTTACGGAAATGATATAGATGACACCACCACTCCATTAGAAGCTGGCCTTGGATGGATCACCAAGTTCACCAAAGATTTTACAGCTCGTGAGATACTTGAGAAGCAGAAGGCTGAAGGTGTGACACGCAAGTTGGTAGGCTTTGAAATGATAGAAAAAGGAATACCGCGCCATGGATATGAAATAGTAGATGCTTCAGGTAACCGCATTGGTGAAGTAACAAGCGGAACACAAGCGCCATCCATTGGTAAGGCTGTAGGTTTAGGCTATGTAGCTAAAGAACATGCAGGCCAGGATAGTAAGATCTATGTGAAGATAAGAGACAAGCAAGTAGAGGCTAAAGTGGTTAAGTTCCCTTTCGCTTAGAACAATAAGACAATAAAGCAACAAGCCTGTGCAGTATTTGTACAGGCTTGTTGCTTTCTATGCTATAGCAGGTCATGTGACTACAGTGGCAGCTGTATCAAATAACTAGGGTTCGTTAGCTAGTTCACCAACAACTTCTTCGCAATCCTGCTTATTAATTTCTGCTTGCCTTTGGCTACTTCATCTTCCAGCTGCAGTGTGGATGTTTCCAGTGCAATATTTGTCACCCTCCATTTGGCCAGCTTTGCCAGTTGTTGCTTTGTAAGCGAAACGCTATAATAAAACCTTTTGGTAGGGTTCAGATCTTTCTCCTCCTGGTGCACCGGCATTTCTAACCATTGGCCATTATGTAGCCGCAGGTAAGCATTATGAAATGGAGTTACCTTACCGGGAACGATAGGAACAAAATCAAAAGTCAGCAGATAAGACGTGTCTCCATCCTCAAGGTGAACCTTACCAGTAACATGTGGATCCACTACATGTATCTGTGTTTTCAGATTTCCGGAGCCTGTCCTGATGGTTGTTATACCAGGAACATCAGTATCTTTTTTCAAGCCGTTTGTGCCACCAAACTTATAGGTGAGGCCAAGGCCTGCAAAGTGATGGATGTCTGATTTTGACCCTGTAGTTACGCCATCTAAATAATCAGTAAAAGCTGATGACAGCCTGTAATCAAGTTGAAGACTTACTTTATTAGTGATGCCATATTTCACGCCTGCACCTACACTTGCCGCATGCCTCACAGGGTGCTCTGTAGTACCGGTATAGTGGTTGAATGATTGATTGTTGTAAACACCCCATTTGCTTTCAAAATCCAGGTTCATGTGTTTGCGCAATGCAGATAAAACTGCAGCACGAGGTTGTTTAAAATCAACAGGGTGTAGGTGGCTGGAGAAATTGTAAGGCTGCATGTTTTCATCAAGAGCATCCACTCCTATATCGGCATGAAGCAGGCTATAGCCGATGTAGCCATATAGCTGCAATGGCTTTTTGCTTCCTATAAGTTTTTGAAGATTGGTAGAGGCTATCGCCTGCGCAGAAACCTGGTGAAGTTTTGTACGGTAGTTAGCAACAAATGGCATATCGCTGCCGCCATAATAGTTCACCCACGGATCGTATGGCGACTCCCACGACATCCGGCTTACTTTGCGGCGGCGGTAATCAAGACCATAGTTTATACTTCGGGTGTAGTCAAGCCTGGCAGAAAATGTTTTTGAAATTGTTCGCGTTAAAGAAACCCCGCCACCATATCCACTGCTTGCTGGTATATCACCTGTTATAAAGGATGTTCCTCCATATGCTCCTATTTCCCAATGTTGTTGTTTTTTCTTCTTCACTTGTGCGGTTAGTACTACAGGGAAGATCAAAGGAATACATACGCTGAATATAGCAATTGCTTTAGCGGGGGAAACACAAGCAGATACTTTCATAGCAGTCAGTTTGTTGGTAATAAATAAGAAATACTGGAAAACACGGTGACGCTTGTTTCTCCAGTTTATGACCAGCAATCTTAATTTTCTGAGGTGCTTTTAGTAGGTTGTGAGGTTGCCATGCATAACCTGCCTTGTTACAGGAGGTGCAGAAAGAGGTTCAAATATAATATGAGAAACAGATAGCAGTAACATTATTTATATGAATCGCAGCTGGCTGTAGTTATAACTGCTGCTGCCAAAGAGTGGTAGGAAAATCTAATACTATACCACGTGAAGCATGTAGATGTTTGAGACCGCTGAATAGGTGGCTCTTACCTCAACTTTATCCTTTTACAAATCTTCTAAAACCAGCAATAGCGGGCATAAGATTATAACCAGTTTTTATACTAACACAAGATGGTAAAGCGTTATTCATAACGTATGAAGAACTACTACCAGACACTTGGAGTAAGCCCATCTGCCACACTTGATGAGATCAAAGTTGCTTATAAACGCCTATCTAAGAAAGTGCACCCGGATGTGAACTGGGGTGATAAGATCTTCGAAGAGCTTTTCAAAAATATCAACGAGGCTTACCAGGTGCTGTCTGATGAGGAGCAACGCCGTGAGTACAACCGCAAATACAACCATTTTTTCTTTGCTGCCTCTCATCATTATTTACGCGAAGAAACACCCATGCAGGCACAGCAGGTGCGGCAGATGTATCCGCCGAATAATAAGCTGAAGAGAAAGATTATTTTGAATGGTGTGATATGCTTGCTGATGTTGTTTGCTTTCGTGGGCGTAAATGCATTGATATTTGAGAATGAAGAAAAGCCGGTAGCAGAAAGCTTTCATTCAAATAGCCAGGTAGCTGTGGCTGAAACACCTCCCGCTAGTGCAGTGGCTGCTGTTATAAAACCTGCAGTGTTAGAAGTAGTAACACCTGTGGTTGAAACTAAATTGAAAGAAGTAGTTCCGCCTGTAGCTACCGAGGAAGTAACGGAAGTAGAAAAAACAAAACCTGTAAAACAACTGGAAGCAAAACCTATAGAAGCAGTGAAAGAAGTGGTGCCGCAGGCGGCAGTAAAGAAGCCTGCTGCAAAACAACAGTGGAGCGAACAGGAAATGCTGGATGTAGTAGAAAAAATAAAAGCTGAAAAGGCTAGAACAGGAAGTAAGGCAACATGTATCCGCCTGCATCAATCGAGCAATAGTAATATCAGTAATGGCTTTTCCATTGCCAGCTACTTGCAGATGAATAATTTTTCCATTGCAGGCAGGTTAACTACAGCAAAAGCCACAACAGGTGTAGGTATTGATTTCACTGCTGATTGTATAGTAGTAACAATAGGAAATGTAGCACGTTAGAATTTCATGCTACTGCAGCAATTCATCTATCGCTTTTTGGTAATTATTAAATTGAAATGATGTGATCGCCTGCTTCATATTAGCCGCAATCTGTTCATTACACAAGTTACCAATGCTGCCTTCGTGCGTATGTTCCAGCTGGGTCGAATAAGTAAATTCTCCACCTTCTATTGCCAGTCCTACTTGTTTGTATGCATCCCTGAAAGGCACACCCTGCATCACCAGTTTATTTACTTCTTCTACGCTGAATAAATACTGATATTTTTTATCCTCCAACAGGTTTTGCTTCACCTCCATATTACTGATCATCAAACCTGCCATTTCTATACAATTGCGAAGTGTAGTGAACGCAGGAAACAAATGCTCTTTCAGCAATTGCAGATCGCGATGATAACCGGATGGAAGATTGGTTGTCATCATCATGATCTCGTTTGGTAAAGCCTTCAGCCTGTTGCAATGACTTCTTATCAGTTCAAACACATCAGGGTTCTTTTTGTGCGGCATGATAGATGAGCCGGTAGTAAGTTCAGCAGGGAAAGAGATAAGATCAAAGTTCTGGTTGAGGTACAGGCAAGCATCCATAGATAAACGTGCAATGGTATCGGCAACATTTGCCAAAGCACTTGCTACAATGCGTTCTGCTTTTCCTCTTCCCATTTGCGCATACACTACATTGTAGTTGAGGTCTGCAAAACCTAGTAATTGAGTGGTAAATGTTCTGTTGATAGGAAACGAAGAACCATAACCAGCAGCAGAGCCAAGTGGATTTTTATTCACCACATCATATGCTGCTTTGATTGTGATGATATCATCAACCAAACCTTCTGCATAAGCGCCAAGCCATAAACCAAATGATGATGGCATTGCAAGTTGCAGGTGCGTGTAACCTGGTAATAGATGTGCTTTCAGTTCTTCGCTTCTTGTATTCAGCAGGTGAAAAAATTCTTCAATAGCGACAACAGTTTTTTCTATTTCAGCGCGTAAAAAAAGTTTTATATCAACCAGCACCTGGTCGTTACGGCTGCGTGCAGAATGTATCTTTTTCCCTACATCACCCAGCTCTTGCGTAAGCTGGTATTCCACCTGCGAATGAACATCTTCAATACCTTCCTGTATAGCAAAAGAACCAGCCAACACCTGCTCATAAATTTTCCTTAGTTCTGCTACTAACTGATCCGCCTCTTCATTGGTAAGTAATCCAACTGTAGCAAGCATTTTCGCATGTGCAATATTTCCCAGTACATCGTATGGTGCCAGTTGCAGGTCAAAGTCACGATCGTTGCCTACAGTAAAACGTTCTACTTGTTTGGCAACATCAGAAGCACCGGCAGTATCTTTTTGCCACAGTTTCATATTCGTTCAGGTTGGTTTTTGTAAATGAGATGAAGTATGCTTAATCACTACAGCACCTTCTCCAGCATTTTTATATATCCTTCTATACCGTCTTTTATTTCGTGCAGGTAAATGAATTCATCAGCTGTATGACTACGTGCACTATCACCTGGTCCACACTTAAGCGAAGGAAAAGGCATAAGCGCTTTATCGCTGCTGGTAGGTGAGCCATAACAAGTTTTACCTAATGCTATTCCTGCCTGTACTATAGGATGTGTAACATCAATAGCAGTAGAACGCAGGCGCATACTTCTCGGCCTGATCTCGCTTTGTACATGCTGGCTGATAATGCCAAAAACTTCTTCGTGTGTATACGCATCTGTTACCCGCACATCCACTACATACCTGCACTGCGATGGAACTATATTGTGTGCCTTGTTCTCTGTTTCTATCACCGTCACATTCATCTTCACTGGTCCCATCCATTCACTAATTTTTTCAAACTTGTAACTGCTGAACCATTCAATATCTTTCATTGCTTTATACAGTGCATTGTCTCCTTCTTCTCTTGCTGCATGACCAGCACGGCCATGTGCAATGCAGTCAAGCACCATCAAGCCTTTTTCTGCAACTGCAAGGTTCATCAAAGTAGGTTCGCCTACTATGGCAAATGCAGGTTCATTATCACCCATTGTTGCTTTGAAATCTTTATTCCCTAAAAGTGCTTCAATACCATTATAACCACTTATTTCCTCTTCGGCTGTAGCTGCTAGCAACAGGTTGTGAGAAAGGTTCGGGTGATCATAAAAATGAAGGAAAGCAGCGATTAAACTAACCAGGCAACCACCTGCATCGTTGCTGCCTAATCCATACAGCTTTTCATTTTCTACAGCAGGTTCAAAGGGATCCTTCGTGTATTGTTTATTTGGATGCACCGTATCGTGGTGAGAGTTGAGCAGTATAGTAGGCTTTGCAGGATCAAAATATTTATTGACAGCCCATACATTGTTCAGGTTGCGGTTTGAAGCAATCCCATGCTGCTCAAGAAATGATGCAATAGCGTCAGCAGTAGCTTCTTCATATTTAGAATAAGAAGGAATACTGATGAGTTGCTTCAGCAAGAGAACAGCTTGTTCATATAGTTGTTCAATGGTCATTATGCAGTTATCAAAGTGCCTGTTGTATTATCAGAAGTATTTGCCACAAGATCATTCGCATCTCCTATCAACACTTCCTGTACACCTGCGTCTATGGCTGCAAATGCATTTTCAAGTTTTGGAAGAATGCCTTCAAAAAGTTTCTGCTCATCCAGCAATTGTTGATACTTCTGCTTGTTGATGTGCGTGATAACAGAGGTCTCATCATCTACATTTTCAAGCACACCTTTCTTTTCAAAACAATACAGCAATCGCACATCATATTCTTTAGAAAGTGCCACAGCAAGTGATGAAGCTATGGTATCAGCATTAGTGTTGAGTATATGTCCCTCACCATCGTGCGTAAGTGGAGCGAACACAGGAGTTAGCCCTATATCTACAAACAGTGTTACCCATTCAAAGTGAACATCGTCGGCTGTTACATCGCCTACCCATCCAAAATCAACTTCTTTTACCGGTCGCTTTTTCGCAGGAATAATATTGGCATCAGCACCTGTAAGACCGATAGCATTTACACCTTTGGCTTGCAGTGCAGCAGTGATCTTTTTGTTCACCAATCCTCCATACACCATGGTTACAAGATCAATGGTTGCATCATCTGTTATCCTTCTGCCATCAACGTAGTTGGGCTGAATATCTAATTGCTCACCAATCTTGGTTGCTATTTTACCACCACCATGAATGAGAATACTAGCCGCATGTACACCAGCAGAATGTTGCGACTTTAGAACCGATGCATATAGTTCAAGGAAATGATCTAGCCTGGCTGCATCATCTATGATGTTGCCACCAATTTTTATGATGAATAATTTTCTTCTTGCTGCTTCAGTTTGCTTTTCCATATTTCTGCTGTGGGCTAATGTTGATAGTGTAAGTGGTAAAAATTACCTGCTTAATATTTCGCTTATTACAGCCTGTGCTGCCCATACACGGTTGCTTGCCTGCTGCGTTACAATGCTGTTGCTGCTATCCAATACTTCATCGCTCAGCTCTACATTTCGGCGAACAGGAAGGCAATGCATTACACGTGCATTATTGGTAAGTTGTAAATGTTCTTCAGTAAGCATCCAGCGCGGATCATTCTCATAAATCTTTCCATAATCGTTGAAGGTGCTCCAATTCTTTACGTATACAAAATCAGCTCCTTCAAGCGCTTTCTTTTGATCGTGCATGATTGTAGCTCCCTTGGTAAACTGTTCATCCAGTTCGTAATCTTCAGGATGCGCAATCACAAAGTCTACCTTACCCCACGCTGTCATCCATTGCGAAAATGAATTGGCAACACATTGCGGCAATGGCTTTACATGCGGCGCCCATGTTAGTACCACTTTAGGCCGGTTAGCAATAGATGCTTCAGCCGCTCCGTGCATTTGCTCTTGTATAGTGATAACATCAGTAAGTGACTGCAATGGATGAAGAGTGGCACTTTCTAAACTTATAACAGGTACACCTGCATACTTTATAAATTGGCTGATGAACATTTCGCTGTAGTCATCTTCCCTGTTTTTAAGTGAAGGAAAAGTACGTATAGCCAGTATGTCAAAATAATTCCCAAGTATGGGTGCAGCGTCTTTTACATGCTCAACAGTACTGCCACTCATTATGGCGCCTTCTTCAAATTCAAGTGCCCAACCTTCTTTATCTACATTAAAAACGATCGGTTCCATGCCCAAGTTTTGCGCCGCTACCTGTGTGCTTAATCGTGTTCGCAAACTTGGATTTAAAAACAACAAGCCAATGCGTTTGTTAGCACCCAGCTGCTTATCGGCAAAAGGGTTGGCTTTGTAATGAAGTGCCTTTTGTACCAGCGCTTCTATATCTGTTACATCGTGTACAGAAAGAAAGTTGTTCTTAATAATGTTTGACATGTAGTGGTAGTAAAGAAGCTTTTGATTTAGGAAATGTGTGCTGCGGGTGTGGGTTGAAGTGAAGCAATGGCTGTTTTTAATCCTTCTAGAAACTGGTCAGCTTCATTTCTTGTAAGTGCAAGTGAAGGCAATAATCTTATGACGTTTGGCTTTGCTTCACCCGTAAATATATGTTGTTGTTGAAGGAGTATTTTCTTCAGATCTTTTATCTCTTCTGGTACATCAAATCCAATCATCAAACCTTTACCTCTTACATTTTGTATGGCTGGTATTTGCCTAAGTTGATCCAGCAGGTAATCACCGGTTTCTATTGCATTTGAAATCAAATCTTCCTGTGCTATCACTTCTAGTACAGCCAGCGCAGCCGCACATGCTAAATGGTTTCCACCAAAGGTGGTACCGAGCAGAAAGTGCTTTGGTTGTATGTGCGGGGCTATTAGAATACCTCCAATCGGAAATCCATTGCCCATGCCCTTTGCCATGCTATATACATCAGCCTGCACACCGGCAAGATCGTGTGCAAAAAAAGAACCGCTACGACCAAAACCATCCTGCACACTATCGGCTATAAATACTGCATTGTATTGATCGCACAACCTTCTTATTGCTTGTAAGAATTCATCTGTTGCTACCACTATTCCTCCTACACCCTGGATGGCTTCCAGTATAACAGCACATACTTCTTGTCCATGCTCAGCAAAGCATTGCTCTAGTGCAGTTACATCATTGTAAGGAAGAAAAATAATGTTGTCGGTTTCATTGATAGGAGCCACTATGTTCTTGTTGTCGGTAGCGGCTACAGCAAGCGATGTACGACCATGAAATGCTTTGGTAAAAGCAATGGCTTTTCTCTTGCTAGTATAAAAAGATGCAAGCTTCAGTGCATTTTCATTTGCTTCTGCACCACTATTCACCAGGAACAACTGGTAGTCATTTTTACCGGAAACTTCAGCCAGCTTATCAGCCAGTTGTTGTTGTATGGGAATTTTTATGGAATTGGAATAAAAAGCAATTTTATGTAGCTGCTCCTCTATCCGCTTCACCCAGTGTGGATGCGTGTGGCCGATGCTGATCACTGCATGACCACCATACATGTCAAGATACTGTTCATTATTTTCATCCCAGACAAAAGAGCCTTGCGCTTTTGTGATGGTGATGTTGTTGAGCGGGTATACGTCGAAGAGAGTCATTGGTGGAATTGTATAAGTTGTGAGTTGTAGGTTGATAGTTGTAAGTAGGAATCAATGGCAGTCTTTATTTATAGGTGATATAAGCATTGCTTTTATCTCATTTTATTATTGGTTAAGCAGGTCTTATAATTATGCATCTCTACTATAGACTCATAACTTGTTACCTACTACTTCCAACTTGCTAAAAGAAATTCGCCTTTAATCGCAATCCTGCTTTTTCATCTAATCCAAACATCAGGTTCATGTTTTGGACAGCCTGTCCTGAAGCTCCTTTTAATAAATTATCTATGATAGAATGCACAACGAGTTTTGTTCCTACTTTCTCTAATTGAATAAAGCATTTGTTGGTGTTTACCACTTGCTTTAAAAAAATAGGCTCATTGCTGACAAACGTGAATGGATGCTCTGCATAATATTCTTCAAACAGTTCATGCACCTCTTGCTGAGTAAGAGGGCAGTTGAGTTGTGAGCTGATAAAGATGCCTCTTGTAAAATCACCTCTCCATGGAACAAAGCTGATGTCAACATCTTGCTTTACCTGCAGCTGGTGAAGTGACTGGCTGATCTCTCCAAGATGCTGGTGCGAAAGCGTTTTATAAGCCTGTACATTATTTGCTCTCCAGCTAAAATGGCTGGTAGCAGATAATCCTTGTCCTGCACCAGTGGAGCCGGTTATGCCTGTAGTGTATACCTCTGTTACCAATCCTGCTTTAGCCAAAGGCAACAACCCAAGTTGTATAGCTGTAGCAAAACAACCCGGATTGGCTACATTGGTTGCTGATATTATTTCTTGTTTATTCAATTCAGGAAGGCCATATACAAAACTCCTTTCTTCATTGAATGCTGCGTTTGCACTAAGCCTGAAATCATTTGAAAGATCAATGATCCTGGCACTTTTAAATGCATCAATATTTTCCTGCAAAAACTTCTTCGCATCACCATGACCCAGGCAAAGAAATACTACATCTACATTATCAGTAAAGGTGGAAGAAAATGCAACAGATGTTTCACCAACCAGGTCGCCATGCACAGCATGTACAGCTTTGCCTGCATTGCTTTTACTATGTACATAAGTAAGTTCAGCATTAGGATGATTGATCAATAGCCTGATCAATTCCCCTCCGGTATAGCCGGCACCACCTATGATACCTACCTTAATCTTTTGCATCTAAACTATCTTTTACCTGGTAATAAATCGATGTCTGGTTGCCAAAGATCTTGCTGAAGCCTCTTACGTCTTCACCTGTCCAGCCATTGTTCATTTCACCATAGCTACCAAACTGGCTGTTCATCAGGTCATAGTCAGATTCTATTCCAAGCACCACAAAGCGATAAGGCATCAAGCGAACAAATACATCGCCCGTTACATGTAATTGTGCGTGCTCAAAAAATGCTTCTATATCTCTCATTACCGGGTCAAGTATCTGGCCTTCGTGCAACCAGTTGCCATAGAACAAAGCAAGTTGATCTTTCCAGTTCAATTGCCATTTGGTAAGCACATGCTTCTCTAACGTGTGGTGAGCTTTGATGATTATCATAGGTGCAGCAGCTTCAAAACCTACACGACCTTTGATGCCTATTATAGTATCACCCACGTGTACATCTCTGCCTATACCATAAGGTGCTGCTATACTTTGCAAATATTGTATAGCATGAACAGGTTGTTCAAATTCCTGGTCATCCACACCTTTCAGCTCACCTTTTACAAAGTGTAGTTTAATATCTTGTTCCGTGCTGGCAGTTACCTGCGTAGGCCATGCTTCTTCAGGCAACATGCCATTGGATTTCAGCGTTTCTTTTCCACCAACACTTGTGCCCCACAAGCCTTTGTTGATAGAGTACATCGACTTCTCGAAGTTCATTTCCACATTACGGCTCTTCAGGTATTCTATCTCTTCTTCACGGCTTAGTTTCAGGTCGCGGATAGGCGTGATGATCTTAATGCCGGGGATCATAATGTTGAAGATCATATCGAAGCGTACCTGGTCGTTGCCGGCACCAGTGCTTCCGTGTGCTACGGCATCTGCCTGCATCGTTTCTACATGATCTGAAATATGCAGTGCCTGTATCAGTCGCTCTGCACTTACACTCAGTGGGTAAGTATTATTTTTTAAAACATTGCCAAATACCAGGTACTTGATAATGGTATTGTAATAGCTTTCTACCGCATCAACAGCAGTATGTGTTTTTACGCCCAGGTCATAGGCATGCGTTTCTATTTGCTTCAGTTCATCTTTGGTGAAGCCACCCGTATTTACAATGATGCTATGCACATCATAGCCAGTTTCGGTTAAGTACTTCACGCAAAATGAAGTATCTAAACCACCACTAAAACCAAGGACAACAGAAGGTGATGGAGTTGACATTTTATCGATTAAGATTTTTTAGTGTAAAAGGCCAAGCAAAAAGTTGAACAAAGATATTTTTCCTGGCTTACGATTGCCAGTAGGATCTTTTTTGCGCAAAGCCTTCAATAGGCGGCTCTGCTTTATTTTCATGAAACGCTCATACAGCTTAGAGTGCTTCTTAAAATCAGCTGCGGTTTCTTCTGGCTCATAATGATCTTTAGGATCGTACAACATACCGGTGCACAGGCAGTTCTTCCTGTCTTTGCTCATCAGTATGTCGTAGTTCACACAAGCTTTACAGCCTTTCCAGAATTCCTCGTCGTCTGTTAGCTCAGAATAGGTAACGGGTTCATAGCCTAACTCGCTGTTGATCTTCATAACAGCAAGCCCGGTAGTAAGACCGAATATTTTTGCCTCAGGATATTTTTCGCGTGAAAGATCGAAGATGCGTTTTTTGATGCTTTTAGCTACGCCGCTCTTCCTGAAAGCAGGACTAACAATTAAACCACTGTTAGCCACAAACTTCTCATGGCCCCACGCCTCTATATAGCAGAAGCCAACCCAGGTACCGTCTGCGGTATGTGCTATCACGGCTTTGCCCTCAGTCATTTTCATGGCTACATAATCCGGGCTGCGTTTTGCAATACCAGTACCACGTGCTTTTGCCGAAGCTTCCATTTCGTCTGTAATGGTACTTGCGTAATGCACATCGCCACTATTGGCTACCCTTATTATAATTTCCTGCTCCACTTATGTCTAGATATAATAATTAGAAAGAAAGGTTAGAAAGCAGGTGCAATAAACCTGCCAATGGGAATGATGGGTTTTCCCTCTATCAGATACGTGGTCGTCGGATCAGGTAAAAGAAATTTTCGTTAGCCATTGTAGTTAAACGGCCAGCCAGCGTAGGGTGACTGATGATAGCGTGATATGTAAGATTGTGGTTCAACGTATCAATGAAAATTACCTGTTGTAGTAATGGGTGTAAAAGTAAGTGGTTGTAAAAACAATGAAGTTTAAATTTTTTTAAAATTCTGTTGATGAGTGTCTTTCATATATAGAAGTAGGAGATCTGCATCGAGGTAAAGGGATGTAGAACGTTCGGATATCTTTTGCTACAAAAGCAAACAGCAGGCTTTTAACCTGCTGCTACTTTTTTGCTTATTGGTTATATGGCTATTGCATTATTCTTATCTGCCTGTTTGCTCCCCTAGGTATCATATTCATAGGAAACGGCGTCTGCTGTTGCTGCCCTTTAAAAGCTCGCAGGTTGTAGGTAAACGACAACATGAAATAGCGCTGCAATACCTGTGTTCTTACATCCTCAATATAGTTCTGGTTCACATTGCGGGTAATGCTCTTGTTTTGGTTCAGCAGGTCAAACACCGTCAGTTTTATTTCGCCTTGCTTGTTCTTCAGGAACATCCTGCCGATGCTGGCGGTCCACAAAGGAATGGTTTGGTTGAAACCTTCGCTTTGGCCGCGGTTGATAGTATAATCAAAATCACTGGTTACTACCCAACCATTCTTAGTAGTGTATGTAGGCTCTACTGAAAATATCTGGGTGAAGAAATCGCCATTCGTTTGCTGTTGCCTTTCGGTGGCAGCTGTCTGGCTATAGCGGGCCATGGTAAAAGTAGATGTGCTTGCAAAATTCAGGTCGAGGCGCTCTTTCAGGTTGAGCGTGTAGCGTACCGTTTCACCAATCACGTAATTCCTGGTAAAACTTCTCACGTTATTTATCAGGTTCACGTCGCGGCTGTGTGCCAGGTTGGTGGTCAGGTTAATGTTTGAGCGTGGCTTTTTCACCGGGAAACCATAGTTGATAAAGCCAGAGATGTTGTAGGCGCCATCGATATTAACCGGGCGTGTAAACTGTGCCAGCGGTGCCAATACTACATCCTGGCTAATGATAACAGGCGCATTGGTGCTGTTGATATAGTAGGCATTACCAATCTTATTATTGATAAAACTTCCGTTGATGCTCGCTACAAAGTTCTTGAACGTAAAGATGTCGATATTGGTGAAGAACAGGCTAAGGCTGTGCTGGAACTCCTGCTCCAGCGCCGCATTACCGGTAGTGATGTTCAGTGGGTTGCTGTTGTCGATCACTTCCTGCAACTGGTTGATGCCTGGTTGGCGGGTGCTGCCCCTGTAGTTGATCCGAAGGTTCTTCGTTCTGTTCTTACTATACTGCAGCATTACAGTTGGGAAGAAATTGTTGAACGTTTGGCTGAGTGTAGTGCCCCTAGTAAGGTTGTCGCTTTCTAAAGTAGCACGTTGAACAGCCATACCTAAAGTGTAATTCCACTCTTTGCTTACCTGCCTGCGGTAGTTTATGCCAATCCTGTGCGAGTTGTTACTATTCTCAAATGAGTTGGTGAGGATACTGTCCAAGCGGTCGTATTTGCCAGACCCTTCGTTCATGCGCCTGGTTTCCTGCTGCGAATTGTTGTTGTTGAAACTCGCATTGTAGCTCATTTCTAGATGGCCTTTTGTGCCTATTGGTTCGGTAAATGAAACATTAGCGCCCAAGGCTCTGCCATTCCTGTCTATGGTGCTCACTTGGTCAATAGTGTCGCGGCGGGCGCCTGCGCCAAAATAGGTGGTGGTATAGTTAAGGGTGTGCCTGTCGGTGTGGCTGTTGTTGAAGGCCTGTGTCAGGTTTAGTGACAGCGACCGACCTCTTTTACCAAAGCGGCGACGGTACAAGATGCTGTTGTTGAAGTTGTAGCCATTAATCTGGCTATTGTTCAAGCTCTGTGCTTCATTTTGATTTATGGTTTTGCCACGTGTAGAGAATGTACGCGATTCTCTAAAGTTGTCGCTTTCCTGCAAGCTGATCGATGGCCTGATCAGCAGCGAGTTCATCGAGTCCAGCTTCTGGTCGATCTCGAAGTTGAAGCGGTGGTTTAGGTTCTTGTTATTCGAAAAACTGGTGTTGTTTCTAAATATGGATGAGTCGTTGGGGGTGAAGTTTTCGGTAAATCGTTCCTGGCTGTTCAGTGTATTCATACTATTCACAAAATAGCTTCCGCTTACAGACGTCTTTTTGCTCCAGGCGTCGTTGTAGTTAAGTCCAGCCGCCCACGTGGTAGCTATACCAGGTGAAGTTCCGCCAATAAAATTTCCAATATTGGCCATACTACGACCCAATTGCATGCCGCCGCCACGGTTTCCACCACCGCCGCCGCCACCAGAATTCATAGTTCCTAAAATATCCTGGATACTAAAGTTTTGGTTGTTGGTATTGTTGCCCTGTCCAATAAAAGAGATCTGCTGGCTGCCATTGAATTTGTTGAAGTTCAAATTGGCAGCATAACGATCATTGTCACCGGCACCTACGGTTGCTTTTCCAAACATGCCTTTGCGGCGGTCTTTGCGGGTTACAATGTTTATGGTTTTTTCGCGGTTACCATCATCAAAGCCACTAAAGGCACTCTGATCGCTTTGCGCATCATATACCTGTATCTTATCAATCATGTCGGTGGGCAGGTTGCGCGTGGCGGTTTTTGGATCATCGCCAAAAAAGCGTTTTCCATCTACCAGTACCCGGCGCACATTTTCGCCCTGTGCCTTCACCGTACCATCTTTTTCTACTTCCACCCCTGGCAATTTTTTCAGCAGGTCTTCGGCTGTAGCATTGGGTTTGGTTTTAAAATGACCTGCATTGAACTCTGTGGTATCACCTTTAATAGTTATGGGAGAGGTTTTTACCGTTACCTCCTGCAGCTCAATCGGCAGTGGAGCCAGGTGTAGCACACCAGCATTGAATCCTGTTTTTTCTTTAGTTACTACAAAAGGACGTCGTACTTCTTTATACCCCTGGAAGCTGATAAGCAGCTGGTAACTTCCAAAAGGGATATTTTCTACTGCAAAACTACCATCAGCTTTACTTAGTCCGTAAACGACCAAAGCAGAATCAGCCGCATCGAGTATGGAAATGGTGGCGTCTTTCAATTCCTGGTTGCTGACTGAGTCAATCAACCGGCCAGAAACCGATCCGGAGCTGCGCGATTGGCCAAACGAAACAAGGCTGAAAAAAGCAAAAACGAAAAGAAGGGTAGAGTGTTTCATGTAATATGTCGTAAGCAGCAAAGAAAACCTGTTACTTCATCTGAGAGGTAGATTTTCTATAAAAAAGGCAAAATAGCCGGAGAAGAGGGTGAGAACTAATTAATTATAAAGGCAGCTCTACTTTTTCAACCAGTTTCTCGTCAATTACCTGTTATTTTATTCAATCCTAAATTTTTGCATGCCTCTCATTCATTTAACCACTTTCATAGAAGCGCCTGTTGATCTTGTATTCGATTTAAGTAGAAGTGTTGACCTGCATACCGCCTCGATGAAGGATACCGATGAAGTAGCAATTGGTGGCACAACCACAGGCTTACTTAAAAAGGGTGACCATGTAGTGTGGCAGGCGAAGCACTTGTTCAAGCGGAGGCAATTGGAGATCTCTATTACTGAAATGCGTACAAGCAGCATGTTTATAGACGAAATGACAAGAGGCGATTTCAAGTTCATGAAACACGAGCACCATTTTAAAGAGGTGCAGAATGGAACCATCATGATCGACCTATTTTCTTTTGAATCACCTTTTGGTGGTCTTGGAAAGCTGTTGAACTATCTTTTTCTGACCCGCTATATGCGCCAATTGCTTGTGCAGCGCAACACTCATATAAAACAATATGCAGAAGGGAACGGATGGAAGGCAATATTGAAAGCACCTGCAAATATCAAAGGCGCTGTAAACGAGAAATGAACATGATGAAATTACTCTCACTGGTAATCTGCTTGTTCCTGCTGTTATCATGTAGTAGAAAAACTGTAGAATCAGGCAAGGCTTCTTATTATGCAGATAAGTTTAATGGCAGGCCAACCGCCAGTGGCGAAATCTTTAGGCAATCTAAAAGAACAGCAGCACATCGCACCTTACCTTTTGGCACCCGCGTAATCGTGGTAAACCAGTCAAATGGAAAAAGAGTAAAAGTTCGCATCAACGATCGTGGACCTTTTGTAAGTGGTAGGATAATAGACTTAAGCCGCAAAGCAGCCAGGAAGCTTGGCATGATACAACAAGGTGTTGTTCCTGTTGAAATTAAGTATCGGTATAAAAATTGATAACAATAATCAGCAGTAAAAAAAGGCCCCCACAGACGTGGTAGGCCGAGTAGATAAACCCCCAATAAAATTTTTACTGTAAAACAGTGTAGATGCAATATATGGAGCGTCCGCTGTACAAGTTTTTCCAATTTTGTCCATAAAACATTCTGTTCTAGCAATACATCTTTAAACGAATTTCATGGCGCTTCATGAAGTCAGGGAGCTAGTCTCCAGGAAATTTGGAAAGAAAGTTAGCAGCCATTACGATGTACTGCAACTGCAGGAGGCCATTGTAGCCGAATGCGGTAAACGGATCTCTTCGCAAACGATAAAACGTTTTTTCGGTTTAATCAAGTCAGACTCCAAACCCGACCCTGCTACTTTAGATACTTTAGCTGCCTATCTCCATTTTTCTTCATATAATGACCTGGAGAACTGGCGGCAGGTAGCCAAAACCAATGGACAGGAGACGCATGCAGATCAATGGGCAGGCGAAATAGTGCTGCAGATTATAAAAGATATAAAGCCCGAGCACCTGCACGAAAAGGGGCTGATGCAGATTATCAAGAACCTGTTTATATTAATTGAACGGCACCCGGAGTTGCCGTCAATCATTTACCCGCGGCTTGCCGCTTCAGAGTTTGGACGGCGCTACTTCTTCGACCAGTTCATACATTATGATGCGCTGGCTTTCCATTATGGAAATGGACTGGAACACTACCTGATGTACGAAACCAGCCGTGAGCACAGGGTGCTTGCGTACAACCAGCTTGTATTGCGCGGCTTTCTTACCGGCAATTTTGAGGCATGCCGGTATTATTTCACCAAACTTTCTTCGTTTTCAACTGTGGAAATTGAGCGTTTCCACCCGTTTATTGTGGGGAGATATTACGCCACTAAATTATATATGAACGCCATAGAAGGCGATAATGTAGTGGAGTATGTAAATGAACAGTTAGAGAAGTTATTAGAAGTAGATCGGCCTGCTCATGATCACTTCAATGGCTACCCTTGTGCAGAGGTGGTGTTTGGAGAAGCATTGATACTCACAGGCCATTTCAAACACGCCTACCAGTTGCTAAACAAAAAAAGGATTAGGCACTACAACCACCCACCATCCGTTGACCCTGCACACAAAACGCACCTTGAAGTTTTGCGGCTAGTTGGTGCAGTTTTTTCAGATTCTTTAACAGAAGATAAGATAGATGGGGAGTTGCAATGGATTCAGGGGCTACCGGTTTATTTCCTTGGTGTAAACTATATAAACTGGTTGGTGCACCTGGTAAAGTTAAAGGCAGGGAAGAACCCACGACAGAATTTTAAAAAGGTACACGACTACATTTCCCATCTTGGATTTATAATGCCACCTGCCTTCACTGGTATATTAAACTACAGGTGATGGCTAAGGAGTTCGATCAATTTAGAAAAAGCTTTTTATCAGGCAGAATTTCAGTGACAATAACTTAATAAACGCTATAAATAGTTATATGTTAAGGGCTTATTAATGACATCGTTCTCGGGAACGATTGCGTAAATAAAGGCTTTTACGTCATAAAAATTGAAAGAAAATAATGATAGCATTGTTATCGGATTAGGCTTAAAAAATTGCTTGCTGTTCTGTAGATAAACCTGTTTTTATCTTATTTCAACTCTACTAACTCCAGGTAGTTTATTATTCAAGCCGGGTGTTTTCACCTCCAGATAAAGAATCAACTGTTTTATTAATTCGAACTCAAAATTGCTTGTTATGCTCAAAAGGATTTTCCTTGCGATTCTATTGGTGCAGCTAAGCGTTCTTTTTGCTAGTGCGCAAACTCTGCGTATCACTGGTCAAATTGTAGACGATAGTACCAAAGCCCCAATTTCCAATGTATCAGTCGTAGTTACCGAAACCAAGAAAGGTGTAAGTACAGACGCTGAAGGAAGATTTACCCTTACTGTTACGGGAAGATCATCCGCAACTTTATTGATCTCATCAGTTGGCTACAGACCAGTTACCATCACTACCGATGGAAGAACACCTGTGAATGTATCGCTGATGAAAGAACAAACACAACTGGATGAGGTTGTAGTTGTTGGTTATCAAACTGTTCGCCGCCGCGACCTTACAGGTTCGGTTTCTTCGGTTTCATCCCGCCAGCTCCGCGACATCCCGGTTAACTCCGCTGCCGACGCGCTTGCCGGCCGACTTGCTGGTGTACAGATCACCAGTTCAGAAGGTTCGCCAAATGCTGAAGCTGTAATACGTGTTCGTGGTGGTGGTTCTATCACCCAAAATGCATCTCCTATTTACATCATTGATGGAGTACAGGTAGAAGATGGTTTGAATGTGATTTCTCCACAAGACATTGAATCTGTAGACGTTTTGAAAGATGCGTCTACTACCGCTATTTATGGTGCCCGTGGTGCCAATGGTGTTGTTATCATCACCACTAAAGGCGGTCGTAACACACGTACCTCAATCAATTACAATGGTTTTACTGGTGTGAGAAAGCTGGCGCGTAAGCTGCCTGTTATGAACCCTTACGATTTTGTAATGTACCAGTACGAAAGAACAAGAGGTAGTTCTTCTGACAGTTCAAACTTTGCACGTACCTATGGTACTACCTGGGATACATTGCAGAACTATAAGAACGTTCCAATGGTTGACTGGCAGGATGAAATGTTTGGCCGCAACGCCATCATGCAAACGCATAACCTGAGCTTATCAGGTGGTAATGCCGCTACTACTTACAACTTAAGCCTTACCTATAATAAAGAGCAGGGAACTATGTTGCTATCTGATTTCGAAAGAAAGCTGGTAAGCTTCAAGTTCGACCACACCTTTAATAAGAACATTAAGGTTGGCTTCAATACACGTTATAATAATACATTGGTAAACGGTGCAGGAACATCAAATGAAGGTTCTTCTGCTACTAACCGTTTGCGTCATAGCATCAGGTACAGGCCGTTCCTGGTAAGAGAAAGAGATCTTACTGATTACGATCCTGACTATGATGATGAGACAAATGCTGCTGGTTTACGTCTAATCAATCCATTGCTAATGAACGCGGCGGAATACCGCAGGAACGTTACCAATGTAATGAACATGACTGGTTACGTACAGTATACTTACAATAAGTACCTGAGCTTGAGAAGCACGATTGGTATTGATATGAACAACCAGCGCAGAAATGCTTTTGATGATACACTGACTTCTGCATCAAGACAAAGAAGTGCAGCTATGCCGCTGGCATCTATCAGAACCATTGGCCGTAATACATTAAACCTTTCTAATGTACTTACCTTCAACTTTGATAAGTCTAAAACAAGGTTTAGCGAAAACAACTCACTTTCAATCATTGCAGGACAAGAGATCTATGAGCAGCGCTTCAACAACATGTTCATTGAAACCTTGTACTTCCCGGTTGGTATTACACCAAACCGCGCATTGGCCAATATGAACCTTGGAACCGGTCCGCAGGGTCAACCACAGCCACGTCCTACCACTTTTGAAGTAGAAAGCCGTATTGCTTCTTTCTTCAGCCGTGTGAACTATTCTTACAAAGACAGGTACTTACTGAATGTTTCTGTAAGGGCTGACGGTTCTACCAAATTTGCTCCTGGAAATCGTTGGGGATATTTTCCTTCAGGAACTTTTGCATGGAGAGTCTCTAAAGAGAAATTCATGGAGAACGTTAACTGGATCAGCGACCTGAAGTTCCGTGCTGGTTACGGTGAAGCTGGTAACAACAGGATTGACGATTTCCTTTACCTGACATCTTTTGGTACCAACACACAGTACAACCTGAACAATGCTTTGACAACAGGTTACCTTTCTCAAGCACTTTCTAATAACAATCTTGTTTGGGAAGAGAATGTTTCAAGAAACGTAGGTGTGGATGCGAGTTTCTTAAGAAACAAACTAACTGTGTCAGTAGACCTTTACAAGAATAACTCAAACAACCTGTTGGTAGAAGTTGCTGTTCCTCAAAACAGTGGTTACCAAAGGCAGATACAAAATGTGGGAGCACTTTCTAATAAGGGTGTGGAAATACAGTTGAATGCTATCCCGGTTTCTACTAAAAACTTCAACTACAACATCAACTTCAATGCATCGTTCAACAAGAACAACATTGAGAGCCTGGGTGCTTTCCAAAAATCCTTCCTGCAGAGTTCAGGATGGGCTGGTGGAAACCAACCTGCTGATTACATCGTGAAGGTGGGCAGCCCGGTAGGTGCTATCTGGGGATTGGTAACTGAAGGTTTTTACAGAGTAGAAGATTTCGATTTCAACCCAACTACCAATGCTTATACACTTAAGCCAACTGTTGCAAGCAATCAATCTGTTACTTCTATTGTTCCTCAACCAGGAACCATCAGGTTCAGAGATATCAACGGTGATGGTATAGTAAACGACCTTGATCGTACTATCATTGGTGATGCTACTCCAAAAGTATTTGGTGGATTGAACCAACAGCTATCTTACAAGAACTGGGATCTGAGCTTGTTCATCAATTACCAGTTTGGAAATGATGTTTTGAACGCAAGCAAACTTGAATTTACAAGTGGTTACACACCAAACTCTAACCTGCTGGCTGATATGAACAACCGTTGGAGAACAGTGAATGCACAGGGCGAGGTAGTAAGAGATCCACAGGCTCTTGCAGCACTTAATGCTAATGCTACCATCTGGAGACCAATCACCAGTGCAAGTGCATTCAACGTGCATTCATGGGCTGTAGAAGACGCATCTTTTGTTAGGATCAACAATTTAACTATAGGTTATAATCTTCCAGTGGAATTTGCGAAGCGTGCAAGAATGCAGAGAGCACGCCTGTATGTAACTTTGAACAACCTTGCGGTTATCACCAGTTACTCAGGATTTGACCCAGAAGTAAGTACTAGAAGAAACTTCGGTACTACACCAGGTGTTGATTACTCAGCTTATCCTCGCAGCCGTTCTTACATATTTGGTGTTAACGTAACATTCTAATTAAAGCGATTATGAAAAAGTTGTCATATAAATATTTAGCTGTCCTTTTAGTTGCAACTACCACACTGGCTACTTCGTGTAGGAAATACCTTGACGAAGTACAACCAGAATCTACTTTTGGTCCTGAATACGTTTTTGATAATGTAGATAATGCTACAAGAGCTATTCTGGGAACTTACGCAGCAATGACCGGCGATAACGGTTATGGTATCCGTATCAGCATGTACTACCCTTATGATGATGATATCATGATGGGACAAGGTGGTGCACCTGGCGATAACGAAAGAAGAGATATTGCCCGTTACAACGTGCAGCCAAGTAACACACAGTTGCTGCAGCCGTACAGCCAGTTATATTCTGGTGTAGAGCGTGCTAACCTTTGTATCTACTACATTCCAAGAATGGAGCAGTACATATCTGGTACCGATCAGCAGAAAAGAGACCTGAGAAGGCTTCATGGTGAAGCGTTGACGCTGAGAGCGCAGTACTACTTTGAACTCGTAAGAAACTGGGGAGATGTGCCTGCACAATGGCAGCCTTCAGCTTTCGAGACAGATCTATTTAAGCCTAAAACAAACAGGGATAGCATCTACGACAGGATTCTAAGTGACCTTGAGCTGGCTGCTACTATGGTGCCTTGGAGAACTGAAGTTGGTGGTACTAGTGAAAGAATTACCCAGGGTGCTGTAAGAGGTTTGCGTGCACGTATTGCTCTTTTCCGCGGTGGTTATGCACTACGCAGCGACAGAACAATGCGCCGCCCTGCTAACTACAAAGAGTACTACCAGATAGCACGCGACGAATGTGCTGCTATCATGGCAAGACCTGGTGATCATAGCTTGAATCCAAGCTTCCGTGCAATTTGGAAAGACAATATTCTTGCGCACCGCATAGAGCCAAATGGCGAGGTGTTATTTGAAGTGGCTATGGCCGGTGGCGGTAGTGCTTTGGGAGATAGCAAGCTAGGATACTACAATGGTCCTCGTTATGGTTCTTTTGGAAACTCTGCGCTGATTATTCTTCCTACTTACTTCTACATGTTCGATCCTGCCGATACAAGGCGCGATGTAACCGCTGCTCCATACGATTTCAACGCAAGTGGTTTTGTGGTAGCTACAGCTGCTAACGCCATTCGTGATGGTAAGTTCCGCAGAGACTGGATCACCAATCCTGTAGTATTAAGTTCAAACGCACAATACTTTGGTATCAACTGGCCGATGATCCGTTTTTCTGATGTATTGCTGATGTTTGCAGAAGCAGATAACGAAATCAACAACGGACCTTCTGCTGCAGCAAGAGCCGCTTTTGAGCGTGTAAGATTAAGAGCGTTCAATAACAATGCTGCGCTTATCGGTACTACTCCTTCTGATTACACTGGTTTCTTCAATGCCATTGTAAAAGAAAGAGCACTAGAACTTGGTGGTGAAGGTATCCGTAAGTACGACCTGATCCGTTGGAATATCCTGGGTCAGAAAATGGCAGAAACAAAGGCTGAGTTAGAAGCATTGGCTACTAATCCACTTCCTGCTCCTTACACCAACTTGCCACGTACTATGACGTATAAAACGAACTCTACTACACTTGAGTACCTGAATTCGTTCTATGCACCTAATCCAAACACCACAGCGCCAGCAGGATATGCAAACGTAAACTGGGTTGGACAAAGTAACATCAGGTCTTCACTGTTAGTTACCAGTGCAGGTGTACCTGTATACGGTGGATACTTCCAGCAGAATAAGAACGAGTTGTTGCCTTTCCCACAGGCTGCAATAGATGCTAATCCTCGCCTGGTTCAGAATCCTGGATATTAATAGAAAGTGATTTCTTATACATAAATTGTAAGGCTGCTTTATTAAGGCAGCCTTACTTTTTTCAAAGCTTCCATATGAAATTGATTGGCATAATGGCCTTGTTTTGCATGGTCTCTTGCACGCAAAAGATTGCTTCGTCAGGTGCAGCTACAGCAAATAGACCTATCGCTTTTCCTGGTGCTGAGGGTTTTGGAAAATATACAACTGGTGGCAGGGGTGGTAAAGTAGTAATAGTAAATAACCTGAACGACAACGGCGAGGGAAGCCTGCGGCAGGCACTAAAAAGTAGCCAACCAAAGATCATCGTATTCGAAGTTTCAGGAACCATTCATCTTCTTTCTCCTTTAGAGATTTCCGCTAATACCACTATTGCAGGTCATTCTGCACCTGGTGATGGAATATGCCTGGCCGATCACCCCGTGGTTTTGGATGGTGACAATATTATCGTCCGCTATATGCGCTTCAGGATGGGCGACCGTTACCAGGACAATGGTATGGTGCACGGCAGTGGCGATGATGATGCCTTCAGCGGTCAAAGGCGGAAGCATATCATTGTTGATCATTGCTCAATGAGCTGGAGTACTGATGAAGTCTGCACCGTGTACAATGGTGATAGCACCACGCTTCAATGGAACATCATTTCTGAGCCCCTCGATTATTCTTATCATTTTGAAACAGGTGATAAAGATTGGGAGCACCATGGGTTTGGTGGTATCTGGGGTGGAAGGCATTTGTCCGGGCATCACAATCTTTTCGCCCATTGCAACAATCGGACGCCACGTTTCAATGGTATTCGCCACCTGCCCGAGGAGTTCGTTGATTTCAGGAACAACGTGATATACAACTGGGGTAGCAACAATGTGTACGCTGGCGAAGGAGGCACCTACAATATTGTAAATAACTACTACAAACATGGCCCTTCTACCAATGAGCGCGTTCGCTTCCGGGTTTTAACCCCTTACAAGACCGCCACTATTCCTTATGGAAATTTCCATTTATCTGGCAATTATGTAGATGGTTCTGAAGAAGTAAGTGAAGACAACTGGAAAGGCGTGGTGATGAATGATGGTGGTCCGCAGGATGCAATCCAGGCAAAAGTGCCAACTCCTTTTTCCTCAGTATTTATAAATACAGAAAAAGCCACATTAGCCTACGAGCATGTGCTAAATTCTGCTGGCGCTAGTTTTAGACGAGACACGCTTGATGAGCGTATCGTAAAAGATGTTCGCAACCGTACAGGCAAAATTATCGATGTGCAGGGTGGACTTCCGCATGGCACACCTTACGAGAAGTCGAAGCATGCCTGGCCAACGCTAAGGCAGTTAGCTGCACCTGCCGATACAGACCGTGATGGAATGCCTGACACATGGGAAAAACAGCAAGGACTTAATCCTGCTGATCCATCAGATGCATCTTCCTATAAATTATCTTCAGCATATACTAATATAGAAGTATACCTAAACAGCTTAATAAAATAAAAACCTATGGATAGAAGCACCTTCATCAAAAATAGCACGCTGGCATCTGCAGGAATACTCCTTGCAAAGTCGCCCCTGACAGCTTTCGCCAACAAGCCTGCTGCAAAAAAGAGAATAGTTATGGTTGGTACCGGTCACCGTGGTATCGGGTTTTGGGGCAAACCGGTAGTAGACAATTATGGTGATGTAGTAGAATTTGTAGGCCTTTGCGACAATAACCCAGGCAGACTAGCTTTTGCTAAAGATAGAATGGGCGTTACTTGTCCAACCTTCACAGATTTTACTACCATGATGCGTACGGTGAAGCCAGAGGTGGTAATTGTAACCACAGTTGACTCCACCCACGATGAATTCATCATCAAGGCAATGGAAATGGGTGCCGATGTTATTACCGAAAAACCCATGACAACCGATGAGAAAAAATGCAAGGCCATTTTAGCTGCGGAAAAAAGAACAGGTAAAAAGGTAATGGTTGCTTTTAATTACAGGCATGGTCCGCACATGATGAAGATCAAGGAACTCTTGGCTGCCAACCGCATAGGTAATGTTACCTCTGTAGATTTCAACTGGATGCTGAATGTATACCATGGTGCAGATTACTTCCGTCGGTGGCATGGACTAATGCGTAAGAGCGGCTCGCTTTGGGTTCACAAATCAACCCACCACTTCGACTTAGTAAACTGGTGGCTAAATAGCGAACCTGTAGAGGTAACGGCTTATGGTGAATTAGAACATTATGGCAAGAACAATCCTTTCAGGGGTGTGCGCTGCCAGGGCTGCGGTCATAAAGACTACTGTAAGTTCTACCGCGATATCACCAAAGAAGATTGGCTGAACAATCTTTATGTAAAGAATGAACATCATGACGGCTACTTCCGCGACCAGTGTGTGTGGCGTAAAGAAATAGACATTTACGATAAAATGAGTGCCCAGATAAAGTATGCGAATGGCGTTACAGTGAACTATAGCCTTACTACCTACTCTCCGTACGAAGGTTGGCGCATAGCTTTCAACGGCTTTAATGGCCGCATGGAAACCTGGCAGGACATACCGTACCAGGATGATAACGCGCTGAACCAGGAACAAAGGCATGCAGTAGAGATGTCGCAGGATAAGGAAGCTATACCTGGCAAGTTCAGGGAGATCATGGTGATGGATAACTTCAACAAAGAGCACGAGATAATAAAAGTGCCGCAATACGCAGGCGGCCATGGTGGTGGTGATAAGCGGATGCACAACCGTATTTTCCGCGACCCGTCAGACAACCCGTACAACATTCTAGCTGGAACAAGAGATGGCGCAATGTCCATTTTGATAGGAATAGCTGCAAACAAAAGTATTCAGTTAAAGCGTCCGGTAAAGATCAGCGAACTGACTGACCTGAAGCCGATGGCGAAGCGGCATGCTTAACTGAAGCCAAAGAATAGAACCAAATTTTCTTACCTCAATTATGACTTTAGTTGTAGTTGAGGTTTTTAATTTATTTGAATATCCGACCTGCACACTCTTGTTTATGATAATGGTCGCGAACAGGAAAGTATCACCAGCAAAAAAACAGTACTAACCACAACAGAAATCTTGCAAGCTTCTCTTCTAATTAAATGTTGAATTGCCAATAAGTATAATACATGATTTCAAACAGTAAATACTTTGATTGTTATCATGCAGCAGGCTAGGGGCAGCGGGTATGTTTGCACTTCAATTGCAGCTGGTCCTTTAAGAAGTAGGTTTCGTTGTGGAAATTCTGTAAACGAGAATAATGAACCCCCAATTTTTTTGACCAAGCTCGTTTGAATATTTTCCAACCAAAGCTGCCAGATTGCTGAACCATTAATGACAGTGCAGGATCTAACTGTTGTTTGCCATTATTTCCATTAGCAGCTTTTCTATAGTTGCAGGATACACCTCGTGCTCCAGGGCATGTATCTTTTGCGCAAGAGAAGCTTCTGTTTCACCAGCCTCTACAGTGCAGGTTGCTTGCTGTATGATATCTCCATTATCGTAATGCCCGTCTACATAATGGATGGTGATGCCACTTTCTTTTTCGCCGGCAGCTATTACGGCTTTATGAACGAGTGCGCCATACATTCCCTTGCCGCCGTACTTCGGCAGTAAGGCAGGGTGTATGTTCACGATCTTATCAGGATAAGCATCTATCAATGTAGCAGGCACCTTCCAAAGAAATCCTGCCAGGACAATGAAATCAACCTTCGCTTCCTTCAAAACATCCAAATAAGCATCCCCGCTAAAAAACCTTTCTTTTTCTATTAAAAGTGCAGGTATGTTTTCTTCTTTAGCCACTTCTAAAACTCCTGCCCCAGGCTTATTACATACTACAAGTGCTACATGTATAGTATTATGCTGCTCAAAATGTTGAATGATTTTTTTAGCATTTGATCCGGCACCGGAAGCAAAAATGGCAATGTTCATAGAGCTTCCAGTTTTATGTTGTAAAGGGGATGAATTCAAAGCAGGTAATTTTTATTTACTTACTAAAGCTTTAAATGCGTTGTCTTATTTAATCATACAATTTAATGAACGAGATCTTTCTGTACATAAACAATATGTAATAAGAATTATTTATTTGAACAACGCAATCAAGCTCAAAGCAATTTAAAAGGGTGTAAAAATGGGTTTAAAGTCCTTGTCATAAACAGCCTTATAATCAATAGGATTAGGTTGCTTTTTTGCGTTACAAAACAATGACAATTTATTTTCATTTAGCATCAAAATCCTCCGAAACCCTTGCTACACAAGGGAAAATTTTTTTTCACCATGTTGATATATTGTCAATATCGTGACCTATTTTTGCAGCCGTTTACGGAGATTTTTCCACATCAAAGCACTACTTTTTGTGTATGACCAAGCACCGACGCATTGCCAAAACAATAGTATCAAGTGTAACATTCGCTTTATTCTTTTTATTTACCACCAATATATATGCGCAGCCTAACGGACAAGCCTTGTTCTCGAGCAATTGTGCTTCCTGTCACGCTGTTCATAAAGATCTGACCGGTCCTAAACTGGCAGGTGTAGAAGAAAGATGGGGCAACCAGGAAAACTTGTATAAGTGGATCAAGAACAGTTCGGCTTACCTGAAGACTGGTGATCAATATGCGGTTAGTCTTTGGGAGAAGTGGAACAGGACAAACATGCCTGCTTTCAACCTGAGCGATGAAGAAATAGGTGCTATCCTTACTTACATCAATTCAGTTCCTGACCCGGCACTTGCACAACCAGTGCCCGGTGTTACTGGTGCACAAGGTGGCGGCGAAGGAGATAATACGTTGTTGTATGGTATCCTTACACTTGTTCTTGCTATCGTTGTTTTGATCTTGTTGCAGGTTAACTCAAGTCTTAGAAAACTATCTGCTGAAAAACAAGGAGAGCCTGTACTGGAGCCAGTTCCCTTCTGGCGCAACAAAGTTTACATTGCTACTTTCACTATCATTTTATTCTGCATAGGTGGTTACCTTACTGTAACCGGTGCTATTGGTTTAGGTCGTTCTCAAAATTACCAGCCTGAGCAACCAATCTACTACTCACACAAGGTACACGCAGGTACCAACCAGATCAGCTGTTTGTACTGCCATGGTGGTGCACAGGAAGGTAAGCATGCAAATATCCCTTCACTAAACATTTGTATGAACTGTCACATGGCAGTGAACGAATACACTGGCACAGATAAACTCTACAAAGAAGACGGTACAGAAGTTAACGGTACTGCAGAAATACAGAAGCTTTATAAAATGGCTGGATATGAGCCAGGCAAACCTTGGGATCCATCAAAAGGAAAACCAATTGAGTGGGTAAAAATTCACAACCTGCCTGACCACGTTTATTTCAACCACGCACAACACGTAACAGCTGGTAAAGTAGCATGTCAAACTTGTCACGGAGAGATCCAGAATATGGACGAGGTAAAACAGTTTGCTGACCTAAGCATGGGCTGGTGCGTTAACTGTCACAGGGAAACAAAAGTTCAGTTCCAGGATAATGGTTTCTACAGCATCTATCAGAAATTCCATGATGATCTGAAGAATGGAAAGATTGATAGCGCAAGAGGTATCACTGTTGAAAAGATAGGTGGAACCGAGTGTCAAAAATGTCACTACTAATCATCATTCTAACTCACTATTCAAGCATTATAAATAATAGAAAGCGGGTACTGGCAATAGTCAACTACCAACTATCAACTGAAATAATATGGAGCAAAAAAAGTACTGGCAAAGTTTTGGAGAGCTGAACCAATCTAACGCTAATCAATCCGCTGGTGAAGACGAGTTCCAGGAAGATCTGCCACTAGAGGTAGACGACAAAGGTTTATTAGACGCAAAAACTCCGCGCAGAGATTTTCTTAAATTCATGGGTTTTAGTACTGCTGCTGCTGCTGTAGCTGCCAGTTGCGAAATGCCAGTGAAAAAGGCAATTCCTTTTGTAAACAAACCGCAGGAAATAACACCAGGTGTAGCAAACTATTATGCTACTACTTACGTGCAGGATAATGAGGTGGTAAGTGCGATAGCCAAAGTGAGAGATGGCCGCCCGATCAAAATAGAGGGTAACGAACTTTCAACTATATACCAAGGTGGTACATCTGCAAGAATGCAGGCATCTGTACTTGACCTTTATGATACAAGCAGGCTTACTGTACCTAAAGCAAATAACAAAGAAGTAAGCACATTTGATGCTTTTGATAAAATGGTAATGGCTGAGCTTGATCAACTTGGTGGAAGACCAGTTGTAGTGCTTACTAACACCATCACTTCTCCTACTACACGCGATGCTATCACCCAGTTCTTAGGAAGATACCCTGGCCGTCATGTACAGTACGATGCTATCAGCTACAGCGGCATGCTGCAGGCTAACGAAGCATCTTACGGCAGAAGAACTATTCCTTCTTACAATTTTGCAGCAGCAAGAGTAATTGTAAGCTTGAATGCTGACTTCCTGGGTACATGGTTGAGCCCGGTTGAATTCAACAAGCAATACGCGGAAACAAGAAGATTAAATAATACAGATCTGCAAATGAGCCGTCACATCCAGTTTGAACCTGTGATGACCATGACCGGTGCAAATGCTGATGAAAGATATAACCACCGCCCATCTGAAACAGGTGCTATAGCACTTGCTTTATATGCAGCAGTTGGTGGAGCTGTTACTGCTCCTGCATTACCTGCCAACCTGCAGCAAGCAGTGGCTCGTACTGCAAAAGCACTACAAGATGCTCGTGGAGCTGCAGTAGTGGTAGCAGGTAGCAACGATGTAAACATCCAGACCATTGTAAATGGTATCAACGATGCTATTGGTGCAAATGGTTCAACCATTGACTGGGGTACCACCTACAATACCTACCAGGGTATTGATACAGACATGGTACAACTGGTGAATGACATGAATTCTGGTGCGATCGGTGCATTGCTTATCTACAATGTAAACCCAGCCTACAACTACTTCGACCAACAGAAGTTTGTAGAGGGTATGAAGCGTGTGAAGTTTGCTGTTTCTTTCAACCAGAAAATGGATGAGACGAGCCAGCTTTGTAAATATGTTATTCCTGATCATCACTACCTGGAAAGCTGGGGTGATGTAGAGCCTAAAACAGGTTATTTCTCCCTGCTTCAGCCTACCATTCACCCGCTGTTTAAAACACGCCAGTGGCAAGACAGCCTGTTAAGGTGGAGTGGAGCAACCACAGACTACCTGGGCGCTTTACGAACATACTGGATCGGCAGGTTGGGAAGCGAAAGCCGTTGGGATAAAGCTATTCAAGATGGTGTTGTTTCTCCTGCTGCAGCAACCAGCGTAAATTCTACAAGAACTGCTGCTACTAGCAGTGCACCTGATACTTTAAGAAGCACACAAACCCCTACAGGCGGATTGCTTACAGCTTTGGCTGCAGGTGGTACAACAGCTCGTGGTGCTAGCTTCAATAGTGGTGGTGTTGCGCAGGCAGCAGCTACTATTACTGCAGCACAATCTTCTGGTACCGAGGTGGTATTGTATCAAAAAGTAACAATGGGTATTGGCTCACAAGCTAACAACCCTTGGCTACAGGAAACGCCTGATCCAATCACTAAAGCTACCTGGGATAACTACGCTATCATTTCGCCAGCAATGGCATTGAACATCTTTGGCATTGACCTGACAAAGAATGGCGATAGCGATGCATACGAAGTACATTCTGAAAAGCCTGTTCTAAAAATAACAGCTAACGGAAAAACTATAGAGCTTCCAATCATCATTGTTCCTGGAACAAATCAGAACACCGTAGGTATAGCAGTAGGTTACGGACGTGGTACCAACGCGGTATACGATGGTGAAAATGCAACACGTGATGATAATGCAATGGAAAGAGCACGTGTGAATATCGGTAAAGCAGGTGGGGGTGTAGGTAAAAACGTATTCCCGCTTGTTACTTTCAACGGAAGAAACCGTGACTACTACATATACAAAGCTGAGGTTGCCAAAGCTGGATACAAAGCTTCTGTAGCACAAAACCAGGTTTCAAATAGCCACCATGGTCGTACCGAGGTTGTTATTGAAACATCACTTGCAAGTCTTAAGGCTAACCCTGAAATAATCCTGGGAAGGCGTAAGCACATGCACGAAGACTTTGCTCCTAAAACAGGCAATTTCGAAAAAGAAGCTACACTTTACCCGCTGTTTCCTAAGCCGGGTATTAAGTGGGGCATGAGCATAGACATGAATACCTGTACAGGTTGCCACGCATGTGTGGTAGCATGTACTGCAGAAAATAATGTGGCTGTGGTAGGTAAGAGCGAAGTAGCTCGTCACCACGACATGCACTGGCTGCGTATTGACCGCTACTTTAGCGGCGATTTGGATAATCCAAACGTAGTATTCCAGCCGATGCTGTGCCAGCACTGTGATAACGCTCCTTGTGAGAACGTTTGCCCGGTAGCTGCTACCAACCACAACAGTGAAGGTATCAACCAAATGATCTATAACCGTTGTATCGGTACAAGGTATTGCGGTAACAACTGTCCTTATAAAGTACGTCGTTTCAACTGGGCTGATTATATGGGTGCTGATAGCTTCCCTAACAACCAGCATGGCACCAACTCTATGACTGATGCCTCTCGTATGATGAACGATGACCTGACAAGAATGGTACTGAACCCTGATGTAACTGTTCGTAGCCGTGGTGTTATCGAAAAATGTTCTTTCTGTGTTCAGCGTTTGCAAGATGGTAAGCTAAAAGCTAAGAAAGAAAGCCGTCCATTGCGTACAGGTGCTGAAGGATACGATGTGAAGACTGCTTGTCAGCAAGCTTGTCCTGCAGATGCGATCATATTTGGTAATGTGAACGATGAACAGAGTGATGTATTCCAACACAGGGCTAACAACCAGAACCGTCTGTTCTATGTGCTGGAAATGATACACACGCTGCCTAACGTAAGCTACCTGGCTAAAGTGAGAAATGTAGATGCACTGATGCCTGTAGGTAAAAAAGAACAAGCTACTGTAGGTGGAGAAGCAGAACAGGATAACACAACTCGTGACCAAAAGCACTAGTAAGTAGCAGAAAAGGCAAGGGGAGTAGAGTAGTGAGAAGGCAGCTGAAGTGAGTGACACAACGATGTTGAATAGAGATATAAAGTTCATTACATAAAATATTTATAGAAGTAAGCATTTAGCAGGAAAGGGAGAATTGGAAAACCAGCCACTAATGTTTACGACTTAATTAAGCCAAACCAGATGCATTTAAAGTACGAATCACAAATCAGGGAACCACTGGTAGATGGTAACAAAGACTATCACCAGGTAACGGAAGACATTATTCGTCCGATAGAGGCCAAGCCGAGCAGGCTGTGGTATATAGGTTTCTTTATTTCAGTAGCCCTGTTGTTGTTTGGTGTTTACAGCGTGTACCGCGAGGTAACTTACGGTATAGGTGAGTGGAACCTGAACAAAACAATTGGCTGGGGTTGGGATATCACCAACTTCGTATGGTGGGTAGGTATTGGTCACGCGGGTACGCTTATCTCGGCTATCTTGTTGCTCTTTAGACAAGGCTGGAGAACAGGTGTAAACCGTGCGGCTGAGGCGATGACGATCTTTGCGGTAATGTGTGCGGGCCAGTTCCCGATCTTCCACATGGGTCGAGTTTGGATGGCGTTCTTTGTACTTCCTTATCCTAACACACGTGGTCCGCTGTGGGTAAACTTTGCTTCTCCACTATTATGGGACGTGTTCGCGATCTCTACTTACTTTACTGTATCACTGTTGTTCTGGTACTCTGGTTTGTTGCCTGACTTTGCAACAGTACGTGACCGTGCTAAAACTAAACTTCGTAAACTATTATACGGTGTAGCTGCATTTGGTTGGAACGGTAGTACAAAACACTGGCAGCGCCACGAGAGTTTGTCTCTTGTACTTGCTGGTTTGAGTACGCCACTGGTACTTTCGGTACACACGATCGTATCTTTTGACTTCGCCACTTCAGTTATTCCAGGATGGCACACTACCATCTTCCCTCCATACTTCGTTGCTGGTGCGATATTCTCAGGATTTGCAATGGTGCAAACGCTGATGATCGTAGTTCGTAAAGTGTTGAACCTGCAGGATTATATCACCATCGGCCACATTGAAGCTATGAACAAGGTAATCGTGTTGACTGGTTCTATTGTGGGTGTTGCTTACCTGACTGAGTTATTCATTGGTTGGTATAGTATGAACGACTACGAGCAGTATACCTTCTTCTATAGCCGTGGTAACCTGTTTAGCCCTTATGGCTGGAGCTACTATGGAATGATGTTCTGTAACGTTGTATCTCCACAGTTCTTCTGGTTCCGCAAGCTGCGTCGCAATATTGCTTTCACTTTCTTTATGAGTGTGCTGGTAAACGTAGGTATGTGGTTCGAGCGCTTTGTGATCATCGTTACTTCTCTATACCGCGACTACCTGCCAAGTAGCTGGAGCTATTACTATAGCCCTACCATTTGGGAGATCGGTTTCTACCTAGGTACTTTCGGATTGTTCTTTACATGTTTCTTCTTGTTTGCTAAGTACTTCCCAACCATTGCGGTGGCTGAGATCAAATATGTACTGAAAACAAGTGGTGAAAACTATAAGGATAGAATGACACCAATAGAAACACAGAAGGTGGATGAGTTTGTGCATGAGCACGCTCACTAGTTGAAATGGTGTGATTTGGAGATGTAGGATTGAGGGATGTTGGGATTATAAAATTTGAATTTTTTAAGCTTAATATATGGCGCTAAAAAGATTTGTTGTTGGATGCTTTGATGATGAAGCAGTTTTATTTCCAGCTGTGAAGAAAGTTCGCAATGCAGGTTATAAGATCCAGGATGTTTATACACCTTTTCCTGTGCATGGTTTGGATCATGCATTAGGTATGCGTGAAACAAGTTTGCACACTGCTGGTTTCATCTATGGCATTACCGGTACCACTACTGCATTGAGCTGCATGAGTTGGATATTTACCAAGGATTGGCCTTTGAACATTGGTGGTAAGCCAAACCTTCCATTACCTGCTTTCATTCCTATCACTTTCGAGTTGACAGTATTGTTTGCAGCGGTAGGTATGGTACTTACTTTCTGCTACCTATGCCAGTTAGCTCCATTTGTTAAGCGTCATCACTTTCACCCACGTGCTACCGACGATCTTTTCGTAATGGCCATTGAGTGTACAGAAAGAACCAATATTGATGATCTGAAAGGATTTTTAACCAGTGCCGGCGCTGTAGAAGTAGATTTCCAGGTGGCTGAGACCGGATGGTGGTTTGGCAGGTACGATAAAGAACAGAAACTATACGCCGAGGAACAAGCGATCGCAGGTTAAAACCAGATAAGAACAAACACAATGAAGAAAATATTTTTTATATCAACAGTTTCGTTAGCAGCCATAGTAATGGTAAGCTGCGGCGATGATGTAAAGCGTACACCAGGAAAAGATTATATGCCGGACATGCGTATGAGCCGCGCATACGAAACTTATGCTGATCACAGCAACCTGGCTGATAAAGGGATCAACTACAAACCAGAGCCTGTTGTAGGTACAGTATCAAGAGGTGAGGAATTACCTTATCACCTGCAAAACAATGAGGAAGGCTATGCGCAAAGTGCTGCAGTTACCAACCCTCTTCCTGATCTTACAGAATTGGAAATGACCGAGACTGACAGGTTGTACCAGATAAACTGTGCTATCTGTCACGGTGCTAAGCTGGATGGTAACGGCCCGCTGTACAAAGGTGGTGCAGGTCCATATGCAGCAAAACCAGCTACACTGGTTGGCGATCCAAATATTGAAAAACTATCAGAAGGTACTTACTTCCATGTGATGACCTACGGAAAAGGTGTTATGGGAAGTTATGCTTCGCAGCTTACCCGTAAGCAACGCTGGATGGTGGCTAAATATATCAAGGCTAAGCAAGCTGGTGCAGCTACACCAGCAGCAGGCGGCACAAATGCAGCTGATAGCGCAGCAGCAGGTGGAGCAACAACAGCAACAACACCCAGTAAATAATAAGAACAAACTGCAATCAAAATAATTTACGATGGCATCTACTATAAGAGAGCATTTTGAAGTAACAGGAAAGATGAAGACTTGGTCGTACGGTCTGATGGCGATTGGTCTGCTAGCATTTATCATTGGGCTTGTAACCAAGGGCATGAGCCACGATCCGCATGAGCAAGGAATTTTCTGGGGTACATTATTATACAACAGTGTATTCTTCCTGTTGATCACCAATGCCAGCATGTTCTTTATCTGTGTAACCACGCTTGCTCATGGTGGATGGCAGGTTGCTTTCCGCAGGGTGCCTGAGGCTATCTCTGCTATTGTTCCAATTTTCGGTCTTATTACCTTTTTGATATTGATGTTCATCCTGTTTGGCTTGGGTCACGGAGATCATCATCCAATTTACCATTGGCTACACCCTGAAGGAGATGAAATACTGATGGGTAAATCAGGATTTTTGAACGTAACATTCTTTGTTATCTGGAGTTTCTTGTCAATAGCTGGTTGGTCTTTCCTGGGTTACAGGATGCGTAAGCTGAGCTATGACACTGACAATGCTCCATTAAACTTAGAGCAAGGTAAAAAATGGGTGTGGAATAACACTGTTCGCGGTTCTATGTTCCTGGTATGGTTTGGTCTTACAGTGGGTTCTACTACGCCATGGTTGTGGTTGATGAGTATAGATGCACACTGGTACAGTACCATGTATAGCTGGTATACTTTCGCTAGCTCATTCGTTGCTGGTATGTCATTGATAGCTCTGTGGGTAATCTTTATGAAAAACAGGGGCTACCTGGAGTATACAACTAATGAGCACCTGCACGATATCGGTAAGTTCATGTTTGCGTTCTCTATCTTCTGGACATACCTATGGTTTAGCCAGTACATGCTTATCTGGTATTCTAACATGCCGGAAGAAACTCTATACTTCAAGCACAGGGTACAAGGTCCGTGGAAAGGAATATTTTTTCTAAACCTTATCATCAACTTCATCGCTCCGTTACTAATTTTGATGAAGCGTAGCGCTAAGAGAAACTATACCCTGGTTACCTTCATGGCAGTTCTTATCATCTTTGGACACTGGATCGATTTCAACCAGATGGTAATGGCCAGTGTATCGCAGGATCATGTAACGCTCGGCTGGCTTGACTTTGGTATCCTTGCCCTATTTGCAGGCATGATCATCTTCTTTGTTGGTAGAGCACTTACTAAGGCGCCGGTTGTTGCAAAGAACCACCCGTTCCTAAAAGAAAGTATCATTCACCACACCTAATAACTAACTACTGCTAATTATTACGAATAGAAAATATTAGAATAAAATGTCAATGTATTTCACCATCGCCGTCATAGTTTTAGTGTTTGTGGTCATCTTCCAGATAGCCAAAGCCAGTGAATATGTAGGTATACTGAAGGGAGAAGAAAAAACCAGGAAGCAGGCTAATAAGATCAATGGTTTCCTGATGGTGGCTTTCCTTGTGCTGGGCCTGTTGGGCGTATACTATTGTGATGTGGCACTAAGAGGTAAAATACTAGGTGAAAGTGCATCAGTAGAAGGTGAGAAAGTAGACGAGATGCTTTACCTTACCATTGCTGTTACAGGTATCGTTTTCCTCATCACACAAGTTCTACTGTTCTGGTTCAGTTATAAATACCAGGAAAAAGAAAACAACAAAGCATTCTTCTTCCCACACAATAACAAGCTGGAAGTTATCTGGACTGTAATACCGGCAATCGTTCTTACTGTACTTGTAGTAATTGGTTTAAGAAACTGGTTCATCTTCACAGGCGAAGCTCCTAAGAATGCTTTGGTTGTAGAGGTTACTGGTAAGCAATTCGGCTGGATATTCAGGTACCCGGGTAAAGACCAGGAGTTTGGTAAGAAGTACTTCAGGAATATTGAAGAAGGAACGAACTCTATCGGTTTGATCTGGGAAGACAATCCACAGGCAAACCAGAAAGCCGATCCATATGCTTTTGATGATATCGTAATGGAGCAAAAGGTTTACATCGTTAAAGGACGTCCGGTTAAGTTCATCATTGGCTCAAGAGATGTTATTCATGATGTGGGTCTTGCACACTTCAGAATGAAGATGGACGCTGTTCCTGGAACGCCTACTACACTTTGGTTTACGCCTAAGTATACCACTGAAGAAATGAAAGAGATCACTGGTAACTCCAACTTTGTATACGAGATCAGCTGCGACCAGATGTGCGGAAACGGGCACTACTCTATGAAGGGTACGATAGAAGTGGTAACGCAGGAACAGTTTGATACATGGATGGCAGGACAAAAACCTTATTACTTCGCAGCGTTCCCAGAAAAGGATCCGGCAGCAGCAGCTCCAGCAGGTGCACCAGCAGCTCCTGCAGCACCAGCAGCTGGCGCTGATACCACCGCAACTGCTTCTTTGAAAAAAAGCGGTGGCAACCAAAACAAACTGAAGTAATCAAACATTAGAAATTATCTGCCCTAACAGGCAAAAATTAATAGGTATGAGTAACGAGCAGGCTTTACACGCACACACTACCACAGGCCACGATGCACATCACGACGAGCATCATGGTGACCACCATCATCATAAAGAGACTTTCATTTCAAAGTATATCTTTAGCCAGGACCACAAAATGATTGCAAAGCAGTTCCTGGTAACAGGTATGGTTTGGGCAATTTTGGGTGGTTTTATGTCAGTAGTGTTCAGGATCCAACTTGGATATCCTGACCAGTCTTTCCCTTGGATGGAAGCTATACTGGGTAAATGGGCGCCAGGTGGTCGTATAACTGCTGACGCTTATTATGCATTGGTAACTACACACGGAACTGTACTTGTATTCTTCGTATTGACCGCGGGTCTGAGTGGAACCTTTGCCAACTTCTTAATTCCGTTGCAAATTGGTGCAAGAGACATGGCTTCGCCTTTTATGAACATGCTTAGCTATTGGTTCTTCTTTGCTGCAGGTATTGTAATGCTTTCTTCAGTTTTCGTAGAAACTGGTCCTTTTAGTGGTGGATGGACAGCTTATCCTCCTTTGAGTGCTTTAGGTTCTACATCGCCTGGTTCTAAAACAGGTATGGATCTATGGTTGATGAGTATGGCCTTGTTCGTTGTTAGTAGCTTGTTGGGTGGTTTGAACTATATCGCTACCATCCTGAATATGCGTACAAAAGGTATGACCATGACGCGTCTGCCTCTTACGATCTGGGCCTTGTTCTTTACAGCAGTTTTGGGTGTACTTTCTTTCCCTGTACTTTTTGCAGGTTTCATCCTGCTGATCTTCGATCGTAATTTTGGTACTAGCTTTTACCTGAGTGATATATATGTAAATGGTGTAGGGGCTCTTTCTAACGAAGGTGGTAGCGCAATCCTTTACCAACACTTGTTCTGGTTCCTTGGCCACCCTGAGGTTTACATTATCTTGTTACCTGCCATGGGTATGGCTTCAGAAATATTGAGTACCAATGCACGTAAACCGATCTTTGGTTATATGGCCATGCTTGGTTCTATGTTCGCCATTGCGGTACTAGCATTCCTTGTATGGGCGCACCACATGTTTGTATCAGGACTAAATCCTTTCCTTGGTTCATTCTTCGTACTACTTACATTGTTGATCGCCGTACCATCAGCTATCAAAGTATTTAACTGGCTTACTACTTTGTGGAGAGGTAATATCAGGTTCACACCTGGTATGCTGTTCTCTATAGGATTTGTAAGCTTATTCATTTCAGGTGGTCTTACAGGTATCTTCCTTGGTAACTCTGCCCTGGACATTCACCTGCATGATACCTATTTCGTAATCGCTCACTTCCACATTGTAATGGGTGTGGCTAGTATGTTCGGAATGTTCGCAGGTATCTATCACTGGTATCCTAAGATGTTCGGTCGCTTTATGAACAACACGCTTAGTTATATCCATTTCTGGATAACTATGGCTGGTGCTTACCTGATCTTCTGGCCAATGCACTACGAAGGTTTAGCTGGTATGCCACGTCGTTACTACGACTATAGCGTATGGGAAAGCTTCAAACAGTTCACTGAGTTGAATAAGTTCATCACCATAGTAGCTATCATCGTTTTTGCGGTTCAATTCCTGTTCTTGTTCAACTTCTTCTATTCTATCTGGAAAGGTAGAAAAGTAACTACTCAAAATCCTTGGGGTTCAAATACACTGGAGTGGACCACACCTATCAATCCTGGTCATGGTAACTGGGTAGGCGAAATTCCGGAAGTACACCGTTGGGCATATGACTACGGTAAAGATGGTAGAGAATTTATTTCTCAAGTAGAACCAGTAGGGGCAGACGAGAGTAAACACTAATAAAAAGCTGCTTGCACTTTATGTATAGCAGAAAGAATAAAAGTAAATGCCCTGATCAACTCAGGGCATTGGCTTAAAGAATATGTGCGCTTGCAATGATGAGTAAGACAGAAAATATATCAGCCAGTTTGACCTTGGCAACTAAAGTGAAAGACTACTTTCAGTTGATCAAGTTTACGCTCAGCTTCACAGTTGTATTTTCTTGTGTGGTTTGTTATCTGCTTGCTCCGGGTGTTACATATGATCTAAAAATGGTGCTCTTGCTTTTTATAGCAGGGATGCTGGTTACAGGCAGTGCAAATGCCATAAACCAGGCTGTGGAAAAGGATACAGATGCCATGATGAAGCGTACAGGAAAACGTCCTGTTGCCGACGGAAGAATGAGCCAGCAAGAGGCTTATACATTTGCCTTTATTGCAGGGCTGCTGGGGGTGTTCATGATGTGGTATTTCTTCAACATGGCCTCCGCTATCATTTCTGCATTCAGTTTGTTCTTATATGCTTTTATATATACACCACTAAAAAAGGTGAATTCAATAGCAGTATTGGTGGGAGCTTTTCCTGGTGCCTTACCTTGTTTGATAGGTTGGGTAGCAGGCTTTTCTCCTGATGAGCCTATTTGGTGGACGGGCGGTTTAATACTTTTCAGTATCCAGTTTCTTTGGCAGTTCCCGCATTTTTGGGCTATTGCCTGGGTAGCACATACTGATTATAGTAAAGCTGGTTTCAAATTATTGCCGGCAGATAAAGGACCAACAAAATTTACAGCGCTGCAAGCAGTAATGTACTCGGTGCTGATGATACCTGTAGGACTACTGCCTAAGTATATTGGTATAACAGGAATGGTTAGTTTGTGGATAGTGTTAGCAGCGAATATTTTCATGGTTGTGCAGTGTGTAAGGCTTTACCTGGAGATGGATGTAAAAGCAGCAAGAAGAGTAATGTTCAGTAGTTATATCTATTTGCCTATTGTTTTACTGGCTTTGTTGGCAGATAAAATCAGTTACTAAGGCTTAGTTAGCCAGTAATAGATGGTTACTATAAATGAGAGAAACTTACCTGCCGAAAGGCTGGTTGTGATGATGGAAATTGGTGGTTAGAATTTAAAAGTTTTTAATGATGATGGCAACGTATAGTCAAGAACAAAGAAAGAAGTTACACCCGCATAAGTTCACATTGCTAATAGCGATGGGAAGCATCATTATGATGTTTGCGGGATTAACAAGCGCTTATATAGTAAAGAGCAACCAGGTTAACTGGCTACAGTTTCCGATGCCGCCGATGTTTTGGTATTCTACAGTAGTTATTTTAATCAGCAGCTTAACCATTCACCTTGCGTCTAAAGCATTTAGTGCACGTGAAATGTCAAGGTATCGCACGCTGATAACTATTACAGCTGCTTTAGGAGTTGCTTTTGTTGTACTACAATGGTTGGGCTTTCAATGGTTGCAGGATAATGGCGTACAGATATTGGGAGCAGGAAGTAATGCAGCTGCTTCATTCATAGGGGTAATTACAGGCATACATATAGTGCATGTGCTTGGAGGTGTAGTAGCATTGTTGTTTCTTTTCTTTAGGGCGTTTAGCCGTACAAGAAAGAACTACAGCAGTACAGGAATAGAAATGGCTGCTATTTACTGGCATTTTGTAGATGGATTATGGATTTATCTTTTCCTGTTTTACATGTATGTAAGCGGGTAAACGAAGGTTTTAAATAAATAGATTTTTATACGGTGGATATAGCATCCACAATAAATTTGCATACCAAACTTAAACAGAACACATGGCGACAACTACAATTTCAACAGAGCCAAAATGGTGGAGCGGAGGGAAAAGTCCATTTAATGTAGAGTATGGAAAACTGATGATGTGGTACTTCCTGATGAGTGATGCCTTCACTTTTGGAGCATTCCTTATTGCTTATGGTACAGTCCGTTTTGCCAGCAATGGATGGCCTGACCCTAACGAAGTATTCCAGTCATTTCCTGGATTAGGTAGTGGTCTACCACTGTTGTTCGTGAGTTTGATGACCTTTATCCTGATCGTAAGTTCAGTAACTATGGTGCTTGCTGTAAAAGCAGGTCATGAGCGTAACAAAGCTGCTGTAATAAAATACCTGGTTTGGACAATTGTTGGTGGTATTGCCTTCCTTGCATGCCAGGCATGGGAATGGACACACTTACATCACGAGGGAGCATGGTGGGGTAGCAATCCTTTTCCTAACGCAGATGGATCTGCAGCTACAGCTAACTTCTCTAACTTCTTTTTTACCATTACCGGTTTCCATGGTTTCCACGTTCTTTCTGGTGTTGTCATCAACATTGTGATGCTGATAATGACCATGAACAACGTGTTTGAAAAGAAGGGACACTACCTGATGATCGAGAAGGCTGGATTGTACTGGCACTTTGTAGACCTTGTTTGGGTATTTGTATTCACTTGCTTTTACCTAATCTAATCACGAACCTCTATACAACTACTAACGTATAACTTATTAATATGGCACAAGTATCACAAACATCCCATATAGGGGAGCACAAAGAAAATAAGAATGAGGTTCGTAATGTTACCATCATTCTGTCGGTGCTAACCATCGTAGAATTGATTTTAGGCTATTGGATGTATGTAGCCGGTTTACAAGGTTTCCTTCAAATTTTTATTAAGGGCGTTATCATCATCTTGATGTTGGCTAAAGCCTTCTATATCGTTACATATTTTATGCACCTTGGCCACGAGATCAAGAATTTGATCATGACCATAGTTGTTCCTCTTGCACTGTTCATTTGGTTTATTATAGCTTTCTTGTACGATGGCAATAGCTATAAAAACCTGCGCAACCAGTACGACAGGCACCACTACGAGGAGAGCAACAAGACTTATAACACTCCGCAAAATGATGAAAAAGCGCATGGCCAGAGTGATAAGGCTGTTGAGAAAGGTAAAAAGCCACAAGAACACTAGATTGAATTACCGGATCATTTCGCATTATAATTTTATTGAACCATCGTCAATAGGCGATGGTTTTGTTTTAAATGTTTTTTGATGAATAAGAAAGCAGCCCTGGCGCTGGCAATAGCAATCCTTATCCCGCTTACTTGCTACCTGGTGATAAAGTTTGCCAGCGATGAAAGCATTGCGATGCCGCCCCGTTACTTCGCAGATTCTGTGATAACAAAAACGGTAGATGGCAAAACAACCACTGATACTGTATGGCACAAAGTGGGGGATATAACACTGGTAAACCAATTAGGTGATACAGTTAGCCTGTACGACATAAAAGGCAAAATGATCGTAGCTGATTTTTTCTTTACACGCTGCCCATCCATTTGCCCTACTATGACAAGGCATATGGCTAAAATGCAGCAATCCTTCTCGCACATGCGCGAGGGGCGAAGAGTTATTGACTCTACGGTTGTCAATTTTCTTTCGTTTAGTGTAGATCCTGAAAGAGACTCGGTACCGCAATTAAAACAATATGCAGACCGCTTTGGCGTAAACCATGACAACTGGTGGATGCTTACCGGCCCTAAGAAAGAAATCTATGATTTTGCGCTTAATGAACTAAAGCTTGGATTGCAGGATGGTGAAGGTGTGGACAGTTCCTTTATCCATTCTTCTAAGTTTGTTCTTATAGATCGTGATTACGTGGTGCGTGGATATTATAATGGTCTTGACACCACCTCCCTCAAGAAACTTTCTGCAGATATTGGTTTGCTCATGCTGGAAAAAGACAAGAAAAAGAAGCGTAACCTCTTCCGTAAATAAACCTTTGTACGAATAAATCGTTTTGTTTAAAACCCCGATCTAAATGTTAGAAGCAAGGATTCAGAAGAATGATAAGAAGGCCTATTGGCTAATATGTATTTTCTCAGTTGTAGTTTTTACCGTTATTACTTTTTTAGGAAGAATAGAACTTGATGTAGAGCCAGGTTTCGACATCCACATATTTGCCAAGATCAATGCGTTGACCAATACTGCTGTTGCCGTGCTACTGGTATGGGCATTGGTTGCGGTAAAAAACAAGAACTACGCTCTGCATCGCAACGTTATGTATGGTGCAATGCTACTTTCCATTGTGTTCCTGGTGTCGTATATAGCTCACCACCTGCTTGCGGGTGAAGCACGATTTGGCGATCTTGATCATGATGGCGTAGTAAGCGCAGAAGAAAAATTACAGGCCGGCTCCATTCGTATCGTTTACCTGGTATTATTGATCACACATATCATTCTTGCCGCTTTCATTCTTCCTATCATTCTGCTTACCGCCTACAGGGCTATGACTGGTGAGTGGCAGCGACACAGGAAGCTGGCAAAATATACATGGCCTCTATGGTTTTATGTAGCCGTTACAGGACCTATTATTTACTTGATGATCAGTCCTTACTATAAGTAGAACCGGGATTAAGAACCACGTTTACAAGCCATATTGAAAGAAGCAGGATATAAAACATCTTCCTTTTCCACCCGGTCATTCCAGATCCAGGACATCGTGGTTCTACAACTCTTCAACGGGTAGCCATAGGTGGATTTTAAAATCAACTATGGTATCATTCTCTACCTGAAGACCTTCCTGCTGCAGCAGTTCCTGCATTAAGGTTGGTGTAGAAAAATGTGCTTTTCCGGACAATATGCCATTGCGGTTTACAACTCTTTGCGCTGGTACAGGCGGTTGAACATAGTGTGCCTGGTTCATAGCCCAGCCTACCATTCGTGCAGATGAGCGGGCGCCTAAATATTCTGCAATTGCTCCGTACGTGGTTACACGGCCAGCAGGTATTTGCCGCACCACATCCCAAACATTCTCAAAAAAAGTATAATGACGGGAAGCATCACCTATGGGAAGTTTACCTGCATCATTCTTTTTTTTCATGAAGGGCGCTTAATGTTTTATAGGAGACTTTTCCCTGGTGGATAACAAATCAGTGCGACGTGGCTCGGGTACATTTATAAAGTTATAAGGGCAGTGCCTGCAGCCATTGCCACAGCAGCTTCCGCGTTCCAGGTGGTACTTCTCAGTAAGAACCATATAACCTGAAACATCATAATAAAAGTCTTCACCTTCCACCAGCTTCTTCTTCACTCAGTACTTTTTTAAGTTGTTCTTCGGCGTCAGCAGGTAAGCCTTCACCCAAAGAAAATTTCAGGTAATGGATGCGATTGCTCTGCGCTATATCCAGCTGCTCGTAATGGGTTTTTATCTTCAATTCTTCTGAAATGCCTGCCTGGGCATATACATCATCATAATCTTCTAAAAGGTTCAGCGAAAAGAGATTGATCACCTTTTTCGTGAATTCGTACAGGTTCGGGCTGTCCGTTTTTAAATGTATGACACCACCTTTAGCCAGCACCTGCTGGTAACGCAGCAGGAAGCGTGGATGAGTCAATCGTTTTTTGGCTTTACCTGGTGTAAGTTGCGGGTCGGGAAAAGTGATCCAGATCTCAGATACTTCACCTTGAGTAAAATATTCTTCCAGCTTTTGAATTTGCGTACGTAAAAAAGCCGCGTTAGCAAGGTTTCCTTCCAACGCTTTCTTTGCGCCAACCCAAATACGGTTTCCTTTAATGTCAACTCCGATAAAGTTTTTCAGGGGATACATTTTAGAAAGACCCACTGTGTATTCTCCTTTGCCGCATGCCAGTTCCAGCACCACAGGGTTATTGTTGCCAAAATGCTCCGCCCATTTTCCCTTAATATCCTGCGGGTACTCCAGCACATTATTGAATGTTTTGATCGCTGCAAACCGCACTAATTTTTTCTGACCCATAAGGCGGCAAAAGTAGGAAATAGCAACTGCATGCACAGCCAGCTTATTGAGGATAAAAAAAGCGCCCCGTTAGAAGCGCTTTTCGTGATCTTACATATTCACATTTGGATTTCCACTGCTATAATCACGGTCGTTACCGCGGTTCCTTTCTATTACTTTTAGCCTGTTCTCTACGTTTTTTACTCCCATAACCATGTCTGCCAGGTCTTCTGCACGTCGCTTTATATACCGGCTGTTGACCGTCCCGGTTAGAACTACTTCTGCATTTTCTACGGTCACTTCTATATCTGAAGCATCTACATATGGGTCGTCCATCAGGCGGTCGCTAACATCATCTTTTATCTTACTGTCGCTGCGTGTGTAGCCTTTCGGGCCTTTCCCCCTGAAGTTGTCTCTTACTTCATCCATCTTCCTGCGCTTTTCGGCTTCCTCATCGCCAAAGAACGCATACATTTCATCTACTGTTTTATCCCACCAGTTGCGGTTGTTGTTTTCATCAAAGCTCCTGTCGTACCTGCCATAATTGCTACCTGCATAGCCCGGATTAGGACGCATGTTTCCACTCCTTCCATAGCCGCGGTCACTATCGTCGCGGCTGTGTAAGTATTGGCCGCTGCCACGGTTAACACCCGTACTATTGCCATACACGCCGCGCTGGTAGTTATTATCATTGTCAAACTGGTTACGCTCCGGATCCATATGGTCATATTGATTGCGCTGGTCATTTACCTGACGTTGATTGCCATTGCTCCCATAGCGTTGCCACCTGTCTTCGTATCGCCTGCTGCGCGAGTTCGTGTTTTCGTTATTGTCTTCAATGTAGTCCCTGCCATAGCGGCTATCATTAATGCGATTATGTGCCATAAGCTGATTTTTAGTGTAAAGAATTACCCGGAAGGGCTGAAAAAACTATACCTTCTGCTTCAGCAGAAACAACTATTGTGATAGTGCTTCAGGAATATTGTAGAGCAATATTTAGAAAACGCTATATCATAAATGTTTCGTTTCTACTCCTTTAAAAACAGCTATTCTAGTATGGGAACGTTTGCGTAGAAAGATTTTTAAGCCATCCTCCTTAGCGTTTACATTTACCAGAGCATGGCATAGATGTTATGCTTTTGCTAAATACACTTGCTTAAAACTTGCCTGATGAAATTGAAATCTACCCTGTTTTCTTTCACCATATTATTTCTCTTAACGCAATCACAGGCTCAGCAAATTTCATTTCCTGGAGCTGAGGGCGCTGGCAGATTTACCAGCGGCGGCAGAGGTACACCGACAGTTCCGACTACCATTTATGAAGTAACCACGCTTGCCGATGGAACTGATAACACCGTAGGTACTTTTCGTTGGGCGGTAAGAAATAACAGCCCGGCCGCTGCTCATCGTACTGTTATTTTTAGGGTTTCAGGAACCATTCGTCTTACTTCTCCGCTTACAATAAACAGGTCGAATACTACTATTGCTGGACAGACTGCACCTGGCGATGGTATCTGTATCGCCGATTACCCAGTAACCATTAGTGCCGACAACCTCATCATCCGGTACATAAGGTTCAGGCTAGGCGACAGGCACCAGCAAGCAAGGTCGGGTGGCGACGATGCATTGGGTGGTACAGGAAGAAAAAATATAATCATTGACCATTGCACCTTTAGCTGGAGCAACGATGAACTCCTAAGTGTATACACGGGTGACAGTACAACGCTCCAGTGGAATATGCTGAGTGAGCCATTGGACTCTTCGTACCACGTTGAAGGTGGTCCGGTACAGCGTCATGGTTATGGCGGTATCTGGGGTGGCAGAAGAGCTTCTTTTCACCATAATCTTTTTGCTCATTTACGAGGTCGTGCACCACGGTTTGATGGTAGCCGCAACCTGCCTAATTCTTCCAGCCCTGTGGTAGGAAGTGAGAATGCAGACTATAGGAATAATGTTATTTACAACTGGGCAGACTACAACGTGAATGGTGGTGAAGGTGGTAAATATAACATTGTAAACAACTATTACAAGTGGGGGCCGAATACACCTACTTCCAATACAGGTGGTGTAAGCCGCAGAAACCTGGTGCTAAATCCATCACGTCAAAGTTCTCCTGCACTTCCTTACGGAAAGTTTTACCTGGAAGGAAACTTTGTAGAAAATTCTGCTGCCGTAACAGCAAGAAACTGGTTGGGTGTAGCCATGAGTGGAGGTACACAGGCAGATACCAATCAATCTAAAGTAGAAGTTCCTTTTAATATTGCTCCTGTAACCACACAGTCAGCGCAGGATGCATACATCTCAGTGCTAAATGGTGCGGGTGCTATATTGCCTAAACGTGATACACTTGACCAGCGGATTGTAAATGATGTAATTAACCGCACCGGCCGTTTGATCAATGTGCAGGGTGGCCATCCCTGGGGAACTCCTTTTTCTAGTTCAGAGTCTGCATGGCCAACGCTGGTTCAATTACCTGCCCCAACCGATACCGACAAAGACGGTATGCCTGATGCATGGGAGTTGAGAAGAGGGCTGAACCCATCTAACGCTGCAGACAGGAATGGCTACAACACCAATGGATATACCAACCTGGAGAACTACCTGAATGGCGACAGCATTGTTGCCTTTGGTACAAACAATACCTGCATTACAGGTAAAACAATTGTTACAAATGGTTCTGGTGATTGGCGCCATGCTACCGATACTACTTATTCAACGGTTAGTTCTACCGATACTTTAAATGCTATTGCTTCTATTCTTGATAATGGTAACACCGGCAACTTTACAGTCTCTTACTACACAACTAACAGCACACGTTTTTTAAATAGCAAACCTTACCTCAACAGGAACATAACAATTACACCATCTGATCCATCGGCTATTAGTACACCGCTAACCGTTCGTCTTTATATTTCGCAGCAGGAATTTGCTGAATTGCAGGCTGCCGACAATACCATCGCATCTGTAAGCGATCTGAAGGTGGTGAAGACATCGGATAACAATTGCCCAAACAGCTTAACTGGCAACTACGAGATGATAACTCCTACCGCAACCGGTGTGTTTGGAACTTATGCTAACGGATATTATATAGAATTTCAAACAGCTTCCTTCAGCACTTTCTTCATCGGTAGCCAATCGCTTGCCCTGCCGCTACATCTTGTTTCATTTGCAGGATCGTACAATGGATCGAAAGTGAACCTGCAATGGAGAACGCAGAACGAGGTAAATACTGCCACTTTTGAAATCGAAAAAAGTAAGGATGCAGTTAGCTTTTCTACCATCGGCACGGTAGCAGCTGCAGGTAATTCTAGCAGCCGTCAATATGGATTTACAGAGCCAGAACTGCTGCAGGGAAAAGCATATTACAGGTTGAAAATGATAGATATCGATGGACGATTTACATATAGCCAGGTTATCAGCTTTAGTCAAAGTAAAAGCCAGGCATTTGTAGTAAATCCAAATCCTGCCAGCAGCAATATCATCATTAATCATCCTAAAGCAATTGCTGGCGCTTCTTTACAAGTTGTTTCACTGGAAGGAAAGCGGCTGTTGAATCATACGCTTACAGCAGGCGCTTTACAAACTTCCCTTTACATAGGTCATCTTGCTCCCGGCATTTACCTGGTGGTATTGAACAATGGCGGAGAAAGGATGACACAAAGAATAATCAAGAATTAGTTTTTATATCACCCTCTAATCATTTAAAGTTTGCTTATGAATTATTTCACCAGGAGTAGCAGGAGCATATTGCTCATGTTGCTAGTGATGCTCGGTGCTGCAACTTACTCACAGGCGCAAGACCTTGTAGTTGCACAAGATGGAAGTGGAAACTACAGAACCGTGCAGGCAGCTATCGATGCAGCACCCACCAATCGAACTACGCCGTTTGTCATCTACATAAAAAACGGCAGGTACAAGGAAAAGATCAACATTCCTTCTAACAAACCTTTCCTGCAACTAAAAGGGGAGAACGTTGCCAAAGTGATCCTTACATTCGACGATTATTCTGGTAAAGCAATGCCAGGCGGAGGTACTTTTGGTACAGCCAATTCAGCTTCGGTTACTGTGAATGCAAATGATTTCACAGCTATAGATATCACCTTTGAAAACACAACAGGGGAATCTCCACAAGCACTTGCTATTAATGTAAACGGAGACCGTGCAGCTTTTAAGAACTGCCGCTTCCTGGGTGGGCAAGATACTTTGCTTACTAACGGTGCAGGTAAAAGACAATACTACAGGAACTGCTATATAGATGGTACAGTAGACTTCATTTTTGGAAGTGCTATCGCCATTTTCGACTCATGTGTTGTATACGCCAAAACACGTGCTACTGCAGGTAATTCTTACATCACAGCTGCAAATACACCTAATACGCAGCAATACGGCTATGTGTTTCGCGACTGCGAATTCCCGGCTAATAGAGGTGGTACAGTGTATTTCCTGGGAAGACCATGGCAAAATTCAGAAGGCTTCGCTCCGGTTAGCTGGCCAAAAACAGTTTTGATCAACAGCATACTTAGCAGCACCATCAGACCCGAGGGCTGGAGCGTGTGGAATGCTGGTACTAAAACAGACTCTATCACTTACGCTGAGTACAAGAGTAAATATTATAACGGCACATTGGTAGATACCACGCAACGTGTTTCATGGTCGCACCAGCTAACAGATGCAGAAGCTGCTGCTTATACTTTTGGTAATGTATTCGGAACATGGGATCCATGTACAGCAGCTCCTGGATTTTGCACTGCTACACCAGAGCCGATTGCTATATCTAATTTTAGGGGAGTGAAAGGCGCTTCCGTTTCCACTTTTAACTGGAACATTTCGTGGCCTATCAGCCAGCTGCAATACGAGTTGATGCGCTCTAGCGACAGGATCAATTTTACGCCGGTAGCACAGGTTACTGCACAAACGGATACTGCAGTGAATTTTCAACTTACTGATCCTATTCCGCCATCAGGAAGTATTTACTACTATTTCATTAGGGCATCTAAGGCAGGCGTTGGTAGCCAAACCTCAGATACTATAAGCATTTCAAGCGCTCCAACCATTCATATTAGTGGCGCACCGGGAGCATTTTACCAGGTTTTAGGTCAGCCGTCACCTACCCAGTCTTATACTGTTTCTGGTACTGATCTTACTTCAGACATTGTTATTACTCCACCAGCTAATTACGAAGTGAGTGCCAACAATGGAACAAACTGGTACACAAATTCATCTCCGCTAACAGTTACACGTACTGGTGCAACGGTTCCTTCTACTACCATTTTGGTTCGTTTGAATGCAACTACACAAGGTACTTATGCAGGTAATATTGTTCATACCAGCACGAATGCGGAAACAGTAACAGTAGCGGTAACAGGTACGGCAGTGAATGCACCTACCAAAAGCTCTACCACCTTGCAATATTGGCCGCTAACGCAAAATGCACAAGATAGTGCTGCAGCTCGTGCTGCTGGTGTGCAGCCAAGCGCACCTACTTTAAACAGGCTATACCTGTCGAATGGTACTACGGTAGCAGCAATACCAGCTTATTCAGCGTTACGTGGACAGGCGTTTGGTGCTTCTGCCAATGGAGATGGTACATGGACAACAACATCAGGAGGACCGGGTGGTACACTAAACAGGAACTACTACGAACAGTTTACAGTTTCTCCGGCTACTGACTATACTATTCGATTAGATTCAATCATCCTCAATTCTGTATTCTACAATACAAGCTCTAATACCAACCTTGCTATTGTTTATTCACTTTCAGGTTTTACCAATAATGACTCTACAGCCATAACCGGTGGTACTGGTCCTACTGGTGGAGCGGTAACAGGATCTTTTGCTGCACCAATTCCTTTGGCTAACCAAACCTCCGGCAACACCAATACGTACCGCCTTGCCTTAAATGGAACAGAAGGCGTTACCATACCTGCCGGCGGCACCTTAAGCATACGCCTGTACTATAGCTGCGGTAGTGGAAGTCCGGGCCGTTATGCATTGCTAAAAGATGTACATGTAAAGGGAGAAACCTTCAGTTCATTACCAGTTACGCTGGTGAATTTTACAGCTAAGCAGGAAGGCCAGAATGCCCAACTATCATGGAGTACAAAGAATGAGTACGACATGCATCGCTATGTTGTAGAAAGGAGTACAAATGGTACAAACTACAAGACCCAGGGAACAGTTATTGCAAGCAACAACATCAGCAGCATCTACAATTTTACAGATGTAATGCCTGCTACTGTTGCCAGCTTCTATTACCGTTTGAAAATGGTGAATAAGGATGGCAGCTTTGCTTACAGCCCTGTTGCTCGATTGATATTGAGGAAGAATGGCAGCCTGAGCGTTTATCCAAATCCTGTAGCAAATGCATTGACAATAGTTCATGCACCGGTTACAGAAGGACAGGTAGAAATTTATTCTTTAGATGGAAAAAAAGTTCTGACAGCTATAGCTGAAAAGAACAGTTCTCAGACAACTCTGGATGTTTCTAGATTGGCGAAAGGAACTTACGTGTTGCGGATGTTTGCAGATGGACAAACAGTGCAACACGAGTTTTTGAAACTGTAAAAAGATTATCCCTGATCGTTTCCGAAGGTTTTCTTCGGAAACGATCAGGGATAGTAACTGATGAACCAGTTATTATCCTGATTAAAAAAATAAATCACAACGATTTTTAATAACAATTATCAAACTCAAATTTAGCTGTATGAAAAAGATTTTTACGCTTACCATCTTATTCTTCTTCGCTATTACGGGTAGTACCGTATTGGCACAACAGGCCACAGTGTATGCCACTGTTAATTCAGGCTCATGGGGCTCTTCTGCCATTTGGGAGACCTTCTCTAGTTATACGGCAGCAATGGCTGCTACTCCCGGATCAGGCTCACCTGCTAGTTCTGTTCCTTCTGGAACACACAACGTGCTTATCCGTAACGGTCATACAGTGACCATGGGAGCATCTAACAGGGGTTGTAAAAGCATCATTATTGCCAATGGTGGTAAACTTTGGGCAAATGAAACCACCGCTAGACGTTTACAATTAGGTGCCGGTGGAACAGGATTCACTTACCCACTAGTAGATACTGTACAAGTTGATGGTGCTTTGGGTGGTGCCAGTGATGGTTTGTTTATTGAGTCAGGTACTAATGCACAGCATATCAAGATCTTTGGATCAGGTACCATCGATATTCAAAGAATAAGGACCATTGGTGGATCAGGCGCAACAGATGCTACCACCCCAGGTGTTTTAATGGTAGATATAGATGCAAACATCAACCTGTGGCAAGCCAGCAACTATGCTTTGTCTTTGGTATACAATCCTGCCACAACAGACAATTATACACTTACGATCTTCCCAAATAGAACAGTGACCGTTAAAGAGCCTACAGCTTATGCTCACAACAGCCAGAACTCAACCAACTACGGTAGGTATACCTACAATATAAAAGGTACTCTTGATCTGACTGCCTCAACTGCAAATAACAACTACATCGTTCCTGCACCAGCTACATCTCGCTTAACTGTGAACGTAGATGGTGGCAACTGGAAGCTTGGTACCAATTTCAGAGCTGATACTTCTCAAACATCTCCTGTAAGTGCTGGTATTTTGCAATTGAGCCTTACAAACAATGGCCGTGTAGATGCTACTATGACCACTAATTTTAATGTAGGTAAGACTTTCGATGGAAGTGGAAATGTTCGTGACCTTGTTTTTGGTACAGATGGTACCAGCTTCATCAGGCGCACAGCGGGTACTTCAGAGGTTAATTTCCCTGTAGGTGTTACCGGACCTAACACTCCAAACGATGTGAACATCGTTAACACAGGAACTCCTGACCAATTTGAAGTATCTGTAAAGAGTACATTTGACGTGCCAGTTCCTGATCCGTCCAGGACTTTAAACAGGCAGTGGACAATTAATGAAACAGTACCTGGTGGAAGCGTAGCTACCGTAAGACTTGCATGGGTTGCTGCTGACCAACCAGCATCCTTCAACCCAAATGGCCAGGTGTACATTCTTCGTTACAACGGAACTAACTGGAACGAAAGCTATCCTGCAACTGTTACAGGTACAGGTACAGCAAACGACCCATACGTAGCAACAGCTACTGGTATCACGTTATTTTCACCATTTACAGTATCTAATTCAAGTGTATTACCGCTAAATCTGGTTTCCTTCAATGCTAAGAATGATGGTACAGGTAACAAGTTAACCTGGACTACAACTAATGAGCAGAACGTAAGTCATTTTGAAGTTGAGACCAGCGTAGATGGAAGAGACTTTAGAAAAATAGGTTCGGTAACAGCAAGAAACACAGGAGCCAATAGTTCATATGACTTTGCACATGCAGTTCGTGTAGCAGGTACTGTTTACTACAGGCTTAAAATGGTGGATAAAGACGGCACCTTTACTTATAGCTCTGTTGTAAAAATTACTACATCTACTAAAGGAGATTTCACTATCTCTCCAAATCCTGTAAAAGGTGGAGTAGCCAATCTTCAACTAGCTAACCTGGAAAAAGGTACTTATACAATCAGCCTATTCAACAGCATTGGCCAGGTTGTTCTTAACAGAACAATTGATTTCAATGGTGGAGTTACTTCATTCCCGCTGCAACTGCCAGGTGGTACCAAATCTGGTATTTATAACCTGCAACTGCGCAATGGTGCTGAGGTTATTACTAAAAAAGTAATTGTAGAATAATTTTTCAGACCTGATGTCATTTCAAGGAGGAACGGAAGTTCCTCCTTTTTTTTGCACTTAACCCTTCAGCTATATAGTACAATTCATTGGGGCATACTTCAATTCAGCCTCTTACGCTCCAACGTGTATGTCTTTTTCCTACTAGAAATAAGGGAAGTGTTTTCTCACTGTACAAAGGAAATACGCCCAAACTTTTATTCACTTGAGAGTACATGATCCTGTCCAAAAGCATCTTCGGAAACGTTTGCGTAGATAATCTTCCCTTAACATTCAATGCTTTATAGCAAAAGTTTAAATTAGAGATCAAATCTAAATTGTTTGTTTATGAAAAGAATGTTACTAAAATCATTGTTTGCTTTATCATGCGCGCTTGCTGTTAAGGCTGCTGAAGCCCAGAATGATGTTTACTGGCGTGAAGGGTTTGATGGATCTGATATTTCCACAACAAATCCAGGAAACCAAGGAGGTGCACAACCTTTTTATGCCGAAGGTTCAAGTTCTGGAACCTGGTATTTGTATGGCGCTTACCGTACCACTGGACAAGCATGTCCTTCTCCATATGGCCCTGGCCATATTCGCTTTAGGGGAGGTTCAATTGCAGGAGGAGCTCTACAGCAACTTATAACTCCTATCGTAAATCATGGAGTTAATGAGGTTCATTTTACCAGCACAAGATCATCAAGGACATTCAATTTTTACTGGACAGCAGATACCGCTGCCACTACCGCAAATTGGAACGCGGCGGGTACATCTAGCCCATCAACTCTTTGTGTTGACAATACGATTACGATCAACCAGCCAACCGCAAGAAGGATCAAAATAGAATCAAATGGAGATTCTGACATTGACAGTATTTGGTTAACCAGCGTATCTCCTCTTCCTGTTACTTTTGGCGGAGTTTCTGCTGCAGAAGTATCTGGTAGGGTACGTGTAACATGGAAAATTTTCACAGAAGATAACACTGCTCGATATGAAATTGAACGCTCTTCTGACGGCAGAAATTTCGCTTCAGTTGGAACTGTTGGCGCAACTCAAGCTGGAAATTATTCTTGGTTAGATGCCAGCCCAATAAAAGGAACAAGCTTCTATCGCATCAAGGCAATTGATAGAGATGGCGCTTCTATGTATAGCGGAATACTTCGTATTCTAACAGGTAGTAAAGGAGATGTTTCAATCTCTCCAAACCCTGTTAAAGGCGGTGCTGTCAATCTACAGGTATCAAATCTTGACAGAGGTACTTACACAGTTTCTGTTTTCAATGGAATTGGCCAGGTAGTTCTTACAAGGACAATAGAATTTAACGGTGGTGTTTCTTCATTCCCGCTGCAACTGCCAGGAGGTACCAAAGCTGGTATCTACAACCTGCAACTGCGTAATGGAGCTGAGGTGATCACTAAGAAAGTAATTGTAGAATAATCTACATCTTATAAAGCTCTCTCAAGGGAGGAACTTCTGTTCCTCCCTTTTATTTTGATGTTAAAACGAATTACCAGCAGCAGGTGATTTCAATATCAGTTATAGATTGTGCTGCTGTTCCAAAGCTCATAAAACGCTAACATGAAAAAACCTAAGACATTTCTACTATCTGCTTCTATTTTAGCCATAATGGCTTTTACTGCCCCTGTTAAAAAAACAACGGTATGGCTGGTAGGTGATTCTACCATTGCCATCAAGGAAACAAGAAGGTACCCTGAAACAGGATGGGGTATGCCTTTCGTCCACTTTTTTGACTCAACAGTGCAAATAGAAAACAGGGCAAAGAATGGCCGCAGTACCCGCACCTTTATTTCCGAAAAACTTTGGCAGCCAGTTTCTGAAGGAATGAAAGAAGGAGATTACCTGTTCATACAATTTGGCCACAACGACGAGTCGAAAGAAAAAACAGACCGTTATACCACACCGGAAGATTATAAAGCAAATATTACAAGGTTTGTAAATGAGGCGCGCCAGAAGAAGGCACAGCCAGTGCTCATAACTCCTGTTAGCCGCCGCAAGTTCAAAGATGGTAAGCAGGTACCAACGCATGAAGTTTATTCGCAGCTGGTAAAGGAATTGGCTGCTGAGCTGAAAGTTCCTTTGATAGACCTGGATGCAAAAAGCCAGGCGCTGTACCAGAAGTTAGGAGAAGAGCCTTCTAAACTTTTGTTCTTACAACTAGCTGCCAATGAGCATCCGAATTATCCTGAAGGAAAGAATGACAATACCCACTTTAGCGAGCTAGGTGCACGCTTAGTAGCACAACTTGTATTGCAGGAAATAAAAGCGCTTAACCTTGATCTTGCTAATAAAGTAGTGAAACCAGTAAAGAAGTAATTTAAGTTATAGCTGATTAGAAGCTCATCCTGACGGATGGGCTTTTCTGTTTAATCAAATGCAGTTTCCATAAAGAGCCAATTCAGGATTAACAATTGACTACTGACAAATGACACTTCACAATTGCCTATTGACAATTCACTATTTTCTCAGAAACTAACTCCATTCCTTTTCTTTCTCTTCTTCCTGTTTCATGGCGCGGCGCGAAACGACAATGCTGAACTGGTAAAGGAAAAATAGCGGGATGAAAACTAACATCTGGCTCGTCCAGTCAGGACTAGGTGTAATAACAGCTGCCAATACAAGTATCACTACAATTGCATATTTGCGGTAAGCCTTCAGGAACATTGGAGTTATCAACCCCATTTTGGTAAGCGCATATGCCAGTACAGGCAATTCAAAAGCTATCCCACAACCTAGTACCAGGTTTACCAGGTTCTCAAGGTAATCATCCAGGGTTGGCCGCGTTTCCATTATTTGGCTGGAACCAAGCGTATAGTTAGATAAGAAATTGAAGGTAAACGGTCCAAGAAGGAAATATCCAAAACCAGCCCCGAGAAAGAAAAAGAACGATACATAGAAGATACTACCCCTGGTATTTTTTACTTCTCCCGGTGTAAGTGCAGGTTTTATAAAACGCCAGAATTCCCAGAAAACATAAGGAAAGGCAGCAATAAAACCACCTACAAAAGCAATGGTTATACTACTCATAAACTGGCTGCTAAATCCAATTGCCTGCATCTTTACATTGATGGCAGGCATACACAAAGCATCGCCTATATGAAGCCAATGGCTTAGCCGGCACAGCTGAACATAAGTAACAAAATCTGGTTGTAAAGGCCCGGTAATAATGCGATCAAAAACCCAATCGATGTGAAGAAAAATAGCAATAGCGAAAATCAATATGGCCACCAGCGAACGCACAATATGCCACCGTAAAACTTCCAGGTGATCTATAAAGGTCATCTCTGCCTGCTCATCTGTCGTTTTGAATGGTAACCGCTTTAGTATACTCGCCATGAAGTTCTGCTCTGTGTTAAGTCTTTTTTAGGAAGTGCGGCAAAGTTAATTGTAATAGCAACACTTGTATAGAGATATATACTGGATATACAACCAAATGGTTTTCTGTGGCCCAATTACTACTTGCCTTCCGATTTCAATCTTTTCCTGATCTTGTTGAAAACGTCCAGTTTAAACTTGATATTACCATCTTCACCTGGCTGACCGCGAACAAACACACTTGGTCCGGCCTTGGCGTCAGCACCTATATTTTCAGGCTTGTAATCTTCGGCTCGCTTCTTCAGGTTGCTTAGTGGGATTTGAATGCTGATGTCAGTATTGCCATGCAGGCTGTATACACCTTGTACAAAAAGGGTAAGTGCCGAAGATTGTATCTCCATCCGGTTGATGATAAATTCCCGGTCCTTGATATCGATCCTGTTCTTCAATTCTGCAAATCGCAGGTCAGCAAAATTTCTTTTTTTGAAAACAAACACCTGCAGTTTTTGAAGTGGCTCATAGTCAATTAGAGCACCATTTTTCAGGGAAAAATCAATATAACCTTTCAGGTTGCTGGGATTGGCAGCCATCTGCCTGTCAATATTCATACTTACTACCACACGGGTAGTAAGTTTACCTACTATGTTTTGGCTTGTTAGCGCGTCTTGTTGAAAATCATTGAAAGCATACAGCACTTTTTGGATGTCTACATCGCGCATGTTCACATCTACTGCAGCTGCATATTGCCGTGCGTCCTGTTCTTTGAGCGCGCCTGTTAATTTCATCCATCCGTTGGCATGCCTTAGGCTCACGTCGTTCAGGTGCCAGTCTTCATCCACCATATCGATGGCTGCCGTTACATCGGTAGCTACAAAGCGCTTGAACAGTAGCTTGTTTGTCTTTACATCGAGCTTGATGTTTGACTGGTTAAGCATTTCATCAATGCTTACTGCCACATGGCGCAGCTTACCTTTTTGTGCAGTTGTTCTTCGGGCTACCGTGTTTCTTTTCTGTAGCAATGGTAAGAAAGACTCCAGGTTCAGGCTGGGAGCTGTTACATGCCAGTCAAGAGATATTTTACCAGGATTTGTTTTAATAAGCGAAAGAATATTCCTGGCAGAGCCATTCATCGTAAGGTTGTTGTCTTTGATGCTGCTTTTAAAGCTTTGGACAAAAACATCGGAGTTCTTAAAGACGATACTTCCGCTGCAGCGGTCCATGGTGATGCCGCGGGGTCTGTACAATACCCGGCCGTTGTTAAAGTTCAGGCTGCCATTGATAAAAGTATTCCTATTGGAATTTTCTACCATGGGTCCATGGTAAGTAATATCCAGTGAACCATCTCCTTCCACCAGGTTTACCGTCTGGCTCTCCAACAGGTTGTTCAGCGTATTCAGTTTAAACTTCGACCTGAGGTCGCAGGTGATCACCGGGTGCAACAGGTCGTTTATGGTAGCTTTTTTAGATTGAATGGGCATACCTTCCCAGCTACCACTAAAGTTGTTGATGTAAATACGGGAATTCGGATCGGCGCGAGGAAGTCCTTTAACCACTTCATTGGTATAACCGCCTGTAAAGCTTGCGTTGGCAACATTGAAGAAAATTGATTCTATATCATTTTTCTTCGTCTGCCAGGTTACATTCACCAGAGGTTCTCCCGGTTCAAGAGTTCCTTCTATTGTAGCCTGTGCATCTACTGGCTTTTTTACATTTACTACAGAAAGGGCCTTACCAATGGCTTGCGAAAGCAGAGATTTTGCAAAAGAATAATCCACCTGTTTTGTGCTAACAGAAAATTTATATCGCTTCAATCCTGCTAGTTCAAAGCTTCCTGAAAAAAGGAAAGGATGGCCTTTTAGTGAAACATCAATATCTGTGAAGTGTAGTCGCTTCTGATTTTTATCGAACAACAGGTCGAAGTCGCTTTCAAACCTGGCACCGGTACCAAAACTTCCTTTTTTAGTATTGAAAGCCAGTTGATGAATAATGGACTCTTTTTTAACCCGCATTAGTAAAACACTATCTGTGGTACTGATAGCACAGCGTGCAGACTGAACTTCTATATCATAATGTTTAAATCTTCTTTGATTTTCCATTACAAAACGGAAGTTGTCAAGCCTTACTGTCCGCAGCACATTTCCATTACTTTTCTTCTTTACCGTATCGGCCTTGTTGATTTTAGGTGTAAAAAGATAGGAAGTAGTGTAGCCTGCAGTATCGGTGTAGATGTACATGGAGCCATCCGAAATGCGGATACCACTTAGTGGCTCTTTGCGAAGTGCAACATTCACCATGTTGATGTGGGCGTACAGTTTGTTTGCCTGGAAGAATGTATGCTGGTGCTGGTGATAAAGACTATCACGTATAGATACATCTCTGAACAGAACGGATATCTGCGGGAAATTTGAAAAAAAGCTGATGTCAACATCGCCTATTGCAATGGTTCCATTCAGCTTTTCTTTTATTTCAGTGTTAACCATATCTATAATCTGCTGCCTGTTGAAGGTGATATAGATATAGGCTATGGTATACAAGAGAATGATGATCCCTATGAATACGGCTACTCCTCTTAATAGATATTTTACTGGCTTTTTCACTCCTGACTAGGTCTGCGGGTGAAAATATTATGCCACTACTACTGCAGCATCTAAAACCGGCTTCCCAAAATATACGGTAACATCTTTCGCCAGGTAGGCCATTCATGAGGAATGTCTGTTCCCCATATGTCCAGGTCGTACCAGATACCCTTATCGTACAATACGCCGGCAAACCTGCGTGCAGCTTCAGGGTCTTCATAATCGCCACTGCCAGAGAAAATATGAATATGATGACTTGACCTGATCTTGTCTAAGTACCATGAATCGTGCAGGTTAGGCAGGTAATGCTGAGGGCTGTTGTAATACACCTGTTCGTCCCAGTATCCTTTGGTGTACTCGGTAAGGTCGTACACGCCGCTCATGCTTATTACACCATTGATGATGTCGGGGCGTTTCAAAAACAGGTTCATTGCATGGAGTGCTCCAAACGATGCGCCGCAGGTATAGATCATCGTTTCCTGGCTGGTAGCATTACGTATAAAAGGCACCACCTCGTTGTACACATACTCGTTGAACTGGTTGTGGCGAATTGCCTTATGTTCAGGAAGCATGTCATTATTCATCCAGCTTTCACGGTTCATACTGTCAATGCTAAAAACGCGAATCATCCCACTTTCAATAAATGGAGCGATGGAGTCTATTAGTTGAAACCGTTCATACTCCAGGTAATCTGCGGCAGCAGTAGGAATGAGTAAAAGCGCAAAGCCGTAGTGGCCGTAACTAACTATGGGCATTTCCTTGCCAATGGCCGGGCTATACCACGAGGTAACATCTCTGTTCATGCAGGAGTTGGTTTATTGGTGATTGTTACAGCGAACTGCACTAACTAAGGCAGGTCTTTTTGATTTCTTTCCAAAGATCTCTAAAACATTGCGCCGCATAACTGCTGTGGGCATAGGTTTCTACCGGCGCAAGCTGCTGGCCCATTTTCTCTACATCGCTCAGGTACGGTATGTAATTCTTAAAGAAGAACTTGTTGCGGTAGTGCTGGTTCAATACTTCGTGGTGCATATTCTTTCTATGATCCACCATGCTAAAGAAAGACTTGATCTTGGTCTGCTCGATGTTGTGTTGCGCAAAATATTCTTTCACTGTATCGAAACTGCGCAAGCTTAAAGTAGTAGGTATATTAGGCATCAGCACCCAGTCAGCCGCCTGGAAAATACTATCGTGAAAAACAGAAAGGCCGGGAGGACAATCGAGGATAATGATATCGTAGCGATTCTTTAAAGTTTTTAGTGCAGCAGCTATACGTTTCTTGCCCTGCTTTTCGCTCAATAGCACTTCAGCATTGCGCGCCGACAGGTCCGAAGGAATGATATCCAGGTTCTCATAACCGGTAGACTGGATGGAATTTGGAAGATCAATCTCGTTGCTTAAGATCTTTTTTGCTTCATCTTTTTTATTCGACTCTACCTGGAAATAAAAACCGGCGGCAGCCTGCGGGTCAAGATCCCACAGTAAAGTGGTGTACCCTTGTAATGCAGATAGATAAGCTAAATTGACAGAAGCAGCCGTTTTTCCAACGCCACCTTTTTGGTTGTAAAATGCTAATACAGTCATGTTTTAAATATACAAAAGTATTGTTTAGCCAGTAGAACAGCAGCTATTTAATAGGTTGAATATTAGCTGAATGAAGTAAAGTGTATGTTAAGCGCACTAAATTTATTAGATGGACTACGTACAGCACCTTCGGCGCGATAAAAAGCTTGCTAAGATCATCAAGGAGCCATTGCCGCCTCTGCGCCTGCACAAGAACATTCCGCTGCGCCTAATGGCCAGCATAATGAGCCAGCAGCTAAGTACAACGGTGGCGCAGGTTATTTACCGTCGGTTCCTGGAGCTTTATGGCGCTAAGGAACCAAAGCCGAAGCAAGTATTAGATACTCCGCACGAAACTTTGCGCAGCATCGGGCTCAGCAATGCTAAAGCCAACTACGTAAAAAATGTAGCTGCCTTTTGCCTGGAGCATAAGATCACCGATAAGAAGCTGCTGAAAATGGATAATGAAGCAGTGATAGAACTGCTCACGCAAATAAAAGGAGTGGGAAGGTGGACAGTAGAAATGCTGCTTATGTTCACGCTAGGAAGAGAAGATGTGTTTGCGCCGGATGACCTGGGAATACAACAAGGAATAGTCAGGCTGTACGGTCTAACACCAGCAGGTAAAAAGGAGCTAAAGGAAAAGATGGTAGAGATTGCTGCAAAGTGGTCGCCTTACCGCACCTACGCGTGCCTGCACATTTGGAAATGGAAGGATGATTGACCAGGAGGTGCGTGAAGGAGAAAGCAGTCGTGAGACGGCAAACGGCAAACGTGAGACAGCAACTTTAAACCTTAAACATCAAACCTTAAACTCGCTAAATCTTCCCCATCACATACATCTCTTCAATTGTAGGAGAAGGGCTGCCGCCTAAGTTTTCTAAAGTGATAGCAAACGCCTGGGCTTGCGGAATGTTCTTCAATTTGCAGATTGTGTTGCAGTTTTCATCTACCATACCTGCATCTACAGGCTTGCCATCTACAATTGCCCATAGCTGGTATTGCTTGCCGCGTGCCGGTGTAGGCAGTTTATTATTTACCAGGTAAACATCTTTTGAACGTGTATCCCAAAGCACCATAGCTGCATCCTGTGCATTCTTCACACCTGCCATATTTATTTTGGCCATAGCGGGATCTGTCATCATTGCATTAGCCGTTTGCAGATCGCGGATGGTGGTCTGGTAAATGTCGTTGTTGGCTTGTAGCGTATTCCTGTCATTTAGAAGGCTGATGTACTGCTCATTTTTTTCGGAGTACTGGTTGTACAGGTAAAGGTTAACCGCTCCGCTTACTATGAATAAAATGATAGATGCAGCAGCCAGGTATTTCCAGGTGCGTAATCTTTTGACAGTGGATGTTGGTGCTTGAGGTATTACCGGTGCAGCAGTATCTTCAGTAGTGGCAGTGGGAATTTCAGCGGCTGTTCCGGGAAGTGGAATAATAGGAGCTTCTGGAGTTTGATCAACAAAAAGGGCTGACAACACTCTTTCTTTCACACCTACAGGTGGAGGTATAGCATTAGCCATTGCCTCCCTTTCAAGTTTATCGGCAAAATCATCAATAGCCTGCTGAACCTCCGGGTACTGAAGAGATAGCTGCTCTAATTCAGCTGCTTCTTCAGCACTGGCAAGGCCAAGCACGTAGCTTTCAATGATGCCGCTTTGTATGTATTCCTGTATATCCACTATGGTTTAATCAGTTTTTTTAATTGGATCAATGCTGCCCGCAATCGTGTTTTAACTGTACCCAGTGGTATAGCCAACATCTTCGATATTTCGTCTTGCGTATAACCTTCAAAATAGGATAGCTCTACCAATACACGATATTCATCTTTTAGCGTATGTACCAGTTTTCTTAATCCTATAGTATCTGTATTTGTTGCTACAGTACCTCCTGCTATATGTACGTTATCAGTGAGTTCGCGGTTTTGCTGTGACTTCTGGTAATTTTTACTTCTTACCATATCAATCCCGGAATTGCGCGCCACATTCAGCATCCAGGTAAATAAGCGTCCCTTGCCGGTGTCGTAGGTATCTATCTGTTTCCAGATCTTCACAAAAACCTCTTGTAATACATCACTGGCCATATCACGGTCGGGTACTATGTTCAGTATGATAGAATATAAAGCAGCAGCATAGTTGTCGTACAAATAATTGTACGCCTCTTGCTTTCTTTGTTGCAAAAGAGTTACTAGTTCACTTTCAGAATATGTCTGCAAGCTGCTCAAATTCAGAGATGGTTGTTGTGTACCGGATGGAACTTATATACGTGAAAAATCTTTACCTGGATTTACCCTACCAGTTGCTGGTATGTTTCCGCTGACATTAATGCCTCTACATCATTAGGATTGTCTACTGTCATTTTTATCATCCAGCCTTCGCCATACGGATCTGTGTTTACCAGTTCAGGCTGGTTCGAAAGTGCAGGATTAACTTCCTGTATAATTCCTGAAACAGGCAGGTAAAGATCACTAACTGTTTTTACAGCTTCTACTGTACCAAAAACAGTTTCTGCCTGCAATGCTTTACCGGTGCTGTCTATGTCTACATATACAATATCACCTAACTCTCTTTGTGCAAAATCAGTGATGCCAATGGTTGCAGTATTTCCTTCCAGTTTTATCCATTCGTGGTCCTTTGTGTACTTCAGGTTCTCAGGAAAATTCATAAAAGATGATTTTGGTTTATTACAAGTTTTATCAAATATAGTTTTAAACTGCTGGTGCTGTAAGTGTTGATGTAGCTATTCTTTTTTGATGAACAACTTCAATGCTGTTACCTACTAGTTCAGCATGCGCATCTTCATTCTTACATTTTGCAGCGGACGATCGCCCGGGTTCTTTTGCACATTGGCTATTTTATCTATCACATCCAATCCACTTATTACTTCTCCAAATACCGTATAGCTCTGGTCAAGACCGGGTGTGCCGCCAATACGCGCATACACTTCTTTCTGCACCTGTGTGTAATTGAAACCTGGATTTGCTTGTGTTATCCGCCCCATCTGTCCCTGCAGTTCCTGTTCATTTACACGTTTGCCATGTACTATATAAAACTGGCAGTTGCTGCTGGCGCGTTCAGGATTATTATCCCTGGCAGCAGCGAGTGCACCTTTTTTGTGAAACAGGTTAGGCTTGAATTCAGCAGGTATTCTTTCTCCAGGCGCAGAGCCACTACCCAGTGGCGAACCATCAGGAGCATTTTTACTGTTGGGGTCGCCACCTTGTATCATGAAGCCGGCAATCACACGGTGAAACAACAGGCTGTCGTAAAAGCCCTGCTCAACCAGCTTCACAAAATTATTGCGGTGAAGCGGTGTACTGTCGTAGAGCTTTGCGATCATCGTACCATGGTCGGTAATAATTTCAACCAGCCTTTCCTTTGTTTGTAATTGCTGCCACGGAGCCGCACTTGCCGAAACAGGAGATTTAGCGGCAGCAGCTGGTTTAGCGGCAGTTTTTGCCGGCACTTTTGGTTTTACTTTACCTTTAGTTTGTGCTACCGCACCAGTACTTACACACACAGCTACCAAAGCGGCTACTAAACCGCGCATCATGTTAGAATTCATTTTTCTCAAAGTATAATAAGACGTGATCTTTTAAAAAATTCTCTTGTTCTATAAGTCCCAGTACAGGCAGTTCCTTTACTTGCTTGAAGTGAGGCCAGCCTTCTTCATCTTTTCCCTCTAGTATATAATAACCACTTTGCGCCAGCAGCGAACACACGGCTACGTGCATCAGGTCCTGCTTTTGTTCCTTGGTTATTTTTTCCCTTATAAAACCGGTTTCGTTCAATCCTATTAGAAACAGCACAGCTTCCATGTCTGGTTTTTTACCAAACCGCTCCAGGATCTTTCCCTCCAGCGCCCACCAGCGTGCCTGTAAATCATCATTTATATTCATTGTGCGCAAAAATAGGTGCTTTAGCCAATGTAGCAGCTAAAGTGCAGTAGCCTACACTTCGTTAAAAGGTGGCACAGGTAGTGCAACTGTTGTAATATCGGTGTCATTTTGCATCTTTTGTCTATGCGTGTTTTGCTTGTTTGCATACTTCTTATTCCTGTAATGGTAGCCCGGGCGCAAAACCTGGTTGCCAATGGCAGTTTCGAGGACAGAAATGTTTGCACAGAATATAATGCGGCCTGTGCGCCGGAAGGCTGGTTTTTCATTCCGCGGTATGTGGATATGTCGCCGGTAAAACATAAGAACCATTTTGAAAGTGTTTCCTTCGGCAACCTCATCAGGGGGCACTACATCCGAAACTACATCTACACCAAAATGCTGTGCACGCTGCAGCCGGGCAAGCAGTACAGGTTGTCAATGTCGGTGCAGGTTCCTAAGAACCCGTTTCAATACTTGCATGTGTGGCTGGGTAATGAAGAACCCGGAAAGCCAGGTAAAGAGAAGGTTGTGTATGAGCCGGCATTCACTATTCTTCCTGATTCTATACATCGCACACGTAAGAAATGGCACCAGCTGAGCTACACTTTTACCGCTAATGGTGGAGAAAGGTTCATTATGCTTGGCAATTTTTCGAAGAAACCGCTTGATCGTACCGTGCTTGAGTTTGGCAATAACAGGGGAGATGTGTTATACAACCTCGACAATATTTCATTGGCAGCTGTGGAGCCAACCACCAACGGATGTGAGGAATATGCTGCTGTGCTGCGGCAGGTGTACGAACAAAATCATCGCCATCCTGCACGACTGATAGATCCTGTGAAGGCTGACACAGCAGTGAGTAAGGTATTTGATCTTGAACCCACCATCCAACCTGAACCTGCCTTGCCAGCTTTTGATACCCTTGTGGTACCTGACCTGTTGTTCGATTTTAACAGCAGCAGGTTGAACCCGGCCTTCCGCAAGGTGATGGACAGCATTGTGAACGTAATGAGGAAGAAGCGTTTTTCTGCTATACAAGTAGTAGGTCATACAGATAATATTGGTTCCGAAGAATATAACCGGCGACTGTCGATTGATCGTGCAATAACTATCAAAGGTTTCCTGGTGCAGGAGAAATTCTCAGCAGGTCTCATCAGCATCAGTGGAAGAGGTAAAAGTGAGCCGGTAGCTACAAACGATACTCCGGAAGGACGGCAACGGAACCGGCGGGTGGAGATCATTCTTGAGCGGTAGCTTATTATTCAAAACCACTATCAGCCGGTAAAATCAGCAGCCGCTCATTTAGCCTTCCCTTTATCTTTGCCGCAAAATTTACTACATGCTACAGGTGAACTATATCCGTCAAAACCGTGAAACAGTACTGGAAAGACTGGCTATAAAGAATTTTAAGAATACTGAACTGGTGGATGAAGTGCTGAAGCTGGATGATGAGAGAAAGCGCCTGCAGAATGAGTTTGACAGTAACCAGGCCAAGGTGAACAGTGCTTCTAAGGAAATAGGTAACCTGATGCGGACTGGCGATAAAGATGGTGCGGAAGCCCTGAAGCAGGAAGTAGCCACCATTAAGCAAACCCTTGAGCCGCTGAAGCAGCAAATGGCGGATGTAGAAACACAACTTCAAAATAAGTTGCTGCAGCTACCTAACCTGCCTTCACCGTTGGTGCCTGCAGGTAAAACTCCTGAAGACAACGAAGTAGTAAAGGAAGGTGGAGAAAAACCTGTTCTTCACGAAGGTGCACAGCCTCACTGGGAACTGACAACAAAATATAAACTCATCGATTTCGAATTAGGCACAAAGATCACCGGCAGCGGTTTTCCTGTATATACCGGCCAGGGTGCGCGGCTACAGCGTGCGCTGATCCAATACTTTTTAAATTTTAATACTGCTGCTGGTTACCTGGAGTACCTGCCGCCGTTCATGGTAAATGAAGACAGTGCCTATGCTACTGGCCAACTGCCAGACAAAGAAGGCCAGATGTACCATGCAACTGCAGACAATTTTTACCTGATACCAACAGCAGAGGTGCCTGTAACTAATGTTTACCGCGATACCATCTTGAAAGAAGATGAGCTGCCGGTAAAGATGACGGCTTATTCTCCTTGCTTCAGGCGCGAAGCTGGCAGCTATGGTAAAGATGTGAGAGGCCTGAACCGCTTACACCAGTTTGAGAAGGTAGAGATCATTCAACTGGCGCACCCGGAGAAAAGCTATGAAGTGTTGGAAGAAATGGTGGCGCACGTAGAAAGACTGGTGCAGTCCCTTGAGTTACCTTACCGCATCCTGCGCCTTTGCGGTGGAGATATGAGTTTTACCAGCGCTCTTACCTACGATTTTGAAGTATACAGTACAGCTCAGCAGCGTTGGCTGGAGGTGAGCAGTGTGAGCAACTTCGAAAGCTTCCAGAGCAACAGGATGAAGTGCCGCTATAAAGACGCCAACGGGAAAACGCAGTTGGTGCACAGCCTTAATGGTAGCTCTTTAGCACTACCACGTATAGTAGCTGCTATATTAGAAAATCATCAGAAAGAAGATGGCATTCATTTACCTAAAGCACTGCAGCCGTATTTCGGCAAAGAGGTGATCAGCTAAACGAATTCATTTTCTGCGACATAGATAAGTTTTTTATAGAAGTCACCACAACACTGGTGGCTTCTTTTTATTTATTGATTTCTTATTCTACCACAAAGTAAACTTCAGCAGGTAATATTATCTTAGCCAAAACCCCTGCATGAAAAAGTGGCTCAAGCGAATTATTTACTTCGTTCTCTTCCTTTTCATATTCCTGAATATTGTAGCAGCCTTCCATGCCTACAAGTTCACGCGCTTCTACGAAAGCGATAAAGCCTATACTAAGAAACCTGAACAGATGTCTGGCTGGGAAAAGACGAAGGTGATACTCTTCGGGGTGGATTATGTAAAACGCCCAATTGTAGATAAGCCATCAATACCTTATGAAGATGTAGTACTGCGCACCAGCGACGACCTGGATCTGAAAGCATGGTATGCACCTGCATCAAACGCTACCGGAACCGTCATCATGTTTCATGGACATGGAGGTACACGTAGTGGCGTATTAAGTGAAATGAAAGCTTTTCATGAATTTGGATACAACGTACTGGCTATAGATTTTAGAGCACATGGCAAAAGTGATGGGAACACTTGCACCGTGGGCTATCACGAAGATGCAGACGTGATGGCAGCATATGAACATATAGCAGCTAAGGGAGAATCAAATATTATCTTGTGGGGAATATCAATGGGTGCTGCGGCCATTGCACGCACTATGGCAGAACATGAAAATATAAAACCAAAAAAAGTAATTCTTGAAATGCCTTTTGCCACACTGGAAGAAGCAGTGGAAGCAAGGCTTAGAATGATGAAACTTCCTGAAGAGCCTTTTGCTACTTTACTAACATTCTGGGGCGGGTTGCAAAATGGCTTCTGGGCGTTTGGCCACCGACCTGTTGATTATGTAAAAGAGATCAATACTCCTGTATTGGTGCAGTGGGGCAGGAACGACAGCCGTGTATCAGAGTCTGAGACAACTTCTATTTTTGAAAATATACCTACCGAAGAAAAGCGACTGGTAGTGTATGAAAATAGTGGACACGAAAGCTTGCTGCGTAAAGAGCCAGCCAAGTGGGTGACTAATGTGGCAGCGTTTCTTGCTCCCGGGTCTAAATAGGAAAATTATTTCTTGATGGTGATCTTGGTGCCTACCGGGATGATATTGAATAGCTGCTTTACGTGCTCATTCTTCAGGCTAATGCAGCCAAGCGTCCAGTTCTGGTAGCGGTCTACTGCATAATCTTCGCGTGGCCAGGTGCCGTGAATGCCGATATCTCCACCAATCTTAGCATGTGCAGGAATCAATCCCATCCGCTTACGCTGGTTGAACTTTTCTACATCTACAGCGGTAGGATAATCCAACGCCATATACCTGCACCACTTGTTGTGCACTCGTTTTGCAATGATGGTGAAAGTGCCTTCTGGCGTTTTGCGATCTCCCTGTATCAGTTTATCTCCCAGGTCATCGTTGCCTAAAACAATAGGAAAACTAGCTAGCCAACCTTCTGAATCGTAAACATTTAGTTCGTAGTCGCTTTTATCAACAATGATGTAGTAGGCACTTTTACTATAGATGGCAGCAAAGAAAGAAGTGTTGGTAACCAAGATGGTGGCTAGTACAACAAAAAGGATCAATCTGCTCTTCATACCGGGGGGGTGGCTTTTCTTATGAATGTTGGTTGAAATTAACTCCTGGATGTTTTAAAGAGTTGGGGATTCACAAAATTTTACAAACAGCTGATGCAGCAGTATCCGATAAACGAAAAGTTGTATTTGTAAACTATTATAAATAAAGTGCCTTGATCAAATAAAAAACCCGGCACTATGTCCGGGTTTAGATTTTATTGATGTTTTACTATTACCAGTTGCTTAAACGTATACCTACACTATAAGGATATTGTTCAAGACCTCTTTCGTGTAGCGGTGTCATGCTGTAGCTACCAAACAAGCGGATCGGTCCTATACCCAGTTCACCTGTGTATGCCAGCCTGAATTGTTCAAGATCAAAATTGCCCCTGATCTTTTCTTTTCCTCTTTCGCCGCTTACTTGTTTGTTGCGGCTGCCAACAAGGTAGCCTGCAGTAATACCTGCACTAAAGCTTAAGCCTTTTTTATGGCCAGGCATGGTGTTGAAGTTTAGCATAAGTGGCACTGAAAGATATCCTGTGTACAGCTTATTCTTAGTGAAGTTTATACTATCTCTAAATATGTAAGAAGGCGACTTGTGATAGCTGATATTGTTCTCGTACCTGAAGTTGAACATTTCTAAACCAACACCATACTTCAGGTTTACATAACCTTTGTGGATGTTCAGTCGCTGCATCAATACCCATATGTTTACGTTGGTCGTTTTGCCGGTGCGCAGCTTCAGGTCGTCTTTTGTAAAAGGCTGCTCGTTTGGCCTGATAGGGCGCAGGTAGTCATTAGCTGCCGGGCTGCCATATTGTGTTCTGTCTACTACATTGGCAAAACCAATGTCTACTATCCACCAGTTAGTGCTGATAGCACTTGATCTTTTTGGCTCCTTTTTTTCTATCACTATATCACGCGATGAAGAGCCTGGGCGGTTCTTTTTGATAATGGTGAAGTTGCCTATTCTTACTGTATCGGCATTGCTTGTAATGATAGTTGTGTCTGATGTTGCAGTTGTTGTATCTGCCTGGGCAAAGGATGATCCCACAGCCAGTAAGGCTGCCATTGCTAAATAAATCCGTCTCATGTTTTTTTGGTTTTTTAAATCTTGAAGGTCTATTTACCTTTTAATTTGAAGTTCGCTATGCGTATGATGTTGTCTCCATCGGTATTCTCTTCTTTTTTGTCGAAGAGGGTGGAGGCTTTACGTAAAATGCTTTTGAGCTTATTCTTATTGATCTCGGCGGCGCCTATATAGATCGTCTTGCTGGTCTCATCCTCATCCTCAATATCTTTATAAACTGCATTGTGCACTATAGGCTGTTCTGCTTGGGTAGATGGTTTATTATTTACTACCACTACCTGGTTATTCGCATGCTGAGGATTACTGGTTGTATTAACTTCTGATGGTTCTTTGCGTATAATGGCAGCCATCATCTCTTCAGTTGGCGGAAGCAATTTTATTGGCTTCTCCTCATTTTTTTGAACCACTATTTCGGTAGATCTTGTGTCCTTTCGCTGTTGTATGTTTTTGGCAAAAGTTGTTTCTACAGGCTTCACCACTTCAGCTGGTGATTCGTTTGTAGCAGGTTTTTCTGTGGTTTCCGCTTTCGCTAAGTGCCCGCTTGCTGCAGGTGCTACAGGTTGTTGTTCTACTTTTTCAATCTTCTGAGGCTGAACGTTTGCCACAGCCGGCTGCTCAATATTTTCGTCGTTTACAAGTAACCATGCCGCTGCTACCAGGAACAATATTGCGGCTGCCACACTCATTTTAAACCACACCAGTGGCACCACCCGTTTCGTTTCTTCGTGCCTGTACAGCTCTTTTTTATTAGGATAAACTATGTCTTCAGCGGGTAGTACGGTTTGTTGTAGCTGTGTATACTCTTCCTGCAGGTTAGGATGTTGCAGGATGAAAGTTTCCACTGCTTCCTTTCCTTGTTCTGAAAGCTCGTTGTCTATAGCCAGTAAAAAATACTCCTCATAATTGCTGGAACTGATACCCGGGTTGTTCCTGAAAAGCTCCTCTTTATCCTCGAAAGTGATGTCCTCAGGCAGTAGCACCGACTGCTGCAACATCTCCAGCTCTGATGCCAGGTCCGGGTTCTGTTGTACAAAGGCTTCCACTTCTGCACGTAGTTCGGGAGCTAGTTCCCTGTCTACATACAGTAGAAAGAATTCTTCGTAGTTATGCCTGTTTATACTCACGCTTCTTCTTATTTAAAAGTTCTATTCTCTAATCTAAAATCTTCAATCAAAAATCTTCAATCAAATCACGTTCTCCGGGCTTACCAGGTAATTGCGTAATGCTATCCTTGCACGGTGGAGGTATACTTTTACCTGGCTTTCGTTTAGCCCGGTTATCCTTCCTATTTCTTCGTAATTGTAACCTTCATAATCTTTCAGCATCACCAGGCTACGCTGTGTTTCGTTTAGCCTGTTCAGTGCTTCCATCAGTGCTTTTTTTACCTGTGGCGTTTGCTGGTGTTGTACACCTTTGGTTGTTTCAGTAAAATCTTCCTGCAGGTTTATCCGCTTTACTTTCCTTAAGTGGTCAATCATCTGGTTGTAAGCTACCGTGAACAGGTACGATTTACTTTTATCAAACTCCACCGATTCTCTATGACGCCACATCTTTTCAAATGCTGATTGTACAATATCACGAGCATCCTCCTGGTGCCTGAGGTTCTTTACTATAAACCGGTACACGTTATCCGAATACAGGTTCACACACTCATTATATTGTTGTTCCGTCATAAGAAGCAGCTATGCTTGTTGTTGGTTTTGTAGTTGTACGCGCACAAAAGTAAAAAGTTACAGCTGGAGGTAAAAAAAGTAGAAGTTTATTAGCCATTTGCAGGAAGAGCGTGTGTACAGGCGGATGCGCGGTATGAAGAGGCGGATGAACGGGGGAAAAAATGAAAAATGAAAAATGAAAAATTAAAAAGGGAGGGAGGTTGGATGCTTTCATCCCGTTAAACACAGATGCAGCCATGGGGAAACTCTCTTACCTTTACCGGCATCAAAAATTGCTGAAATATGAACGAGAACTTTGTACAACGTATACAAGCTGAATTGCAAGAGATTGACCAGGCGGGGTTATTCAAAAGAGAAAGGATCATCACCAGTGAGCAGGGGCCGGAAATAACCGTAAATGGCAAAACTGTTTTGAACTTTTGCGCTAACAACTACCTGGGGCTTTCTTCCCATCCGAAAGTGATAGAGGCCGCACATAAAGCTATCGACAGTCATGGATATGGCATGAGCAGCGTGCGTTTTATATGCGGTACCCAAGACATACATAAAGAACTGGAACAAAAGATCGCGAACTTTTTAGGTACAGAGGATACCATTTTATATGTAGCTGCCTTTGATGCAAACGGAGGTGTTTTTGAACCACTGTTCAACGAGCAGGATGCCATCATCAGCGATGCGCTCAACCATGCATCTATCATAGATGGTGTGCGGTTATGTAAGGCACAGCGTTACCGTTACGAGCACAATAGCCTGGAGGACCTGGAAGACAAACTGAAGCAATCGCAACACCTCCGCAGCCGCGTTATTGTTACCGATGGATCATTTAGTATGGATGGAACCATTGCGCAGCTGGATAAGATATGCGACCTGGCTGATCAATACGATGCCATTGTAATGATTGATGAAAGCCATAGCAGCGGATTTTTGGGTAAGACCGGCAGGGGGACCCATGAGTACCGCGATGTAATGGGCAGGATAGACATCATTACCGGCACATTGGGTAAAGCACTGGGTGGCGCCAGTGGCGGATTTACCAGCGGAAGAAAGGAGATCATTGAAATGTTGCGCCAGCGCAGCCGTCCTTATTTATTTAGTAATACAGTTGCTCCAAGCATTGTAGGTGCTTCCATAGCTGTATTTGATATGATAACAGAAACCACTGAGCTGCGTGATAAGCTGGAAAGAAACACGAAGTACTTCCGTAAAAAAATGACCGCTGCTGGATTTGATATCAAACCCGGCGACCACCCGATCGTTCCAATCATGCTGTACGAAGCAACGGTTGCACAGGAGTTTGCCGCTCGTTTGCTGGAAGAAGGTGTTTATGTTATCGGCTTCTTTTATCCTGTAGTGGCCAAAGGACTTGCACGTATACGTGTGCAATTAAGTGCAGCGCACGAAATGCATCATTTAGATAGCGCCATTGCTGCCTTCACAAAAGTTGGAAAAGAAATGGGTGTGCTTAAAGGTTCGGCGGAGGTATCAACGCCTGTTAATGATGAAGAATTAGAAGCATCTGCTGAAAAAGGGATGTAATAAGAAAGTTTCAATATATGAAGGAGGAGCAGTTGCTTCTCCTTTTTTATTTATAGATGCTTTAGAGGTGCAGCTAAAACAATGCACCTGGTAAATGAATAGCTTTGCGAAAATTTTTTACACAGATGAAATATGCTTTTATAGCAATTATGGTATGCATTGTAGCAGGCTGTAATCAAAACAATGTGAACGTGGATGATAGCCTGGGAAAACATTTTAAAGCGCACAATGTTACCGGCACTTTTGGATTACTGGATAATGGTAAAGCAGAGTTTACTGTTTATAACCTAAGCCGGTTTAGAGACAGCGCCTACCTACCTGCTTCTACTTTTAAAATTGTGAATTCATTGATTGGAATAGAAACAGGAAGAATAGTAGATGAGAACATGGTGATACCCTGGGATGGACAACAGCGGGAAATACAGAACTGGAACCAGGACCTGAACATGACACAGGCTTTCAAATTTTCTTCGGTGCCATACTACCAGGAGGTGGCGAGGCGCATAGGAAAAGATACTATGCAGCGCTGGCTGGATTCACTCGGTTATGCTTCACGCTACAGCCGTGCTGAAATAAAAACAGTTGATAACTTCTGGCTGGATAATTCCATTAAAATAACTGCAGATGAGCAACTTGGGCTGGTGAAAAAATTATACTTTGATGAACTGCCTTTTCAAAAGAGAACAACCCGCATAGTAAAAGAAGCAATGGTGATGGAAAAGAATTCTAACTATATTCTTGCTTATAAAACCGGGCTTGGTAATACTGAAAATGGAAATGCTTTAGGCTGGATCGTTGGCTGGATAGAAGAGAACAAGCATCCATATTTTTTTGCAATGAATGTAGAAGGACCTGCTGATACAGAAATGGTGAAGGTGCGGATGGATATCTTGAAAAAGACACTCGACCAGCTGGGCTTCCTGAAAGGCAATATGTAAATGGTTCATTTTTTGTTTACCTACCACAAATCATTCAGTGCTTCATGGCATTTCAAAATTTAGAATACCTGCTTGGTCTTTTGCTCCTGGTCCCTATCACGCTGTTGTTCGTTTTCCTGCTTAGGTGGAAGCGTAAAGTAAGGAAGCAGATAGGCGATGAAGACCTGGTAAAAAGCCTGGTAAAAGATTATTCGCCTAAATATTTCAGGCTAAAGTTCTTTGTTTTCATTGCAGCGCTTGCGCTCTGTGTCATTGGCGCTGCTAATCTTCGCAAGCCTAAAGCCGGCGCATCTGGCAACAAAGCAGGTATTGATGTAATGGTGGTACTGGATGTGAGCAATAGCATGCTCGCACAGGACATAAAGCCAAACCGGCTGGAACGTGCAAAACAAGTGCTGAACAAACTGGTGGATCAGCTGGAAGATAACAGGATGGGCTTGGTGGTTTTTGCAGGACAAGCTTTTTTGCAAATGCCACTTACCGCTGATCTTGCTTCTGCAAAGATGTTCATTTCAAATGCCTCACCTTCTGCCGTGCCTGTGCAAGGAACGGTGATAGGCGATGCGCTTCGTTTGGCCAATGCCTCTCTCGATACAAAAGAAAGAAAATATAAAGCGGTCATTCTGGTAACAGATGGTGAAGATCATGATGAGAAAGTAGAAGCAGCATCAGATGAGCTGGCTGAATTTGGTGTAGTGGTTCACGCAATAGGTATTGGTTCGCCTGATGGCGCTCCCATTTTTGATGAAGTGATCAATGATTATAAAAAGGACCTGCAGGGAAACGTGGTTGTGTCTAAACTGAATGAAAAGGACCTGCAGCTGGTAGCACAAAAAACCGGTGGAGAATATGTTCTTTTCAATTCACCAGATGAAGTGGTAACGAGGATAATGAATGAACTAAACCAGATGGATAAAAAGCAGGTAGGTGGGGGAGAACAACGTTCTTACGATTCTTATTTCCAGTGGTTCCTGCTTGTGGCACTGGTACTGTTGTTGGTAGAAGTTTTTATACCTGAAAGAAGAATAAAATGGTTTGGCGCAAAATAATATATGGAACAATCTTCTGTTGTATGGCTGCTGCCAGCAATGGGCAGAATGATAAGGTGCTTGTAATGCGCGGTAACGAGCATTACAAGAAAGGCGATTATGATAAGGCTGCAGAGGCTTATAAAAAAGCTACTGATGTTAATTCGGCCAATGCGAAAGCACTTTACAATTTGGGTAATGCGCTGTATAAGTCGCAGCAGGCAGAAGCTGCCGCAAAAGCTTTTGAAGCAGCTTCAGAAGCTACCACAGATAAAGGTTTTATTTCACGCTCCTCTTATAACAAAGGCGTGATGCACAGCCGGCAAAATCAATTGCACGAAAGCATCGGCTCATATAAACAAGCACTAAAGCTTAACCCACAAGACGAGCAGGCACGGGAAAACCTGCAACGTGCATTGAATGAGTTGAAGAAACAACAACCGCCTCCGCCAAAACAAGATCAGAAAAACCAGAACCAGAGCAACAACCAAAATAAACCAGAACCAAAGCCACAGAACAAAAGCAAGCTGAACGAGCAACAGGCAGAGCGTATGCTAAATGCACTACGACAGGAAGAAAAACGCCTGCAACAAAACAAGCAAAGCAAACAGCGAAGTGGCAATATGCAAGAAAAGGATTGGTGATGCTAAGGCAAAAGTCAAAAGTCAAAATTCAAAAAAAGAAACAGATCAACTTAGAAGAACTTTAAACTTTAAACTTCAAACCTCAAACTTTCCTTACTTCCTGCCATGTCTTATACAGCACCTCCTGCGATGGGCGGCCGGGTTCTACTTCAGTAAGTGGCTCGCAAGGTGTAGCGCTTTCATGCATTTCTGAAGGAAGCATTTGGTACAGTTTAGTTCCTGCTGTTTTCCACGCAATCATTTCATCACTTACCTGCTTGATGATCTTAGCAGGATTTCCAACCACCAAACTTCTCGCTGGGATTTTTTTATCTGCTTTAATAAAAGCCAGTGCACCAACAATACATTCGTCGCCCAGTTCTACATTATCCATGATCACTGCATTCATTCCTACAAGGCAGTTGCGGCCAACAGTAGCGCCATGTATAATAGCACCATGACCAATATGAGCGCCTTCGTGTAGTGTAACTGTTACGCCAGGAAACATATGTATAGTGCAATTCTCTTGCACATTGCATCCGTCTTCAATTACTATGGCTCCCCAGTCGCCACGTATAGCTGCACCGGGTCCTATGTATACATCTTTACCAATGATGACGTTGCCTGTAACCACTGCTTGTGGATGAACATATGCCGATGGATGTACCACTGGCTTAAATCCTTTGAACTCGTAAAACATAATTATATGATGATTGACTGATGGGCTTGTACCTTATTACAAGCTACCATTCTGCATCTTTTCTAAAAACAGTTCCTTTAAATAATGCCACCACTTCCTCATTCCTTAGCACACTTACTTCGTATATAGCTATCCGGTTGCTGATGCTTTTTTGTTTTGCAATAGCTTGCAATACATCTCCGGGAAGAATGGGCTTTATATGCGAAATAGAAGTTTCTATAGATACTGCATGCCTGCCATTGCTATTGGATGCAAAAGCCAGCGCACTATCTGCAAAAGAATAACTAATGCCGCCATGCGTAATACCAAATCCGTTACACATCTCAGGCCTCACCTGCATCTGCAGTTTGCAATAGCCTTTACCTATGTCCACTACTTCTATTCCCAACCATTGCGAGAAGAAGTCTTTCTCCATCATCTGTGCAGTTATTTCTGCAGGTGTTTTCATGTGGCTTGGCTATGGGTTATTCACCTTTAAAAACAGGTGAGCGTTTTTCTAAAAAAGCATTCGTTCCTTCTTTAAAATCATTGGTGGCAGCTGCCTGCTGTTGCAGTTTATCTTCGTTCATAAGTTGCTCATCAAATGTGTGCGTGAGCGACCAATCCAAAGCTTTCTTGGTAAGGGCCAGACCACGTGTAGGCATAGCAGCCATTGTACGGGCAAGCTTGTAAGTTTCTTCGGCAAAGACAGAGTCTTCTATCACTTTATAGATCATGCCCAATCGCTCTGCTTCTGCTGCCGGTACTTTATCACCCAGCATCATTAGAGCTGTAGCTTTTTGCAGGCCTATCAGCCTTGGGAGAATATATGTGCCACCGCTGTCTGGTATCAATCCTATTTTACTGAAAGCTTGTATGAACGATGCAGATGCTGCAGCCACTACTATATCGCAACTAAGAGCAATGTTAGCTCCGGCGCCTGCTGCTACACCATTTACAGCTGCTATCACAGGTTTCTCCAGTTTCCTTATACGTGACACAATGGGATTATAATGTTCGCTTAGGATCCTGTTCATTCCTGGTCCTGAAGGATCCACTACTTCAGCAAGATCTTGCCCGGCGCAAAAACCTTTGCCTGCACCTGTTATGTAAACAGCGCGTACTGTTGATGCTTTACATTCATCCAGCCTCGCCTGCATTTCGAGCGCCATTTCGCGGTTGAAAGAATTAAGTTTATCCGGCCTGTTAAGTGTTATAGAAGCTACGCCTTCTTCAAGAGAGAAAAGAATACTACTCATGTATAAATATGGTTGACATTGTTAGAGAGCTGCAATCTACATTTTCCTGAACAAGCGAAAGAGCACACTTAAGATGATGCTTATTATGATCATGGTGGTGATGGGAAAGTAAAACCTGAAGTTTTCTTTTTCTACCCGTATATCTCCCGGCAGCCTGCCAAACCAATGCAGCTTGTTGTGAAAAAAGTAAATGAGTATACCCACCACTACTACTGCTATTCCTCCTATGATGATGTATTTACCTAACTGCTGGTTCATGTTTATTATAGATTTGAATTTTCAAGCCTTAGCCATTCCTGTTATAATCAATATCAGCATCTTGTCTTGTCCTGAAAAAAGTTGACCATTTTTTGTTTGTTTTTTTATTGCTACGTTGATGTTTGCCGTCAAAAAGATGCGGTGTCTTGCTCTGTTAAAGCGAGCCGCCCCCGCATCTCTTTAACTACT